>NZ_RBXX01000002.1:7824780-8125734 GCF_003635025.1 Saccharopolyspora antimicrobica | reverse complement strand
TGAGCATCAGGCCCAGCAGGTCCTCGTTCTCCGGTGCCGGTGCGCCGGGAGCGGTGCGCACCGCGATGACCTCGTCCACCACCGAGGCGAGGAAGGCCGCGTCGGCGCGGAACGCCTCGTCGGTGCGCGAGTGGTCGGCGTGCGGGTCGCGGCTGAGCTTGGTCATCGCCCAGTGCAGGCAGCGCACCAGGGTCGACGAACGGGTGCGGTTCGTCCCGCTCGAACGAACCGAAGTCGAACCCGAACCCGGCCAGGCCGATGGTGTCCAGGGTCATCCGGGTCATGTCGTCGGCCACGTCCGACCGGCTGCCCGCCGCGCACCTGCGGTCCCACACTCGATCAGCCGCCGGGCGACGCGCAGCATCACCGGGTGGTAGGTGCGCATCGAGCCGAGGGCGAAGGCGGGCATCAGGATGTCGTGCGCCTTCGTCCAGTTGGGCTCGTCGTTGTAGGCGGTGAACAGCCCGTCGTGGGCGAACTCGCGGACGTTCTCCAGGGCCGGTCCGACGGCCTTGCCGAACCGCTGCTCGTCGGAGAGCTCGGTCACCAGCTCCAGGCTGCTGACCAGCAGCGCGTCCTGGCCGTGCTGGCGCTGGACGAAGGCCGGACCGTGCTGCCGGATCAGCTGCATCGACCGGAGGACGGGTGTGCTGGTCGGCGCGTGGGAGACGTCGACGACGGGGATTCCGGGCTGGAGCAGAGTCGCGGCCATGGGGGCCAACCGCCTTCCGTGCTGTGGGGAACCGCCGGGGAGAGCGTCTCCTCCACACTCGCCCCGCGCGGAGCCCCGAGGCGGCCGCCGCACTGCATAATCGTGTAGCCCGTCGGGGCACTGGGACTTGCCAAATCGACCGGAGTGCGCAACACGCAGGGAGCAGCACATGGATCCCGAGTCGTGCGGGCCACCGCACGGTCTTCCGTCCGCGGGACCTGGCGCCAGGAAGCGATCACCTGGCGCAACCGCATGATCCTCCTGCTCGACCACCTGCCGACGCCGATCGCGCTCTGCGACGCCGACGGCGGCATCCTGCTGGCGAACCCGGCGATGGCCGCCGAGTGGGGCCTGTTGCCGGGGCAGATGCGCGGGCGCAACGCGCTCGACTTCTTCCGGCCCCGCGCGAAGGCCCGGCTCCACCCGATCGCCGAAGCCGTCCGGCTGCACCGCAGGTCCCGCTACCCGGTCGAGGTCAGCTGGACCCCGCCGAGCGGCGTCGAGCGCTACGGCGAGGTCGACGTCACCCCGGTCAGCGACACCGCGGACGCTCCCCCGGCCTGATGCTGGTGCTCCGCGTCCTCGGCGAAAGAGTCGAAACACCACCGGAAGAGCCGGCGCCACCGGCCAGCGAGATCGAAGCGCGAATCCTCGCCCTGGCAGCGGGCGGCGACACGACCGCCCGGATCGCCAAGGCGGTCGACCTGACCGTGGACGGCGTCAACTACCACCTGGCGCAGCTCTCCCGCCGCTGGAACGTGCGAGGCAGAACGGCGCTGGTGGCACGTGCCTACGCGCTGGGAGTCCTCAACCCGAAGCCTGGCCCCGGCCCCGACCGAACCCGCCTGAGCCCCGTTGGCGCTCAGGCGGTGTGTCACTCGCTCAGCCCAGCGAGGAACGACGTCCAGCTCGCGCGCGAGAACACCAGCACCGGCCCATCAGGATCCTTCGAGTCCCGCGTCGCGACCAAGTCAGCGGCGATGGCAACCTCTACACAAGCGCCGTTGTTGCCGCTACGACTGGACTTTCGCCACTGCAAGCTGGACGGGCTGACCTGCACTGTCCGCCTCCGCGTCACGTCTCTACCAGCTTCCTGATCAGCGCGAGCGAGTCATCAGGCTGCATGGCAGTTTCCTGAAGGTTCTTCGCAGTCATCATATAGGTGCTCACCTGATCGGGATCCTGGAGATATACGGCGCCGTCCAGCAACTCCGTGTAGCCGATGGGCTTGGCAGCATCGAACTCGAACAGGAAGAACGGCCCACTCACCGCAGCATGCGGTCCGTCTTGCGGACGGATCACCTGAATCGTCACGTTCGATCGTTCCGCCACTTCAAGGAGGTGACGGTACTGATCACGTCTGATCTCGTCATCACCAATATGGCGAAGCAAGGCCGATTCCTCGATCACGGCGTGGAAGCCGAGCGGCTGAGCGGCAGCCAGACGATCAGCCCGAGCCAACCGGAAGGACACGAAGCGCTCACTGTGATCTGGACGCACGAAACCCGTTGCCATGGTCGCCGCGCGAGCGTACTCCTCCGTCTGCAGCAGCCCAGGCAGCAGTGCGGTCTCGTAGTTGAACTCTGACTTCGCCAACCCTTCAAGTCCCACAAAGGTCTTGAACCAGTCCGGAACCACGTTCGCCCAAGGCGCCCACCAGGTACGAGCATCAGAGCTGGCGGTCAAGCTGACCAGCCGGTCGATGTCATGCCGGGGAACATCGTAGAACTCGAGCAGCGACGCGATCTCCGATGGCTGTTGCTGGTAGCGCCCCGTTTCCAAATGCGTGATCTTGGCGTGGCTGCACGCGAGAACACCGCCCGCATCCGACACAGTGCGCCCCGCTTGGATTCGGTAGCGCCGAAGTTCGTTGCCAATCAGCCATCGCAGCGCCGAGGGATCGCCACGCTCAACCACGCCTGCCTCCAATCACGCCGGAGATCCAAGTAGCCGTCCCGACCTGCACCTCTTTCGGGGGGCCAGCCAGAACGTCCACTCGATTCGGTAATCGATTAGCTAACAAGTTAGCACTACCGTTAGCCGCGTCATGGTCTGGATCACAGGGAGGTTGTCATGTCGGCGTTGCCGTTGTGGAGCGAGGAGGAGTTCGTGGCCGCTCTTCAGGAGCTCGCTCGGGAGAACGCTCCGCGGGTGTTCGCACTGTGCGAGGAGATCGGCGATCGGCAAGACGGGCACGTCGAGTACTGGGGCATGGCCTTCGACGACGGCGCCGACGTCGTCAGCGCCTCCGGCCAGCTGCGGGCCAGCTTCAAGTCCGCCGAAGCCGCGCTGGACCGGCTTTCCAGGCGGTCAAACCTGCACCTCGTCTGGGGTTGACCACGCAGAACTCCGCCGACAGCCTCCAAGCTGGAGCTCTCGGCGGAGTTCCCGCCCTCCCAGCCCAGTAGCCGAAGGGAACTGACCCACGCCAGGAGCCCGATGACATACGGTCACGCGCTCGCCAGCGCTTTCCTCTGCTGCGCTAGCCTGCTCGCGTGGTGACAGGTGAGCTGAAGAACAAGATCGACCGGTTGTGGGATGCCTTCTGGTCTGGGGGGATCTCGAATCCACTGGAGGTGATCGAGCAGATCACTTACCTCATGTTCATCCGGCGCCTTGACCAGCTTCAGCAGGTCAGGGAACGCAAGGCGAACCGTACCGCGAAACCGGTGGAGAATCCGATCTACACCGGGGACACACAGCACCTCCGTTGGTCGGTCTTCCAGAACAAGGCCCCGGAGGACATGCTGACCACACTCCGGGACGGTGTCTTCCCATGGCTTCGCAACCTCGGCGGCGACGACTCGACATACGCGCACCACATGAAGGACGCGCGGTTCACAATCACCACTCCGAACCTGCTGACGAAGGCCGTGTCGATGATCAGCGACATCGACATGGGCGACAAAGACACCAAGGGTGATCTGTACGAGTACATGCTCAGCAAGATCGCGACGGCTGGGCAGAACGGCCAGTTCCGCACGCCCCGCCACATTATCCAGCTGATGGTCGAGATGATGGCGCCTCAGCCAGGCGACGAGATCTGCGATCCGGCATGCGGTTCGGCTGGCTTCCTGGTGGCCGCCGCCGAGTACGTCGAGCGCACACACCGCGACGCGCTAATTGCTCCGGAGCAGCGAAAGCACTTCAACGAGAGCATGTTCCACGGCTTCGACTTCGACAGCACGATGCTGCGGATCGGCAGTATGAACATGCTGTTGCACTCGGTCGAGAACCCGGACATCCGGTACCGCGACTCACTTGGCGAGAACGTTGCCGACGACGCCAGCCGGTACTCAATGATCCTCGCGAACCCGCCGTTCGCAGGGAGTCTCGACTACGACGCAACTGCGAATGACCTACAGAAGGTCGTCAAGACGAAGAAGACCGAGCTGCTATTTCTCGTCCTCTTCCTGCGGCTACTCAAAAACGGTGGCCGAGCCGCGGTGATTGTGCCAGATGGGGTACTGTTCGGATCCAGCAAGGCACACAAGACCGTGCGGAAGCTACTGGTGGAGGACCACAAACTCGACGCAGTGGTCAAACTGCCCAGCGGCGTATTCAAGCCCTACGCCGGCGTGTCGACCGCGATCCTGTTCTTCACCAAGACCAATAGTGGCGGCACTGACAAGGTCTGGTTCTACGATGTCACCGCCGACGGATTTAGCCTCGACGACAAGCGCATACCACTGCTTGATTACGAGAAGCTCGGTCCGTCCGTCGATAGCACGTTGACCGACGACGAACACGCCAAGAACAACCTCCCCGACGTACTAGCCAGATGGCATCGCCGTACCGGAAGCGAACGGGAACGCGCACACTCCGAGCAAAGCTTCTGCGTCTCGAAAGAAGAGATCGCCGCGCGGGGCTATGACCTCAGCATCAACCGATACAAAGAGATCGTCCACGACGAAGCCGAACACCGGGCACCGGAAGAGATCCTGGACGAACTGGCCCGGATCGAAAGCGAGATCCAGCAGGGGATGAGCGAGCTTAAAGGGATGCTTGGATGAGACATTGGCCTACGTATCCACTCGCCGATCTTTGCGATATCTCCATTGGGCGAACACCCTCACGGAGCCGACGTGAATACTGGGGATCCGGCTATCCATGGCTTTCCATTGCCGACATGAACCAAGGAAAGTTGCTTAACACAACAAAAGAGCAAATTACAAACGGCTCGGCAATCGACTTGTAGACCCGATGGCTGAGTTGAAGCCTTAGACACCTGTCGCCTAGGGACAGTCGTCTGAAGCTTCAAACTCCAGCATCGGCATACGTCGATTGCGAGCCGTGTAAAATTTGCCTCTTTTGTTGTGTTAAAGCAACTTTCCTTGGTTCCATGTCGGCATGGAAAGCCATGGATAGCCGGATCCCCCATATCACGTCGGCTCCGTTGAGGGTGTTTCGCCCAAAATGGAGATATCGCAAAGATCGGCCGAGTGGATACGTAGGCGCAATGTCCTCATCCAAGCAATCCCTTTAAGCTCGCTCATCCCCTGCTGGATCTCGCTTTCGATCCGGGCCAGTTCGTCCAGGATCTCTTCCGGTGCCCGGTGTTCGGCTTCGTCGTGGACGATCTCTTTGTATCGGTTGATGCTGAGGTCATAGCCCCGCGCGGCGATCTCTTCTTTCGAGACGCAGAAGCTTTGCTCGGAGTGTGCGCGTTCCCGTTCGCTTCCGGTACGGCGATGCCATCTGGCTAGTACGTCGGGAGGTTGTTCTTGGCGTGTTCGTCGTCGGTCAACGTGCTATCGACGGACGGACCGAGCTTCTCGTAATCAAGCAGTGGTATGCGCTTGTCGTCGAGGCTAAATCCGTCGGCGGTGGACATCGTAGGAACCAGACCTTGTCAGTGCCGCCACTATTGGTCTTGGTGAAGACAGGATCGCGGTCGACACGCCGGCGTAGGGCTTGAATACGCCGCTGGCAGTTTGACCACTGCGTCGAGTTTGTGGTCCTCCACCAGTAGCTTCCGCACGTCTTGTGTGCCTTGCTGGATCCGAACAGTACCCCATCTGGCACAATCACCGCGGCTCGGCCACCGTTTTTGAGTAGCCGCAGGAAGAGGACGAGAAATAGCAGCTCGGTCTTCTTCGTCTTGACGACCTTCTGTAGGTCATTCGCAGTTGCGTCGTAGTCCGAGACTCCCTGCGAACGGCGGGTTCGCGAGGATCATTGAGTACCGGCTGGCGTCGTCGGCAACGTTCTCGCAAGTGAGTCGCGGTACCGGATGTCCGGGTTCTCGACCGAGTGCAACAGCATGTTCATACTGCCGATCCGCAGCATCGTGCTGTCGAAGTCGAAGCCGTGGAACATGCTCTCGTTGAAGTGCTTTCGCTGCTCCGGAGCAATTAGCGCGTCGCGGTGTGTGCGCTCGACGTACTCCGGCGGCGGCCACCAGGAAGCCAGCCGAACGCATGCCGGATCGCAGATCTCGTCGCCTGGCTGAGGCGCCATCATCTCGACCATCAGCTGGAAATGTGCGGGGCGTGCGGAACTGGCCGTTCTGCCCAGCCGTCGCGATCTTGCTGAGCATGTACTCGTACAGATCACCCTTGGTGTCTTTGTCGCCCATGTCGATGTCGGCTGATCATCGGACACGGCCTTCGTCAGCAGGTTCGGAGTGGTGATTGTGAACCCGCGCGTCCCTTCATGTGGTGCGCGTATGTCGAGTCGTCGCCGCCGAGGTTGCGAAGCCCATGGGAAGACACCGTCCCGGAGTGTGGGTCAGCATGGTCCTCCGGGGGCCTTGTTCTGGAAAGACCGACCAACGGAGGTGCTGTGTGTCCCCGGTGTAGATCGGATTCTCCACCGGTTTCGCGGTACGGTTCGCCTTGCGTTCCCTGACCTGCTGAAGCTGGTCAAGGCGCCGGATGAACATGAGGTAAGTGATCTGCTCGATCACCTCCAGTGGATTCGAGATCCCCCCAGACCAGAAGGCATCCCACAACCGGTCGATCTTGTTCTTCAGCTCACCTGTCACCACGCGAGCAGGCTAGCGCAGCAGAGGAAAGCGCTGGCGAGCGCGTGACCGTATGTCATCGGGCTCCTGGCGTGGGTCAGTTCCCTTCGGCTACTGGGCTGGGAGGGCGGGAACTCCGCCGAGAGCTCCAGCTTGGAGGCTGTCGGCGGAGTTCTGCGTGGTCAACCCCAGACGAGGTGCAGGTTTGACCGCCTGGAAAGCCGGTCCAGCGCGGCTTCGGCGGACTTGAAGCTGGCCCGCAGCTGGCCGGAGGCGCTGACGACGTCGGCGCCGTCGTCGAAGGCCATGCCCCAGTACTCGACGTGCCCGTCTTGCCGATCGCCGATCTCCTCGCACAGTGCGAACACCCGCGGAGCGTTCTCCCGAGCGAGCTCCTGAAGAGCGGCCACGAACTCCTCCTCGCTCCACAACGGCAACGCCGACATGACAACCTCCCTGTGATCCAGACCATGACGCGGCTAACGGTAGTGCTAACTTGTTAGCTAATCGATTACCGAATCGAGTGGACGTTCTGGCTGGCCCCCGAAAGAGGTGCAGGTCGGGACGGCTACTTGGATCTCCCGGCGTGATTGGAGGCAGGCGTGGTTGAGCGTGGCGATCCCTCGGCGCTGCGATGGCTGATGGCAACGAACTTCGGCGCTACCGAATCCAAGCGGGGCGCACTGTGTCGGATGCGGGCGGTGTTCTCGCGTGCAGCCACGCCAAGATCACGCATTTGGAAACGGGGCGCTACCAGCAACAGCCATCGGAGATCGCGTCGCTGCTCGAGTTCTACGATGTTCCCCGGCATGACATCGACCGGCTGGTCAGCTTGACCGCCAGCTCTGATGCTCGTACCTGGTGGGCGCCTTGGGCGAACGTGGTTCCGGACTGGTTCAAGACCTTTGTGGGACTTGAAGGGTTGGCGAAGTCAGAGTTCAACTACGAGACCGCACTGCTGCCTGGGCTGCTGCAGACGGAGGAGTACGCTCGCGCGGCGACCATGGCAACGGGTTTCGTGCGTCCAGATCACAGTGAGCGCTTCGTGTCCTTCCGGTTGGCTCGGGCTGATCGTCTGGCTGCCGCTCAGCCGCTCGGCTTCCACGCCGTGATCGAGGAATCGGCCTTGCTTCGCCATATTGGTGATGACGAGATCAGACGTGATCAGTACCGTCACCTCCTTGAAGTGGCGGAACGATCGAACGTGACGATTCAGGTGATCCGTCCGCAAGACGGACCGCATGCTGCGGTGAGTGGGCCGTTCTTCCTGTTCGAGTTCGATGCTGCCAAGCCCATCGGCTACACGGAGTTGCTGGACGGCGCCGTATATCTCCAGGATCCCGATCAGGTGAGCACCTATATGATGACTGCGAAGAACCTTCAGGAAACTGCCATGCAGCCTGATGACTCGCTCGCGCTGATCAGGAAGCTGGTAGAGACGTGACGCGGAGGCGGACAGTGCAGGTCAGCCCGTCCAGCTTGCAGTGGCGAAAGTCCAGTCGTAGCGGCAACAACGGCGCTTGTGTAGAGGTTGCCATCGCCGCTGACTTGGTCGCGACGCGGGACTCGAAGGATCCTGATGGGCCGGTGCTGGTGTTCTCGCGCGCGAGCTGGACGTCGTTCCTCGCTGGGCTGAGCGAGTGACACACCGCCTGAGCGCCAACGGGGCTCAGGCGGGTTCGGTCGGGGCCGGGGGCCAGGCTTCGGGGTTGAGGACTCCCAGCGCGTAGGCACGTGCCACCAGCGCCGTTCTGCCTCGCACGTTCCAGCGGCGGGAGAGCTGCGCCAGGTGGTAGTTGACGCCGTCCACGGTCAGGTCGACCGCCTTGGCGATCCGGGCGGTCGTGTCGCCGCCCGCTGCCAGGGCGAGATTCGCGCTTCGATCTCGCTGGCCGGTGGCGCCGGCTCTTCCGGTGGTGTTTCGACTCTTTCGCCGAGGACGCGGAGCACCAGCATCAGGGCCGGGGGAGCGTCCGCGGTGTCGCTGACCGGGGTGACGTCGACCTCGCCGTAGCGCTCGACGCCGCTCGGCGGGGTCCAGCTGACCTCGACCGGGTAGCGGGACCTGCGGTGCAGCCGGACGGCTTCGGCGATCGGGTGGAGCCGGGCCTTCGCGCGGGGCCGGAAGAAAGTCGAGCGCGTTGCGCCCGCGCATCTGCCCCGGCAACAGGCCCCACTCGGCGGCCATCGCCGGGTTCGCCAGCAGGATGCCGCCGTCGGCGTCGCAGAGCGCGATCGGCGTCGGCAGGTGGTCGAGCAGGAGGATCATGCGGTTGCGCCAGGTGATCGCTTCCTGGCGCCAGGTCCCCGCGGACGGAAGACCGTGCGGTGGCCCGCACGACTCGGGATCCATGTGCTGCTCCCTGCGTGTTGCGCACTCCGGTCGATTTGGCAAGTCCCAGGTGCCCCGACGGGCTACACGATTATGCAGTGCGGCGGCCGCCTCGGGGCTCCGCGCGGGGCGAGTGTGGAGGAGACCGCTCTCCCCGGCGGTTCCCCACAGCACGGAAGGCGGTTGGCCCCCATGGCCGCGACTCTGCTCCAGCCCGGAATCCCCGTCGTCGACGTCTCCCACGCGCCGACCAGCACACCCGTCCTCCGGTCGATGCAGCTGATCCGGCAGCACGGTCCGGCCTTCGTCCAGCGCCAGCACGGCCAGGACGCGCTGCTGGTCAGCAGCCTGGAGCTGGTGACCGAGCTCTCCGACGAGCAGCGGTTCGGCAAGGCCGTCGGACCGGCCCTGGAGAACGTCCGCGAGTTCGCCCACGACGGGCTGTTCACCGCCTACAACGACGAGCCCAACTGGACGAAGGCGCACGACATCCTGATGCCCGCCTTCGCCCTCGGCTCGATGCGCACCTACCACCCGGTGATGCTGCGCGTCGCCCGGCGGCTGATCGAGGTGTGGGACCGCAGGTGCGCGGCGGGCAGCCCGGTCGACGTGGCCGACGACATGACCCGGATGACCCTGGACACCATCGGCCTGGCCGGGTTCGGGTTCGACTTCGGTTCGTTCGAGCGGGACGAACCGCACCCGTTCGTCGACGCCCTGGTGCGCTGCCTGCACTGGGCGATGACCAAGCTCAGCCGCGACCCGCACGCCGACCACTCGCGCACCGACGAGGCGTTCCGCGCCGACGCGGCCTTCCTCGCCTCGGTGGTGGACGAGGTCATCGCGGTGCGCACCGCTCCCGGCGCACCGGCACCGGAGAACGAGGACCTGCTGGGCCTGATGCTCAGCGCCACCCACCCCTCGGACGGCACCACCCTCGACCTGGCGAACATCCGCGACCAGGTGATCACCTTCCTGATCGCCGGGCACGAGACCACCTCCGGCACCCTGTCCTTCGCGCTGCACAACCTGGTCAAGCACCCGACCGCGCTGCGGATGGTGCAGCGCGAGGTGGACGAGCTGTGGGGCGACCAGCCGGACCCGGAACCGACCTTCGAGGACATCGGCCGGCTGCGCTTCACCCGCCAGGTGCTCAACGAGACGCTGCGGATGTTCCCGCCGGCACCGGGCTTTTCGCGCCAGGCCCGCCACGACACCGTCCTGGGTGGCATCCCGATGCGGGCGGGGCAGTGGGCGTCGGTGGTGACCCCGATGCTGCACCGGGATCCGGTCTGGGGCGACAACCCCGAGCTGTTCGACCCCGCCCGCTTCACGCCCGAGGCCGAAGCGGCGCGCTCCCCGCACGCCTTCAAGCCGTTCGGGACCGGCGAACGCGCGTGCATCGGCAGGCAGTTCGCGCTGCACGAGGCCACGATGCTGCTCGCGATGCTGGTCCACCGCTACCGGCTGCTCGACCACGCCGACTACCAGCTGCGCCTCAAGCAGGCGCTCACCATCAAGCCCGACGGCTTGACCCTCGCCCTGGCCCGGCGCACTTCGGCGGACCGCGTCGTCGCGCCCGCCCGGACCACCGAGGCGCCCGTCGCGGACCGCGGGGTGCCCACCCGGGTGCGGCCGGGAACCGGAGTCCTGCTGCTGCACGGCAGCAACTACGGGACCTGCCGCGACTTCTCGGCCCAGCTCGCGGAAGCGACCGCCGAGATCGGCTGCGACACCGCCACCGCCCCGCTCGACGACCACACCGGGGCACTGCCCACCGACCGGCCCGTCGTCATCACCGCCGCTTCCTACAACGGCCAGCCCACCGATGACGCGGCGGAGTTCGTCCGCTGGCTGGAGAACGCCGAGCCCGGTGCCGCCGACGGCGTCACCTACGCGGTCCTCGGCGTCGGTGACCGCAACTGGTCCGCCACCTACCAGCGCATCCCGACCTACGTCGACGCCCGGCTGGCCGACCTCGGCGGAACCCGGTTGCTGGAGCGCGCGGAGGCTGATGCCGCTGGCGATCTGACCGGCGCGGTCAAGGCCTTCACCGCCGCACTGCGCAACGCCGTGCTCGAGGAGCACGGCGACCCCGCCGCGGTCGGCGCCGACCAGCCCGCGAGTCCCGCGCACATCGTCACCGAGCTCACCGGTGGTCCGCTGGCCGCCCGGCACGGCATGACGCCGATGACGGTCACCGAGACCGCCGACCTCACCAGCCCCGGCTACTCGCGCACCAAGCGCTTCGTTCGGCTGGAGCTGCCCGAGGGCGAGACCTACCGGACCGCCGACCACCTCACCGTGCTCCCGGCCAACGACCCGGCCCTGGTCGAGCGCGCCGCCCGGATCCTGCGGGTGGATCTGGACACCGTCCTCAGCATCGCGCCGCGCCGGGACGGGATCGCGGTCGACCGGCCGGTGACCGTTCGCGAGCTGCTGACCCGGCACGTCGAGCTGCAGGACCGCCCGACCAGCGCGCAGCTGACCGCCCTCGCCGAGCTCAACCCGTGCCCGCCCGAGCAGCAGGCCCTGCGGGCCCTGGCCGAAGACCCGGACCACCGCAGTCTGCTGGACGTCGTCGAGGACAATCCCGCGCTGATCGAGCAGCTGACCTGGCCGGTGCTGCTGGACCTGCTGCCGCCGATCCGGCCGCGCCACTACTCGATCTCATCGTCACCGGGCGGCGATCCGCACCACGTCGACCTGATGGTGTCACTGCTCGAGGCCCCTGCGCGCTCGGGGCGCGGCACCTTCCGCGGCACGGGTTCGGGATACCTGAACCACGTGCGCCCCGGTGACACCGTGCTCGCGCGGGTCCAGCCGTGCCGGGCCGCGTTCCGGATCGACCACGACACCCCGGTGATCATGATCTCGGCCGGTACCGGCCTGGCCCCCTTCCGCGGCGCCATCGCCGACCGGCTCGCCCGCGCGGCGAACGGCGACCAGCTCGCCCCGGCGCTGTGCTACTTCGGTTGCGACGCCCCGGATGCCGACTACCTGCACAGCGCCGAACTGCGCGCGGCCGAGCTGGCCGGTGCGGTCGAGATGCGCCCGGCCTTCAGCGCCGAACCGGTCGACGGTAAGGCCTTCGTCCAGCACCGCATCGCCGCCGAGGCCGACGAGCTGTGGAAGCTGCTCGGCGACGGGGCGAAGGTCTACGTCTGCGGCGACGGGACCCGGATGGCACCTGGCGTGCGCGACGCGTTCCGGGCCATCCACGCGGAGCGCACCGGAGGCGACGGAACCGCCTGGCTCGATTCGCTGGTCGCCGACGGCCGCTACGTCGAGGACGTCCACACCGCGCGCTGAGTCGCCGATCCCACGCAGAAATCGGAGGTTTCATCCATGGACACCATGCTCGCCGGGCGGTTGCACGTGCCCAGCGGAGAGTTCCGCGTCCAAGAGGTCCCGGTGCCCGTTCCCGGGCCGGGGGAGGTGCTGATCGAGGTCAAGGCCGCCGGGGTGTGCCTGTCCGACGTGCACCTGATCGACGGCAGCCTGAAGCCGTTCGTGCCCGTCGAGGAGATCACCCTCGGGCACGAGGTCGCCGGCGTGATCCACTCGCTCGGCCCGGACCTGGGCGGCGACTGGGCCGTAGGCACGCGCGTGGCGCTGCAGGCCGGGCAGAGCTGCGGCGAGTGCGCCAACTGCCGCCGTCGCCGCGCGCCCTGCCTGATGGCCCGCACCCGCGGTGTGGACTACGACGGCGGCTGGGCGCAGTACGCGATCGCCCGCGAGGACACCCTCGCCCCGATCCCGGACGACCTGCCCTTCGACCAGGCCGCGATCATCCCGGACGCGGTCTCCACGCCTTACGCCGCCATCGTCGCCACCGGCGACGTCCGCCCGGCTCAGGCGGTGGGCATCTGGGGCGCGGGCGGCCTGGGCGCGCACGGCATCCAGCTGGCCCGGCTCGCCGGTGCGGCACCGGTGATCGCGGTCGATCCGCTGGCCAGCGCTCGCGAGCGCGCGCTCGCCTTCGGCGCCGACCTCGCCCTCGACCCGGCCGACCCGGACTTCGCCGCGTCGGTCCTGCGCGTGACCGGCGGCCGAGGCCTGGACCTGGCCTTCGACTTCGCCGGCGTGCCCGCGGTTCGGGAACAGGCCGCCCGCACCCTCTGCCGGGGCGGTGCCATGGTGCTGGCAGGGCTCACGCCGCAGCCGCTCACCGTCACCGACGGCACGCGCTTCAGCTGGAACCGCAACGAGATCCGCGGTCACTACGGGTCCGGTCCCGAGCACGTCGAGCAGCTGATCCGCCTGGCCGCCACCGGTCGCCTGGACCTCTCGCCGTCCATCAGCGGCCACCTGCCGCTGGCCGAGGCCGCCGAAGCGGTGCACCGGCTGGAGAACAAGGTGGGAGACCCGATCCGCCTGGTGCTCGTGCCCTGACCGCGAGTGCCGCGCAGCCGCCCGGCTGCGCGGCACCGGTCAGCCGCCGGTGAGTTCGCCGGTGAGCCGGTGGTGGATCTCGGCGCTGCGGGTGTTCAGGCCGACGATCTCGACCGATTTGCCCCGACTCGCGTACTTGGTGGTGACGGCGTCCAGCGCGGCGACGGTGGAGGCGTCCCAGATGTGGGCGTCGGTGAGGTCGACGACCACCCGGTCCGGATCGCCCGCGTAGTCGAAGTGCTGGACGAGTTCGTTGCTGGAGGCGAAGAACAGCTCGCCGGTGACCCGGTAGACGACCTCGGTGCCGTCCGGGTCGGTGACGGCGGTGACCTCGACGAGGTGCGCGACGCGGCGGGCGAAGACGACCACCGCGGTGATCGCGCCGACGACCACACCGATGGCCAGGTTGTGGGTGGCCACCACGACGGCCACGGTCACGACCATCACCGTCGTCTCGCCGACCGGCATCCGCTTGAGGGTGGCGGGGGAGATGCTGTGCCAGTCGAAGGTGCCGACCGAGACCAGCACCATGACGGCGACCAGCGCGGCCATCGGGATCTGCGAGACCAGCGGCCCGAAGACGATGCACAGCACCATCAGGAACGCACCGGCCAGGAAGGTCGACAGCCGGGTGCGGGCGCCGGCGGTCTTGACCTCGCCGATCTGCATCCGCTCGCTCACGTCATTCCCTTCCCGGTCCGGACTGGAACCCACCGTAATCGACGGAGCTACCAGGCCGTTCCGGCGGCCGGTGCGCCGCATCGGCGTGGCGTTGCGCGCCGCGGCCCCGCCGCGGCATAGGGTCGGCCCCACCGGCCCGCCCTGCTCGTGCGGCGGCCGCCGGTCGACCGGCCCGGTGCGGGCGACCCCTGGGATCGGAGAGCGGGATGGGTGCTCGTTTCGAGGAGATCGATTGGCAGGAGACGCCGATCGGTGTGATCAGCCTGCGCCGTCGGCGGGATCCGCTGCTGGGCGTGGACGTCTACGAGGTCAAGCTCGACGACGAGTACCTGATGTCGAGCCTGTTCACCGTGGCCGAGGAGGAGCTCGCGCGGCTGGGCCTGGCCGAGCTGCCCGGCACCGGTTTCGACGTCGTGGTCGGCGGGCTCGGCCTCGGCTGCACCGCGCGTGCCGCGCTGGACGACCCGCGGGTGCGCTCCTCGATCGTCGTCGAAGGACTTCCCCAGGTCGTCGACTGGCACCGGCGCGGCCTGCTGCCGCTGTCCGGGTCGCTGACCGGCGACCCGCGGAACCGGTTCGTGCGAGGCGACTTCTTCGCCATGGCAGCCTCAGCCCCGGGCTTCGACCCGGCGGCGCCCGGTCGGCGGTTCCACGCGATCCTGCTCGACATCGACCACTCGCCGCGCCACGTCCTGGACTCCGGCCACGCCGACTTCTACACACCGGCGGGACTGCGCCGCCTCGCCGCCCACCTCCACCCCGGAGGGGCGTTCGCGCTGTGGTCGGACGACCCGCCGGACGCGGACTTCACCGCCACGCTCGCCGAGGTCTTCGAGACGGCGCAAGCGCACGTCGTGCCCTTCGAAAACCCTTATGGCGGAGGGAGATCCGCCAACACGATCTACGTCTCCCGGCTCCCCGCGCAGTGATCGTCCGGCCGGAGCGTCCTCGCTGCCGGGCCGTCAGTACAGCGTTCTCGATCCGGTTCTGGTGCCCTCCGCTCACCGCGTCGACGATAGCGAGCAGCTTGAGCGGTGCGGGCCGGAGCTCTGGGGTCGGCTCCGGCCCGCGGGGTCAGAAGCCGACCTGGTCCTTGCCCTTGAGCTGGAGGATCTCGCGGGCTTCGTCGGGGGTGGCGACCTCCAGGTTCAGGGCTTCCAGCACGGTGCGGATGCGGGTCACCTGGTCGGCGTTGGTCTTGGCCAGCTCGCCCGGGCCGATCCACAGCGAGTCCTCCAGGCCGACGCGCACGTGCGAGCCCTGGGCCGCGCCGATGGTGGCCAGCGGGATCTGGTTGCGGCCGGCACCCAGGATCGACCACTGGTAGGAGTCGCCGAGCAGGCGGTCGGCGGTGCGGCGCATGTGCATCAGGTCCTCGGGGTGCGCGCCGATGCCGCCCAGCAGGCCGAAGACCGACTGCACGAACAGCGGGCCCCGGGCCAGGCCGCGCGAGGCGAAGTGCGCCAGGTTGTTGAGGTGCGCGATGTCGTAGCACTCGAACTCGAACCGGGTGCCGTTCGCCGCGCCGATGGCCAGGATCGCCTCGATGTCGGCGAAGGTGTTCTTGAAGACCAGGTCCCGGCTCTTCTCCAGGGACTCCCGCTCCCAGTCGTGCCGGAACTCCGCGAAGCGGTCCAGCATCGGGTACAGGCCGAAGTTCATCGAGCCCATGTTCAGCGACGCGAGCTCGGGCTTGAACACCGCGGCCGGGCGCATCCGCTCCTGCACGGTCATGTGCGGTGAACCGCCGGTGGTGATGTTGACGACCGCGTCGGTGTGGGCTTTTAGCTGCGCCAGGATCGGTTCGAAGTGGGCGGGGTCCTGCGACGGCCTGCCGTCCTCCGGGTCGCGGGCGTGCAGGTGCACGATCGCCGCTCCCGCCTCGGCCGCGCCCAGCGCGGCCTCGGCGATCTCGGTCGGCGAGAGCGGCAGGTGCTCGGACATCGACGGGGTGTGGATCGCGCCCGTCACCGCGCACGTGATGATGACCTTGCGGTTGGTAGCCATCCGCGTCAGACCTCCACAGTGGATCAGTAGAGCTTCTCGGTGTTTCCGTCGACCGCCATCGCTTGGCCGTTGACGTTGCGGGCGAGCGGGCCGGCCAGGAACGCGGCCATGTCCGCGATGTCCTCGGCGGTGACCAGCCGGCGCATCGACGACTGGTCCCGGTAGGCGGCCGCGATCTCCTCCGCGGGCCGGCCCAGCATCTCGGCCTTCGCCTCGATGACCGCGCGGATCCGCGGGCCGTCGACCGCGCCGGGGCAGATCGCGTTCGCCCGGATCCCCTCCGGGCCGAGCTCGATGGCCAGCGTCTTGGTGAACCCGACCACCGCCCACTTCGACGCCGAGTAAGCGCTTCTCCCGGCCATGCCGAGCCGACCGGCTGCCGAGGACAGGTTCACGATCGACGCCCCGGCCGACTCGCGCAGCAGCGGCAGCCCGTGCTTCACGCAGTAGAACTGGCTGTGGACGTTGACCTCGAAGGTCCGCGCCCACGCCGCGCTGTCCAGGGTTTCCACCGGTCCGGTCGGACCGGCGACGCCCGCGTTGTTGACCAGCACGTCCAGGCCGCCGAGCTCCGCGCGCACGGACTCCATCAGCTCCTCGACCTGCGCTTCGCTCGAGGCGTCCGAGACCAGGGCAGCCAGGCCGCGAGCCCGGGCGGCCCGGACCGCGTCCTCGTTGATGTCGGTGACGAGCACGCGGGCCCCCAGCCCGCCGAACCGGTCGGCGATGGCCAGCCCGATGCCGTCCGCGCCCGCCGTGACGAGCACCCGCTTTCCCGAGAAATCCACTTCCCGCATCCCTTCTGGAAACTCCGGTGTCACGAACGCTTCTCGCCGTACTTGAGGAAGAACGACAGCACGGTGCCGACGGCGCACGCTCCGACCACGAACCACAGGCCCGACAACTTGCTGCCGGTGAGGTCTTCCATCGCGCCCATCACGTACGGGCCGAGGAATCCGCCGAACAGCCCGATGGTGTTGACGAACGCGATGCCGCCGGCCAGCGTCGCCCCGCTCAACCGGGACGCCGGGAAGGTGAACAGGATCGGCTGCATCGCGAAGAACGAGAACGCGCCGAGGCAGAACCCGATGAGGCCGACGACCGGGCCGGACACCGCGCCCAGGGCGAAGCCGACGCAGATCCCGCCCATCGTGATGCTGATCAGCTTCCGGGAGGTGGTGCCGCTGGTGGCCAACCGCGGCACCAGGAACGCGCCCAGCCCGGCGAAGATCCACGGGACCGAGGTCAGCAAGCCGATCTGCAGCGTCGACAGCTCGCCGTAGGTGCCGATGATCGACGGCAGGAAGTACGACAGCGCGTACACCGCGATCTGCTGCGACAGGTAGACCGCCACCACCAGCAGGATCTGCTTGTCCCGCCACACCTGGCGCATGCTGTGCGTGCCGGAGGCCTCGGCGCCCGCCTCGTCCTCGGCGGCGATGCGCCGCTGGAGGTCCTGGGCCTCGGCCGAGGTCAGGAAGTTCGCCTGGTCCGGCCGGTCGGGCAGCTTCTTCCACACCACGAACGCCAGCAGGCAGGCGGGCAGCCCCTCGATCAGGAACATCCACTGCCAGCCGTGCATGCCGCCGAGACCGTCGAGGCCGAGCAGCAGGCCGCCCAGCGGGGGACCGAGGATGCTGGCCGTGGACACGCCGAGCAGGAACAGGCCGTTGGCCTTGGCGCGGTCGGCGCGGGTGAACCACTGCGTCAGGAAGTACATGACGCCTGGGAACAGGCCCGCTTCGGCTGCGCCGAGCAGCATCCGCATGATGTAGAACGACCACTCGCCCTGCACGAAGGCCATCCCGGCGGAGATGAGACCCCAGGTGATCATGATCCGGGTGATCCAGAACCGCGCTCCGACCCGGTGCAGGATCAGGTTCGACGGGATCTCCGCCAGCGAGTAGGTGATGAAGAACAGCCCGGCGCCGATTCCGTAGGCGGTGGCGGAGATGCCCAGGTCGATCTGCAGCTGTTCCTTGGCGATACCGATGTTGGTCCGGTCCAGGAAGCTGATGATGTACGCCCCGATGAGCAGCGGGAGCAGCTTGCGGAAGATGACTCTGTTCAGCTCGCGCGGCGGGCGGACGACTGGTTCCGCGGCGTTTTTCGGCATGGCGTGACCTTCGGTTCCGTTCCAGGCTTGCAGGATTGCTCGGGTGTTCGGGAAACCGCTTCTCAGCGGCGGGAATCGGCGGTCTCCGGTGCGCAACCGCAGGTGCGGCCGATGTGCAGGCGGTGCGCGCAGACCAGCGACTGGTAGCTGTTGGACGGTTTTTCCATGCGTTTGAGCAGCATTCCGAAGGCCTCGCGGCCCATCTCCTCGTGCGGCTGCATCACGGTGGTGAGCCCGATCAGCCCGGACATGCTGTGCGGGATGCCGTCGTGCCCGGTCACCGCGACGTCCTCGGGAACCCGGATTCCGCGTTCGACGGCGTACTCCAGGACGCCGATCGCCTGCTCGTCGCTGCCGCACAGGACGGCGCGCGGCGGGTCGTCGCTGGCGAACAGCCGCGCCGCCGCGCGCCGGCCGCCATCGCTGTCGAGCTCGGTGCTGATCTTGCGGTCGCCCCTGATGTCGATGCCGTGCGCGCGGGCGGTCGACACGAAGGCCTGCTCCCGGGCCAGCGACGCCGAGGAGAACCGCGGTCCGATCACGACGGCGATGTCGGTGTGGCCGTGCGCCAGCACGTGCTCCATCAGCGACGTCGCCGCGGCGGTGTCGTCGATGCCGACGAAGTCCCCTTCCAGGTACTGGGACCGCCGCGACAGGTAGACGTACGGGATCCGGGCGGCGCGCAGCGTCCGCAGCGCGGTGGCGTCCTCCCGGAACGCGGCGCTCAGGACGACCCCGTCGACGTTGCGGTGCACCAGGCTGGTGGAGACCTTGCCCAGCGTCCGCAGGTCGTCCTGGGTGGTCGCGACGAACACCTCGTACCCGGCCTCGGCGGCCGCGGACACGATGCTCTGCGCGAACCGCGGGTAGGTCGGGTTGATGATGTTGGGCTGCACCAGCCCGATCACGCGGGTCCGGTTCGGGTCGGCCGGCTTCCCCCGGGTCGGCGGGCGGAAACCGAGCTCGTCGGCGACGGCGAGGATGTGCCGGCGAGTGGCCGGCGCGACCCCGCCCTTGCCGTTCATCACGTAGGAGACGGCGGCGGTGGACACACCGGCGGCACGGGCCACCGCGGCCGCCGAGACGGTGCCCGGTCGGCGCGCGGAGCGACGAGTCGCGATCTCCACAGCCGAGTCTCCCTTGACGTGATGCGGATCTCCGATCCAGCCAGAACCTAAGTCGCCCGCTGAACGTTAAGCAACATTAAGTCCGCACCCGCGCTGACCAGCAGCGCACGCGGAACGAGTCCGCACGATCCTGCGGCCGGTACCGGGATCGCCTCGGTGCCTTCCAGCACGGCGCGATCGTCCGGGCCTCCGGAGTTTCGGTACGTTGGTCGTGCAGCGCTGGATCTTCGATGGGAGCTCGGGTGGGACTTTTCGGCGGGATGATGGGCAACGCTTCGCGGACCGATCCGCGGGCGGCGGCGCAGGAGTTCGGGCGCCTGCTGGCGCAGGGGGAGGAGATCCACGCCGCTTACCAGCTGATCCGGGACTCGTTCCTGTTCACCGACCGGCGCCTGATCCTCGTCGACAAGCAGGGCGTGACCGGCCGCAAGGTCGAGTACCACTCGATCCCGTACCGCGCGATCACCCACTTCTCGGTGGAGACCGCGGGCACCTTCGACCTCGACGCGGAGCTGAAGATCTGGCTCTCCGGCACGGCCGAACCGATCGCGAAGCAGTTCGGCAAGGGCGTCGACGTCTACGAGGTCCAAGCGCTCCTGAGCACCTTCGTCCGCTGACCGGGAACATCTGCTCGGCTCAGTTCGCGAGTGAGAGGCACCGTGACGGCGAACTTCCAGCATTCTTCCGCTGGAACAACTCAAAGGCGGCATCCGCGTGGTGGGTCCTTCAAGCGGTGCGGGGTCAATGAGCGTTGTCCATGTACAAGCACGGCAGATTCGTTGGCGACCAGCTAGCGACGGTAACGTCGAGGCCAGCTGGTCACCGCCCTGGTACTCGGGTCTCCTGGCCAACACGCGTAGCTCTCGATATAGCGGACTCTCGCGCTGAAAGCGGGTACAGTCACCGACGTGACTGGGGGTAAAACACGATCGAGTTTGGGTCTTTCTCGGCCTGTAGCCAGGAAGCAGCGTTCATCTAAGATCCGTAGTGCTGCACGGGACTTTTTCGCGGCGTTGTGCGTTACGCTCATCGCTTCTGTGGTCTTGGTCGGAGCCGTAGTGCGTTTGCTGCGGTACTGGGGTGTTGCTGGTCCGGTCGACGCCTACTTGGCGATCCTCCTGGCTAGCTTGCTGTTGTCGTTGGCGTCGTTGTGCCTGGTAGCAATGGGTGGCTTCCCGCCTCCCGCTGGGATCAACCGGCCGGCAGTTCGTGCGAAAGGGGCTGCACGTGACTGATGTGATCCTTAGCGTCCTGTTCCTCGTTCTTTCCGCCGCTCTGTTCTGGTGGTCTTGGCGCTTGTGGAAACGTTGGCGGAACACTAGAAGGTCGTCAATACTGGCTGATGTCCATCCGAGTGACTACAACCTTGTGAGTCCAACATGGTACATCCAATCCCGCGCGCCCAGATCCAAGCGTTGGCCGAAGTTTGCTGGCATAAGAAAAGTAGATGAAGCTCGTGCGTACGGGCGTATGGCGAAGTCTCGAAGTGAGACCTATCTGATCGCCGGCGAGTTCATGGTGGCCTTCGGTGGCGCCTTGCTGGGTTCTGTGGCTTTTGACGTACTTAGTCAGGGGGCAGAGGCAGCGGTGGGTAAACAAGTAGCGATGGTTCTCGCGGTGCTCTTGACATTGTCCGGCATCTTCCTCGCTCGTGTTTTCAACAAGATTTGGATGGCCTACGCAGATGGCTACATGGCTGTGGCGAGGCGAGGCGGCATCCGGAAGCGCCGACCTCTGCCTTCTAAGCGCCGCGTGGTGGTCGCTGGTTGCCGACGCAGCTCAAGGCCTGGTGTTTAGGAAGGAATCGGGTAGGGTTTACCCTTTCGCAGTAAGTAGCGTGACCTGTGGGCGTTCTACTTGTTCAAGCAGCGTTGGCTTGCGAAGTTGAACTCCCCTGCTCTTGCCCCGGCAACGAAGGCTGTCCACTCAGCCTCATCGAAGCGCAGTTCAAGCGCGGTATGAAGCGACTTGACCAGGGTGTCCGTGCCGATCGTGGTCACGATGGCAACACCGTTGTCGCTGGATAAGCCGCTGCTCGCCTCACGGACGAAGGTGTCCCACGCGGTGGCCGGGAACGTGATGGTACCAGCGGTGGGGCGCTTGCTGTGCCGAATGGCTACGCCATCAGCTGTGGGCGCGACCTCGACGCACTTTTCACCGTTGCTGCTGCGGGTGGATGTCCGCCAGGCGAGGTTGTCGGCGATGGTCATCTCAGTCCTCCGAACTCGTGGTCAAGGTGGCGATACGCGCTGAAATGGCATCGGCGGAGTCGGACACCGACAGCGCGGCAGCGCAGAGTCGATCAGCGGACAGATTGTATGCAGCGACCTGGTCTTGGTCTTGGACGTAGATCGCGCCAGTGGGGTACTCGATGTAGCCGATGCTCTGCGCTTCGGTGAAGTCCAGGAGCAGGAAGTCCCCGTCGAGTCCGTCGTGAACCGACACGCTGACCGGCATGACGTGCAGTTCGACGTTGTCGCGTCGCATCAGGTCGAGCAAGTGCTCCAGCTGGGCTCGCATGACCTGCGGGCTGCCGACGATGCGGTCGAGGGCGTACTCCTCGATGATCCCGCGGAAGCTCAGCGGGTTGGTGTCGTCTGTGAGCCGTTGGCGAGCCATGCGGGCGCGGACTACCTGCGGAGCGTCCATCGGCGGTACGCGGAGATTGCCTTGCAGCAAAGCAGCAGCGTATTCGGCGGTCTGGAGCTGGCCCGGCAAGAGCAATGAACTGTACGTGGATTCGGCGGAGGCGATCCCTTCCAGGCCGACGAAGGTCTTGAACCAGTTGGGCAGTACGTCGTCGAACGGCGCCCACCAGGTGCTCTGATCAGCTCGTGCAGCAAGCGAGGTCATGCGGTCGACGTGCTCGACCTCGGCGCCGTAGGCTCGGAGCAGAGTCGCGACCTCATCAGGTTTCTGCTGCGTCTTGCCTGTTTCCAGGTAGTTGATCTTCGCTTGGCTGCAGCCCAGAGCCTTTCCTGCTTCAGCCTGCTTGAGGCCGGCGCGCTCGCGTGCCGCACGCAGGTCGTGGCCGATGAGGAAACGCAGCGCTGATGGATCTGAGCGGTGATCGACCACTGATGTCCCTCCGTACCTTGACCAAGCCGTACCCAGTGTTGCATCGAGCGTTGGCCTGCCTGCGGGTCCACTCGATCGATGTATGGATCTATGTATATATACAAGCTAACTTGCAGAAGTGTCGGTTGGGATGCGGCAAGCGTGAGCACGTGCCCGTTGCGGGAGCTAGAGGCTGTGGTCGCAATCCCGGTGATCGGCTCGTGCGGGTGGTTCTTGGCCTGGCCCGGCCCCCGCTGAAGCTGTGATCGGCACGGATCTACGCCAATACGGGAGGTAGTCATGACAATCGCAGCCGCGCGCATGCGTTGTGTGCCGAAGACGGGGCGACGGGTGGGTGACCATCCGCTGGATGCGTTCATTCCCGATCCTGGGGGCAGGTCTCCGCTGTGCGACGACGAGCAGTTCGGTGTGATCTTGGAAGGGCTCGTTGCTGATGAGGCACCCCGGTTGTTCGCCGTCGTGCAGGAGTACGGCGATCGCGTCGATTGCCGAATTGCCGCTTGGGGTATGGCTTTTGCTGATCGGGTAGAGGTCGCCTCTGTCGAGGGCGGGTTGCGCATGGCTCTGTCGGCACCGGAGAGCGCGCTGCCCGGGTTCAACGTCGGCAGTCATGTTCGCGCGCGTCTGGTGTGGTTCAAGCCCGGTGCCATCGCGGACGGGGACTGAGCAAGTCGATTGGCCGATTGATGAGCGCGTCCCGCCATCCGCGCTTATAGCAACACCTTCGCTGCAGGCCGCCTGCGACGGCGCATGGCTCTGGCACGCGCGAGCCCCGACCGATGGTGTTCGTCGGTCGGGGCTTTTGTCGTCCTCAGGCACGGTGCGTGGTCGTCTCGTGACCGCGGAACGTCCCGGGGCGGCGTGAAACCACTGGTCAGCGGTGCCTTCTCATCCCGGGACGGCGGCGGGACGCAAACGGCTTGTTGCTCCGTTCGGGGGCTGCCATCGTTTCTCGCCAAGCAGCCGCGTTCCGCGTTCTGGGGGTGGAACCGGATTCCTGCGGGGCCGTTTCGCGGTTTCCGCGCGGTGCTCTCGCCGCGGCTGCGAAGCCACGAGACGAGGAGAGGCAAGCATGGGGGTACACGGGCAGTTCGCCGCTCGGGGGACGGCGGCCGATCGATCGGTCGCGGTGGTCGGGATGGCCTGCCGGGTTCCCGGCGCGGCCGGGCCCGACGAGTTGTGGAGGTTGCTGAGCGACGGCGTCGACGCCACCGGCACGACGCCGCCGGAGCGCTACGACGCCGAGGCCCTGTACGCGCCGGGAGCGCTGCCGGGCAAGATCGCCGCACGTCGCGGCGGGTACGTCGACGGCGTGGCGGACTTCGACGCCGAGTTCTTCGGCATGTCGGCGGCCGAGGCGGTCGAGCTCGATCCGCAGCAGCGGTTGCTGCTGATGACCGCCTGGGAAGCGCTGGAGGACGCGGGCCAGCGCCCTGACCTGCTGGCGGGCAGCAGGACGGGTGTCTTCGTCGGCGGTTCCCGCGCGGACTACCTGGAGAACGCCTTCCAGCGGGGGCTGGAGGCGGCGACCGCGGCGCAGTTCAACAACGTGCGGTCGCTGCTGCCCGCCCGGTTGTCGCACTTCTTCGACCTGCGCGGGCCCAGCGTCGTGGTGGAAACCGCCTGCTCGTCGTCGCTGGTGGCGGTGCACCAGGCGGTGCAGAGCCTGCGCGCCGGGGAGAGCCCGCTCGCGCTCGTCGCGGGCGTCAACCTCCCGCTCCGGCCGCACGAAGGAATCATGATGTCGCAGGCCGGCGGCATGGCCCGCGACGGCCGCAGCAAGTTCGGCGCCGCCCTCGCCGACGGCCACTCGCCGAGCGACGCGGTGTCCGTCGTCGTGCTCAAGCCGCTGGCCGCGGCCCTCGCCGACGGCGACCGGGTGCGGGCCGTCATCGCGGGCAGCGCGATCGGCAACGACGGCCGCACCAGCGAAACGGTGCTGAACCCGTCGCTGACCGGGCAGCGCGAGGTGCTGGGCTGGGCCTACGCCGACGCCGGGATCGAGCCGTCCGAAGTGGACTACGTGGAGGCGCACGGTTCCGGTTCGCCGCTGCTGGATCCGCTGGAGCTCACCGCGCTGGGACAGGTCCTGGGCGCCGGACGGCCCGCCGACCGGCCGCTGCTGGTGGGCTCGGTCAAGTCGAACATCGGGCACGCGGAGGCCGCGGCGGGCCTGACCGGGCTGATCAAGGCGGTGCTGTGCCTGGAGCACGGCCAGATCCCGGCCAGCCTGCACGCCGGAACGCCGAACCCGGCGGTGGCCTGGGACGAGCTGCCGCTGGAGATCCCGGCCGAGCTGCGCGACCTGCCCGAGCTCGGCCGACCCGCCGTCGCCGGGGTTTCCGCGCAGGGTTCCACCGCGCTGAACGCGCACGTGGTGCTGCTGCAGGCCGAAACGACGAAGTACCAGGTGGCGGACGAGCGAACCGACGAGCCGCAGCTGCTCGCCCTGTCGGCTGAAACGCCGGAGGCGCTCGCCGCGCTGGCCCGCGCGTACGCCGCCTACCTCGCGCCCGGCGGGCGGGGAGCCGCGTTCGCACTGCACGACATCTGCCGCAGCGCGGCCATGCGCCGCCAGCACCTCAAGCACCGCCTCGCGGTCGTCGGGCGCTCGCACGCGGAGCTGATCGACGCGCTCAGCGCAACGGGCGGCCACACCGATCCCGCCATGGCCGAGATCGCCTACCGGTACCAGGCCGGTGGCGCGCTGGACTGGGACGAGGTGTTCGGGGGCGGGGGCGCGTTCGTCCCGCTGCCCACCTACCAGTGGCAGACCAAGCGCTACTGGCCCGGCGAGCAGCACGACGAGGACGACCTGGCGACCTGGATCCTCGGCAGGCACAGCCGCACCGACTTCCACGACGAATCCGCGCTCGCCGACATCGGCATCGACTCGCTGGCCAAGCTCCAGCTGGTCATCGAATTGGAGAAGCGGATCGGCCGCGAGGTCGACCTCGCGGCGCTCGACCGGTTGCGCACCGTCGGCGACCTGCGCCGGTGGACCAGCGAACTGGAGGTGGCGGCGCGATGAGCGAGCACGCCCACGACTGGTTCGCCCGCTCCGCCGATGCTTTCGGCGACTGCACCGCGCTGGAAGTCGCGGGGGAGGCGTTGACCTACGCCGAGCTGCGCGACCGGGCGGAACTGCTGGCCGGGCGCCTGACCGGCGCGCGCCGAGTCGGCCTGCTGGCGAGCCGTTCGGTGACCGCCTACGTCGGGTACCTGGCCGCGCTGCGGGCCGGGGCGGCCGTCGTGCCGCTCAACCCGGAGCACCCGGCATCGCGCATCCGCGGTGTCGTCGAAGCAGCCGGGATCGACCTGCTGATCACCGAAACTCCCTGCGGCGAAACCGAAATCGTGGCCGCAGCGGTCGGAAGCCGGGAGCTCGCGCCGGACGACGTCGCCTACATCATCTTCACCTCGGGCTCGACCGGGACGCCGAAGGGCGTGCCGATCACCCACCGCAACCTCGCCGCCTACCTGCGGCAAGTGGCGCCCCGGTACGGGATCAGGCCGGGCAGCAGGGTTTCCGGCAACTTCGAGCTCACCTTCGACGGCTCGGTGCACGACCTGTTCGTCGCCTGGTCGCAGGGCGGCGCGCTGGTGGTGCCGCAGCGCGGCCAGCTGCTCGCCCCGGTGCGGACGGTCAACGCCCTGCGGCTCACGCACTGGTTCTCGGTGCCGTCGCTGATCTCGTTCGCCGCGCGCCTGGGCAGCCTCGAACCGGCGAGCATGCCGACGCTGGAGTGGAGCCTGTTCGGCGGCGAAGCCGTCCCGCTCGACGCGGTGCGCCGGTGGAAGACGGCCGCGCCGGGCAGCGAGGTGGAGATCGTCTACGGCCCGACCGAGCTCACCGTCACCTGCACCTCGTACCGGCTGCCCGCCGATCCGGCGGACTGGCCCGGCACGCCCAACGGCATCGCGCCGATCGGGACCTGCTACCCGGAGCTGGAGCACCTGCTGCTGGACGACGCCGGTGTTCCATCCGACCGCGGCGAGCTGTGCTTGCGCGGCCCGCAGCGCTTCGGCGGCTACCTCGATCCGGCCGACGACGAAGGACGTTTCGCACCGGGCGGCTGGTACCGCACCGGTGACCGGGTGGCGGTGCAGGACGGCGTTCTGATCCACCTGGGGCGCACCGATCACCAGGTCAAGGTCCGCGGCCACCGGATCGAGCTGGGAGAGGTCGAAGCGGTGCTGCGGCAGCTGCCGGGAGTCCGCGACGCGATCGCCCTGGCCGTGCCGACGGACGAAGGCTCGCATGAGCTGGCGGCCGCGGTCAGCGGGACCGCGTGCGTTCCCGAGCAGCTCCACGCCGCGCTCGGCGACCGCCTGCCGCCCTACATGCGGCCGCGCCGCATCACCGTCCTCGACCAGCTGCCGCTCAACGCCAACGGCAAGGTCGACCGGCGAGCCCTGCACGCCGAACTCGGGAGCTGACGCCATGTTCGACGCGATCGTCGTCGGGGCCCGCTGCGCGGGTTCTCCGACCGCCATGCTGCTCGCCCGCGCGGGGCACCGGGTCCTGCTGCTGGACCGGGCTTCCTTCCCGTCCGACACCCTGTCCACGCACGTCATCCACCAGCCGGGCGTGGCGGCGCTGGCCAGGTGGGGACTGCTGGACGCCGTGCGCGCCTCGGGCTGCCCGCCGCTGGAGCACGCGCGCTACGAAGTCGCCGACATCCGCATCGAAGGCTGCGCACGCGGGGTCGCCGGGCAGCGGGCCGGCTACGCACCGCGCCGCTACGTCCTGGACACCATCCTGGTGGAGGCGGCGGTCTCGGCTGGGGCGGAGCTGCGCGAAGGCTGCCGGATCACCGGGCTGCTGCACGACGAGTCCGGGCGGGTCGTCGGCGTCGAAGGCAGCCACCACGGCGCCCGCTTCGCGGAGCGGGCCCGCCTGGTGATCGGGGCGGACGGCATGCGCTCGGCCGTCGCCCGCTTCGCAAAAGCCCCGTACACCGCCCAGGATCCGCGGCTGACCTGCGCCTACTACTCGTACTGGGCGGATGTGCCGACCGGTCTCGAACTCCACGAGAAGTCCGGGAGCTGGGTGGCCGCCGTGGCCACGCACGACAACGCGACCCTGGTGCTGACCTACTTCCCGCAGTCCCGCTTCGACGAGGTCCGCGCCGATCCGCTCCGCGCTCACCTGGACCAGGTGCGCGCCACCGCGCCCGCGCTGCACGAACGGCTGCGCGGCAAGCAACGGGTCGAGCGGCTCCACGGCACCGGCGACCAGCAGAACTTCTTCCGGCAGGCGGCCGGGCCCGGTTGGGCGCTGGTCGGCGACGCCGGGCACCACAAGGACTCGATCACCGCCCGAGGAATCAGCGATGCCTTCCGGCAGGCGGAGCTGCTGGCGCAGCGCGCGGGCGGCCTGTTCACCGGCGATCCCGCTGTGCTCGATGCAGCCCTCCGGCAGTACGCGGCCGATCGCGACGCCGCGCTGACACCGGGTTATGCCTCGACGCTGGAGGTCGCGAGGCTGGCGCCGCCGAACGACCACCGCCTCGCGCTGCTGCGGGCGGTGCAGGCGGACCCGGAACTCACCTCGATCTACTTCGACCTGTTCGCGGGCATCGGCACGGCAGCCGATCTCCGGGTCCCGAAGCTGCTGGAACTGCTGGGTGCACGGGCGTGAACCGCCCAGCTCAGGCCAGCAGCACGGGCCTGCCGGTGATCTCCATCGGCTCCCGCGGATCGACCGGGGCGCTGGTGCCGTCCAGTCGCCGGACGAGCGTGGTGCCCGGGCCGGGCGTCATCCGCGCGGTGCCCTCGTGCGTCCACCGGATGACGAACGGCTTGCCCTGCCGGGTGAACCGGCACTGCCAGACGTTGTCCGGCAGGCCCGCTTCCGGCCCGTGCCCGCAGGAGTCGATCTTCGCGTCCGTCAGCCAGCGGGTCAGCTCGCCGACGAACCGGCCGGCCTTGGTCGGCTGGAACCCGTTGGTCTGCAGCACGATGGGCACCCGGTCACCGCCCCAGCTGTAGAAGTAGAAGCGGTCGTACCAGCGCCAGAGCGAGACCAGGTAGGAGCGGACCGCGTAGTCGGCGGCGAGCTCCGGCTCGACCCGCTCCTGCTGGGTGACCTCGGTGCCCCAGCCGGTGGCCCACAGCTTCGGCCCGATCAGCGCGCGGGCCAGTGTCTGGTCGATCTGCCTGGTGAGCTCCATCATCGTCTCGGGCGGGTCCGAAGCGTTGCGCGGGTACAGCTTGACCGCGGCGTAGTCGCAGTGGCTGTACCCGCCCAGCTCGGCGAAGCGCTGCATCACCAGCTGGTTCCCGGGTTCCCACAGGCCGGTGAAACCGGGGCAGACGACGTTGGCGTCCGGGTCCAGCTCGCGGATCACGTCGGCGGCGATCCGCGTCATGGCCACCAGCGTCTCGACCGGGCCGTCGAAGAACGGCGGGGTGCCGATGTCCCACAGCTCGTAGGACTCGATGCGCCCGTCGGCGTGGGTCACCAGGGCGCGCACGAACCGCTCCCAGTCGGCGAGGTCGTCGGGCGGGCTGGTCCGGGAACCGTCGGTGTAGGGCGTCCGCCTGCCGTTCGGCGCTGCCCACCCCGGTGCGCCGCCGAAGACGTACACCACCGGCAGGCCGGCCGCTCCCGCGCCGTCGAGGTGCCTGTCCAGGATCGTCCAGTCGAACCGGCCGCGTTCCGGTTCGAGCACCTGCCACCGGGTCTTCGAGTCCCACAGCCGCACCGAACCGACCGGGAAGGTGGGCATGGCACCGGTGGCGCTGTTGATGGTGACCCCGACGAATCCGGGAGAGACGGAGCCCGGGTTGTAGGTCCAGTTGGGCGCGGAGATGTCGCGCTGAGCGGGGATCTCGGTGCGGTTGACGTCTTCCGGCAGGTACGCGTAGGCCCCGGCGATCGCGATGACCGCCACCGCGGCGGCGACCAGCCACCAGCGGCGCCGCTTCGGGGCCGGTGCGGGCGTCGCATCGACGGCGGCTTCGGGTTCGTCCGCGGGTTCTGGCTCCGCCGCGCCGTTCGCCTGCTCCCACAGGCGGTAGAGCTCGGAGAGCGCGTCGCGATCGGCGCCGCACACCTTCGCGATCAGCTCCACGGTGCCGAAGCTGGCGGGCACGCTCTGCCCGCTGCAGTACCGGTGCACGGTGGACCGGCCGAGGTGGGCCCGGTGCCCGATCTGCTGGTAGCTGTAGCCGCTGGACCGCTTCAGCTCGTTGAGCGCGTCCGCCAGTGTTCCGGTACCCGCTGGTCGACTCATGCAGCCCCCGGTCCGCCGACATCACCGGACAGGAGTGTCGCACGGGATCACCCCGGCAGAAGCGGATTTCCCCGGAAGTGGAGGTGTCTCCGGCAGCTGCGAAAACGGCTGCTCGGGAGCGATTTTCGCGGTGGTGCTCGATGCCTGGTCGCCGCGCGCTCCGCTCCAGCGCGTTGGGGCAGCGGGCCTCGGGAAGAGCGCGGCCGCGCCGGTCCGGTGTCCCGTGAGCGTTTCGAGGCCGAAAGTGCAAGGCATCGGGCTGAATGCTCGGAGCCGACCGCACGATGAAATCCACAGTGGACGTTGTGGTGCGGGCGTCGAGCGGAACAGGAGGCGAAGTCCCGGCAGTCGCGGGTGGTGTCCGCCGCTGCGGCGCTTGACCATCTGGGGGAACGTCGGTCAAGCGCCGCAGCTCAGGAACCGGCCGCAGAGGCGGCGAACTCGGCAGCCGGCTTATTCGATCGCGAACGTCACTCGCGTGCCTCTACGGTAAGTGGCGGTCTGGCATATACCAAACGGTTTCGGAATATGCCACCCCTTTGAGGGATCGGCGACATCCGCGCAACCGCCCGCCGGGCAGCCCTCATCGCCAGGTCGGACACGCGCTGACCTGCGATATCGCGCACGTGAACGCCTATCCGCCGTCCCGGGAGCTCCGGCGCTGTTCGGCGCGGTGGGCCAGGGTGCTGACGATGCGCTGCCAGGCCGGTGCTGCTTCGGAGATCCGGGAGACGACCAGCCGCAGGTAGCCCGGCTGCTCGCCGTCGTCCTCCTGCTCGGCAGCCCGCGCGTCGAGTTCGTCGATGAGCCGGTCCACGCGCGGGTCGTGCGGCTCCCAGTCGACCGACCGGTCGCAGGCGAGGTACAGGCGCACCACCTCGGGATCGTCGAGACCGGCGTTCTTCTCCCGGAGCCGCCGGGGCACGACCTGCGGATCCAGCGCCTGCATCAGGATCCACGAGTCGCGTTCGAGCCGGATCCTCGATTCGCTGATCCCGAGCGCGCGCATCCGGTCGAGGACGGCGACCACCTCCGGGGGCAGGACGAGCTGTTCGCCGCTGTCCAGCCGAGCGATCCGCCGGCGGTACTCGGCCAGCTGATCGATCTTGCGCCGCAGTTCGGCGTCGATGTCGGTGATCGCGGCGGCGAACTCGGTCGGCTGCGCGTGCAGCAGCGCGTCGATGCGCGCCAGCGGCACCCCGGCGTCGGCGAGGGTCCTGATCCGGATGAGGTCCACCGCCGCCTGCGCGCTGTAGCGGCGGTAGCCCGAGGCATCGCGCTCGGGTTCGGGGAGCAGGCCGACGTGGTGGTAGTGGCGGACGGTGCGCACGGTCACGCCGGCGGTCGTCGCGAGCTGGCTGATCGTGAGCACCGTTCTCCTTCGCGTCTCGCGCCGAGTCTAGGGGCGGGTGGCCCGGTCGATGACGTCCCGGATCGCCTGGACGACGGCGTCGGGGTGGTCGAAGCAGAGCCGGTGGTGGCCGGTGCCGGAGAGGAAGCGCTGCTCTCCGCGTGGGACCGAGCTCACCAGCGCCGCGTCCATCCTCTTCCGGCCGTCGTGCATCTCCTGCCCGGCGGGATCGGAGCCCAGCACGGTGAGCGCGATCAGCGGAACATCGGGGAGACCGGGCCCGGCCCGCAGCTCGTCTGCGAGCTCGCCCAGCCCGGTGCGCTCGGCGACGCCGACGCGGAGCCACTCATCGCTGGTGCGGGCATCGATCAGCGCCCGCCGCAGGTGCTCGGGATAGGCCGCGTACATGTCGGCGTACTCGTCGCGCAAGGTCGGGCGCAGCTTCTTCATCTGCTCCAGGTCGGCCATCCGCTCGGCCGCCGCGAGACTCGCGGTGGGCGGCATGAAGTCGTCCCAGTCGCGGTGCAAGGCGTCCAGCCAGACCAGTCCGGCCACGTCCTGCGGGTGCAGCTGCGCGAACCGGTGCGCGTAGAGGCCGCCGAGGGAGTGCGCGACCAGGACGTACGGGCCCGGGATGCCTTGAGCGCGCAGCAGCTCGTGCAGTTCCGCGGCGACTTCGGCCGCGGTGCGCGGCAGCGGCAGGGAATCGCTGTACCCGGTGCCGCCCCGGTCGTACACGACGGCGGTGGTGAACTCCGAAACCCGTTGCTGCACGAGGAAGTAGTCGAGCCCGACGGCGCTGGCGCCGGGGAGGAACACGACGGCCGGGCCGCCGATGCCCGACCGGTGCACGAAGAGCCGTCGGCCGTCGATCTCCTGGAAGCCCCCGACCGGTGGGGCGGGGCTGCTGTTGTTCGTCACGTCCCGGAGCCTCCAACCATGACGCAGGGTCAAGGTCAACCCGCTCCGGAGGTGTCCGGCCGTTGAAAAGCGGGCGCCGACCGGTGTGCGGCCGGTCGGCGCCCTGGTGATGCTGTGTCGGGTGTTACCCCGTCGTCAGGTCAGTTGCCCGCGATGGACGAGGCGTTGCCGCCGAAGCCGCCGCCACCGTTGCCCGCGGAGGCGTTGCCGCCGTCGCCGCTGGACAGGGCGCTGATGCCGCTGAGGACGTTCACGCCGACACCGCCGTTGCCACCCTGCCCGTGGCCGCCCGCGGCGCTGGAGTGGGCGTGGTCGTTGCCGTGGCCGTGGCCGTGGCCACCGGCGAAGGCGGGCGAGCCGATGGCCAGCGCGGCGGCGCAAGCAGCGGTGACACCGATAAGGCGAAGCGTAGTGCGCATTTGCTTGAACTCCCATCCATGTTCTGAACGTCACCGTGTCGGCAGCTGTCCCGGGGCTCCGGGAACTTGGGGGGTGCGCCGACCGGCAGTAGCTACGTTTGCACCGCTTCCGAGCGCGCGCTCCGGCTGCCACACCATAGAGAAGACCAGCCACCCGTGCGGACCACCGCGCTGCGCCGACCGAGTGTGGCTGACCAGGGAAAAAGTGAAATCCCTTGCACATGACCGAAAATCCGAAAGGTTCTGTCCGTTGAGCCGGGCGAGGCTGATGTGCAAGAGGTTTCGCATAGTGTGCCCGGTGTCCGGGTGGTGGTCCGAGTTGAGGAATCGGATCGATGACGCCCAATGCGTCTGTCTTCCAACGGTTTTCGCGGAGACCCTCGGCGCGTGTCCTCAATGTCCGAATTTGGCGGGATGGCTGTCGCTCGGCCGGGTGTCGTGGCCGGGGGTGCTCCGAAGTGGCATTCGTGATCTCACCTGAACGTGTACTTGCCTCCGATGGTGGTCGATAGGTAGTCGATCGGAGTCCATTTCGGTGATGAAAACCAGTGCACCGCAACGTTTTCTGGTGAACTGGCAGTTCGCTGCCGAGTGGGGTGAGCTGTCCGCGCCGACGGGCTTCCGGAGCTCCGCGAAGTCCGTGCAAATAGGACTTTCTTGATGTGACGACCGGAGATCAGGAGTGCCGATGGAATCATCACCCCGACGCGCCGGACGTGGCGCTGTGTCGTTTCCCCGCGCTCGTGGTACCCAGCGTGCCATGCCCAAGGAGATGGACCATGGAACGCTCCCGCTTACGGCTGCCCAGACGGGCGTGTGGTTCGCCCAGGAGTTCGATCCGGCCAATCCCATGTACCGAGCCGCGGAAGCGGTGGAGATCAGCGGCCCGCTGGACGTGGCGCTGCTCGAAGTCGCGTTGCGGCAGGCCGTCGGCGAGACCGAGGCGCTTCGCGCCCGGTTCGACAGCGACGGTCGTGACCGGGTCTGGCAGACGGTGGAACCGATGCTGGACTGGGTGCTGCCGCAGGTGGACCTGCGCGGGGCCGCTGATCCGGAGGCCGCGGCCGAGGAGTGGATGCGGGCCGAGCTGAGCTCGCCGGTGAACCCCCGCAGCTCGCCGCTGTTCTCCTTCGCCGTGCTGCGGACCGGGCAGGAGCGCTTCACCGTCTACTTGGCGCTGCACCACATCCTCCTCGACGGCTTCGGCTTCTCGCTGTTCATCCAGCGCGTCACCGAGATCTACACGGCGGCCGAGGAGGGGCGGCCCTTCCCGCCGTGCCAGTTCGGCTCGCTGGCGCAGCTGCTGGCCGAGGAGGCCGCCTACGAGGTCTCGGAGCGGTTCGTCCAGGACCGCCAGTACTGGGCGGAGCAACTGGCGGGCTGGCCCAACGCGGACCGCTCGCGCCGGATGTCGTCCATCGTGCCCCGCAGCTTCATCCGCGAGACCGGCTACGTCAGCCCGGAGGACGCGGCGGGCCTGCGGGCGCTGGCCCGCGCGGCGCGCACGAGCCTGCCCTCGGTCGCGATGTCCGCGCTCGCGCTGTACGTGCACCGCCTGTCGGGCAACGACGAGGTCACGCTGGACCTGCCGGTCAACGGCCGGTCCGGGAGCCTCGCGCGCAGCGTGCCGTCGATGGTGGTCAACGTGCTGCCGCTGCGAACCCGGATGACCCCGTCGACCACCGTCGCCGAGCTGATCCGCACCACCGCGGGCAGTGCGAAGGACCTGCTGCGCCACCAGCGCTACTCCTCGGCGCGCATGGTGCGGGACCTGGGAATCGCACACCACCGCGGCGGGTACCTCGGTGACTGGGGCATCAACATCATGACCCACGACGCCCAGCTCCGGTTCGGCAGTCTTCCGGCGGTGCTGCGCAACCTCTCGAACGGCCCGGTGACCGGACTCGGCGTCAACGTCTACGACCGGCCCGCCGACGGATCGCTGCGGATCGACTTCAACTCCGACCCGGCCAAGTACGACCGCGCGACCACGGCCGCGCACCACCGCCGGTTCCTGGAGCTGCTGCACGTGCTGGCCGGCACCGATCCCGAGCAGCAGGTGGGCGCGATCGACCTGCTGTCGGCCGACGAGCGCGAGCTGGTGCTCAGCACCTGGAACGACACCCGGCAGGACACGCCGGCCGGCACCGTGCCGGAACTCTTCGAGGCCCAGGTCCGCGCGGATCCCGGTGCCACGGCGCTGGTCTGCGGTCAGGAGCGGCTGTCCGCCGCCGAGCTCAACGCCCGCGCCAACCGCCTGGCCCACCTGCTGGTCGAGCGCGGTGCCGAACCGGAAGCGCGCATCGCGGTGGCCCTGCCGCGCACCGCCGACTACCTCGTCGCGGTGCTGGCCGTGCTCAAGGCAGGCGCGACCTGCGTGCCGCTCGACCCCGGCCACCCGGCCGCCCGCATCCGCACCCTGCTCGCGGAAGTCCAGCCGAGGCACGTGCTCACCACCACCGAGATCGGCGCCGCGCTGCCCTCCGGGCACCCGCTGCTGGTGCTCGACGAGATCACCACCGATCAGCAGCCGGACACCGACCTGGTCGGCACCCACCGGCCGGAGCACGCGGCGTACATCAACTTCACCTCGGGCTCCACCGGTGGCCCGAAGGGCGTCGTCGTCGAGCACCGCCAGCTCGCCAATCTCTTCCACGACCACCGGCGAGAGCTGATCGAGCCGGCGGGACGGCGGCTGCGCGCCGCGCTGACCGCGTCGTTCTCGTTCGACACCGCGTGGGAGAGCCTGCTGTTCCTGGCCGCGGGCCAGGAGGTGCACTTCGTCGCCGACGAGGTGCGCCTCGACCCGGTCGCGCTCGTGCGCTACTTCGACCGGCACCGGGTCGACTTCGCCGATCTCACCCCGTCCTTCCTGCGCCGCTTGCTGGCCGCGGGCCTGCTGTCCGGCGCGGAGAAGTTCCCGTGGCTGCTCATGGTCGGCGGCGAGGCGATCGATCCCGACCTCTGGGCGGAGCTGCGCGACCGACCCGGCGTCGAGGCCTGGAACTACTACGGACCCACGGAGTCCACTGTGGACGCGGTGTACGGCCGGATCGAGAGCGACCGGCCGCTCATCGGCCGCCCGGGGCACAACGTCCGCGCCTACGTGCTGGACAAGGCCGGGCAGCCCCAGCCGCCCCTGGTCCCCGGCGAGCTGTACCTGGGCGGTGCCCAGGTCGCCCGCGGGTACCTGAACCGGGAAGAGCTGACCGCGCAGTGCTTCCTGCCCGATCCCTTCGGACCGCCCGGGGCGCGCATGTACCGCACCGGCGACCTGGTCCGCTGGACGCAGGACGGCGAGCTCGAATACCTCGGCCGCATCGACGACCAGCTCAAGATCCGGGGAGTGCGCATCGAACCCGGCGAGATCGAGGCCGTGCTCACCGAGCACCCGGGAGTGGTCGAGGCGGTGGTGACGGCGACCTCGGCCGCCGAGCCCGAGCTGGTCGCCCACGTGGTGCCGGGGCCGGAGCCGGTCGACGCGGCCGAACTCCGCGCGTGGACGGCGAAGCGGCTGCCCACCTCGATGGTGCCCTCGTCGTTCGTCCTGCTCCCCGAGCTGCCGCTGACGGTGCACGGGAAGCTCGACCACAACGCCCTGCCCGCGCCCGAAGCCCGCGCCGGTCGCCAGCCCCGCACGCCCCGCGAGGAGCAGCTGTGCGCGCTGCTCGCCGATGTGCTGGGCGTCGGCGCGGTCACCATCGACGACGACTTCTTCGAACTGGGCGGGCAATCGCTGATGGCGGCCGAACTCGTCACCCGCCTCCGCACCGAGCTCCGGACCGAAGTCCCCCTCGGCGCGGTGTACGAGGCCCCGACGGTGGCCGAGCTGGCCTGCCTGCTGGAGCAGGAGTCCTCCTCGAACGCGTTCGAAGCGGTCCTGCCGCTCCGTCCGAGCGGCAGCCGGCCGCCGCTGTTCTGCGTGCACCCGGCGGGCGGTCTGAGCTGGTGCTACGCCGGTCTGCCGCGCCACCTGCCGGACGACCTGCCGGTGTACGGCCTGCAGCTGATCGGGCTGACCCGGGACGACGGGTTGCCGTCGACGTTCCGCGAGCTGATCGAGGGCTACGTGCGGCAGATCCGCTCGGTGCAGCCGACCGGGCCCTACCACCTGCTGGGCTGGTCGCTCGGCGGCGCGCTGGCGCACGCCATCGCCGCTCACCTGCAGGCCGACGGCGAGCTCGTGCCCCTGCTCGCCCTGCTCGACGCCCGCCCGATCGACCCGCAGGCCCACCGCGCCGAACCCGCGCGCGAAGGCGTCCGGGCCTTGCTGTTCGAGGCAGCGGGCCTGCCGCCGGACGCCGACCACCACCCGGCGCTGGGGGAGGAGCAGCTCGCCGCGCTCACCACCGTCCTGCTCAACACCGCCCGGCTGGCCCCGACCTACGCGGAATCCTGCTTCGACGGCGACCTGCTGTACTTCCGGGCGACCCGAGCCGACCACGTGTCCGACGGCGACGAGTGGCGCTCGAGGATCACGGGCACGGTGATCTCCCACGACCTGGAGTGCACCCACAACACCATCACCCAGACCGAACAGCTGGCAGTCATCGGAGGCCTGCTCACCCACCACCTGCAGCGAGAACCAGCAGCAGCCACCACAGCCGGGTGATGCGCGGGCGGGGCCCGGGCCACCTCGGGCCCCGCCTTCCAGGTGCTCGTGCGGAATCGCGGATTCCGGCTGATGCCGAGTGCTTCCGAGGGCATCCTGGCGGGAGATCCCCCGCCGCGAAGGAGCATTCGATGACCAGACCTGCCGACTGGTCGTTGGAACTGCAGTTGGAGCAGGTCGAGGAGCGTGCAGTCGATCCGGATGTCAAGGCTGCGATCGCGGACGCGATCCGCTACCTGCACAGCGGTCGCAGTCAGAAGCGGAGAGGCGGTCGCGAGCTGGTCCGACTCCTGGAGATCGCTCGGCTTCGCGCTTCGGAGGAATCCGAGTGGCACGTCGTGCGGCAGGTTCAGGATTCTCTCGACTACCTGGACGGATCGCTGCTCAGGCCTGACTTCGAGGAGTACTACCGCATCCACCAGGACGGGCCGCGGAATGAGCTGAACCGCGACTACGTCGCGCACACGTTCGCGGCGGCGTACCACTTCTTGGAGTGGCATTACCGGAAGATCCTGGAGAATCGGCGAACCGCGACAGTCGACGAGGTGCTGCAGCAGCTCATCGATCTCAGCAACGACGGGAGGTTCGTCGACGCCCCAGCGGAACGTCCCGGCCGCTACCGGATCGTCCGGGGACGTGCGGAGATGGCTCTCTGGCTGGAACGCGTGCTCCGGTACCGGATCGAGGTCGAAGACCCGACTGGGGACTCGCGCCGGATCGTCAGTTCGGCGGATGCGCTCGCCGTTCTCGCCGACGATGAAGATGGCCTGGCTCTGCTCAGAGCCGCCGAGCTGAAACGCCAGGCCGAGAGCCTCGCGGAGATCCGAAGGATCGCCGAGGACCCGGACGCCACGGAACACGCGATGCAGACGAAGCTCGAAGAACAACCGTGGATCTTCGGCGGTCGTTTCGTGGGGGCTGACGCTCGTCGCCGTCTGGTGTCCGGTGACGAGATCGACATCCCGCTGATCCGTGCGGACGGGAGTCTGCACGTCGTAGAGCTCAAGCGGTCGAGGGGAGCGTCGATCGTCAAGCGGCACCGGAATGCCTGGGTGCCCACCGCCGAGGTTCACGATGCGGTGTCGCAGGTGGTCAACTACCTGGTGGGGCTCGATGAGCACCGTCAGCGCATCTACGAGGAGTTCGGCATCGAGACCAGGCGCGCGAGCGGGCTGGTCCTCATCGGGTACCCGGCGGGCGACACGGATGCCGCGGAAGAGGACGTCAACGAGGCCCTTCGCTTGTTCAACGCGCACTTGAGCCGAATCGAGGTCATGACCTACAAGGACCTCCTCGACAATGCCGATCGTGCGCTGGGCTGGACGTGACCGCGTCCGAAATCTGCCAGCGGGTGGGCTTCGGGGCGCTGACACTGGCGGCATGCACGTTGATTCGCGGGAACTTCTGGAGCGGACTGCGGCGCATGCCGCCGAATTCCTGGCGGGGCTCGGCTCGCGGCCGGTGGCTCCGGGCGGGAGCACGGCTGCGTTGCGGGAGGCGCTGGGACGTTCCTTGCCCGAGGAGGGCATGGACGACGTTCGGGTCGTCGACGAGCTGGTTCGCGACACGGCCGACGGGTTGTTGGCCAGCGCTGGCGGGCGGTTCTTCGGCTGGGTGATCGGTGGTGGTGTGCCAGCGGCGATCGCGGCGGACTGGCTCACCGCGACGTGGGACCAGAACGCCGCGATGCACGCTTGCGGGCCTGCCGTGGCGGTGGTCGAAGAAGTGACCGGGGAGTGGCTGAAGGAACTGCTCGGGCTGCCGAGTTCCGCTTCGTACGCGTTCACCACGGGTGCGCAGTCGGCGCACGTGACCGCGTTGGCCGCCGCGCGCCACAAGTTGCTGGCCGATCGCGGGTGGGACGTGGAACGGCGGGGCCTGGCCGGAGCCCCGGCCTTGCGGGTGCTGACCTCGGGGCAGCAGCACGCCTCGATCGACCGGGCTGTGCGGCTGCTCGGTCTGGGAACCGATCAGCTGCACGCGGTGGGAGCCGACGCCGAGGGCCGGATCGATCTCGTCGCGCTGGAGCGGGAACTCGCGGAGGCGGACGGGCCGGTGGTGGTGTGCCTGCAGGCCGGGGAGATCAACACCGGGTCGTTCGACCCGTTCGAGGAGGCTTGTGCACTGGCCGCTGCCAGGGGCGCGTGGGTGCACGTCGACGGCGCGTTCGGGTTGTGGGCCGCGGTCAGCGACCGGCACCGGCACCTGTTGTCCGGGGCAGGCGGTGCGGATTCGTGGACCACCGACGCGCACAAGTGGCTCAACGTGCCGTTCGATTCGGGCCTGGTCTTCGTCCGGCACCCGTCGGCGCACCGCGCTGCGATGTCGACGCGCGCGAGCTACCTGGTGCACGCCGCCGACACCGCCGCGGAGGACGGGACGGCACCGGCTCGCGACCAGCTGGACTGGAACCCGGAGTGGTCCCGGCGTGCGCGGGCGGTGCCCGTCTACGCCGCGATCCGGTCCCTGGGGCGGCGGGGCATCGCGGCGATGATCGACCGCTGCGTCGGCCACGCGCACCGGCTCGTGGCCGGGATCGGCTCTCTGCCGGGCGTCGAAGTGCTCGCCCGGCCGGTGATCAACCAGGGCCTGGTGCGCTTCACCGCGGCCGACGGAGATCACGATGCCCGCACCGACCGGGTCATCGGTCTGGTGCAACGAGGTGGTGCGGCCTGGTTCGGCGGCACCACCTGGAACGGCGTGCGCGCCATGCGGATCTCCGTGGTGAACTGGCGGACCGACGACCAGGACGTCGACCGCGCGGTGGCCGCCGTCCGCGCCGCGCTCGGCTGAAGGGCTTCGGTGGAGGGCGGGTCCGCGGTGACGGGTAGTCTCGGCGAGGACTTCTGCGACCTGTGGAGTTGAGCCTTGCCGATGGCCAGATCCGTGCGCCGGCGTGATCCGGGTGAGCAGTCGAAGCTCCAGGTCAAGCCCGTCGTCTGGGCTGCAGGGGCGCTCGGTGCTGGTGCGCTGGCGTTGGCCGCGGTGGCCATTCCGCTCGACGCCGTGGTCTTCGGGATGCCGGTTCCGCTGGCCTTCGTGCTCGGTGCCGTGCAGCCCGCGGCGATCGTTCTCGCGCTCTTCCGCCCGCGGTTGGCTGCCGGAATCTCCTGCACCGCCGTGTTCGTGCTGGCGATCGCGGTCGGCGATGCGGCCGTGTGGCCGGTTGCGGTGACGACGCTGATCGGGCACGGGTTGCTGGTCGGTGTGCTCGGCGCGCAGCCTGCCTGGCCGGTCGGGCTGTGGTGCTGGGGCGGTGGTGTGGTGGCTGCTTTCGCCGCCGCCGCACTCGTGCCGCACAACGTGTCGACGGGTGCGGTGATCGGCAACCTCTTCATCTTCGGCTCCGTCACCGCGGGCACCTTCGCGCTCGCGATGTTCGTCCGGCAGTGGCGGCGGATCTCCTCGCAGCTGGTGCAGGAGCGCAGGCTCAGCGCCGACGAGCACGCCAAGCGGGTGATCGCCGAGGAGAAGACGCGGGTCGCGCGCGAGCTGCACGACGTGATCGCGCACAGCATGTCGCTGATCAACGTGCAGGCGACCACCGCGCAGTACCGGCACCCGGGGCTCGATCCGGCGATCGGCGCGGAGTTCGACCAGATGGCGGCCGCCTCGCGGCAGGCGCTGGGCGAGATGCGCAGCGTGCTGGGAGTTCTGCGCAGCACCCAGACCGACAACGAGCTGGTTCCGCAGCCGGGCCTGGACCGCATCCCGGAGCTGATCGACAGCTCCCGCCGGGCGGGCGTGGACATCACCGCGCACGGCACGGAGCTGCTGGAGGAGCGGCCGGGCAGCGAGATCGCCGGTATCGCGGCGTTCCGGATCGTGCAGGAAGCCTTGAGCAACGTGACCAGGCACGCCCCCGGCGCGCGCACGGAAGTGCGCTTCGAGCGCTCTGGTGACGAGCTGACGATCACCGTGCGCAACGGTGCACCGGAGCGGACGGCCAACCCGGTGCAGGGCGGCGGGCACGGCCTGGTCGGCATGCAGGAGCGGGCCGCCATCGTGCGCGGCGAGCTCCGGTTCGGGCACCTCGACGACGGCGGTTACGAAGTACGAGCGGTTCTCCCGCTGCACAGCAACGATTCGCAGGAGCAGGACACCCCATGACCATCAAGGTGCTCGTCGTCGACGACCAGGCAATGGTGCGGGCCGGGTTCGCCGCGCTGCTCGGCGCGCAGCCCGACATGGAGGTGGTCGGGGAGGCCGACAACGGGGCTCGCGCGATCGAGATCTCCCACGCCCGGCAGCCCGACGTCGTGGTGATGGACGTGCGGATGCCGGTGCTCAACGGGATCGACACCACGCGGCAGCTGATGAACCCGCCGGAATCCGTCGCGCACGTGCCCCGCGTGCTGATGCTCACCACCTTCGACATCGACGACTACGTGTACGAGGCGATCCGGGCCGGTGCCAGCGGTTTCCTGCTCAAGGACGCGCTGCCCGCCGATCTCGTCTCGGCGGTGCGCGTGGTCGCCGCCGGCGAAGCGCTGCTGGCGCCGACGGTGACGCGCCGGATGATCGAGCACTTCGCCCGCTCCGCCCCGCCGCGCCAGAGCACCGCGCCGCGGCTGGAGGCGCTCACCGATCGGGAGCGCGAGGTGCTCACCCTTGTCGCACAAGGGCTTTCGAACGGCGAGATCGCCGTTGCGCTGTTCATCGCCGAGCAGACGGTGAAGAGCCACGTCAGCCGCATCATCGGTAAGCTCGGGATTCGCGACCGGGTGCAGGCCGTCATCGTCGCCTACGAGTGCGGGCTGGTCTCCGCCAACGGCACCTGATCGCCGGTCCGGGAGGAGCGTGGTGGAAGGCATCGATGCCCGCGGCATGCAGCACTGCGAGACGACGGCGCTGGGCGTGCTGCTGCGGCATGCCGGGATCGAGCTGTCCGAACCGATGCTGTTCGGGCTCGGCTCCGGGCTGTCCTTCATCTACTGGGACAGCAAGAGCGTGGGATTTCCCTTCCTGGGCGGCCGGGTCAAGCCCTTCGAGCTCACCCGGAACCTGACCGCCGCGCTCGGGCTCGAGCTGCTGGTCGCGGAGACCACCTCCGCGCGCAAGGCCTGGCAGAACGTGGCGGGACCGATCGACGCCGGTCGGCCGGTCGGCCTCCAGCTCGACAGCTACCACCTGGACTACTTCACCACGAAGGTGCACTTCGGCGGGCACGTCGTGGCCATGTACGGCTACGACGACCAGGACGCCTACCTGGTGGACACCGACGCCCAGGGCGGGGCCGTCACCACCAGTCTCGACAGTCTGGCCCGGGCCAGGGCCGAACGCGGCCCCATGACCGCCAAGCACCGCTCCTTCACCATCACAGCGCCCACCGCGCCGTCACCGCGGGATCAGATCATCCCCGCGATCAGGGCCTGCGCCGAGGCGTTCCTGAACCCGCCCATCGCGAACCTGGGCCACCGGGGCGTCGAGAAGGCCGCGAAGCAAGTGCCGAAGTGGCTGCAGCGCAGTGACAATCCGGGAGAGCACCTGTCGCGCACCGCCGTTCTCATGGAGAAGGCAGGCACCGGTGGCGCGCTGTTCCGCAACCTCTACCGGGACTTCCTCGCCGAGAGCGCCGAGGTGATCGACAGCGACCACCTGCGCACCGGCCACGCCCTGTACTCCGAGGCCGCCGGGCTCTGGACGCAGGTGGCCGCACTCGTCGCGGCAGCAGGCGAATCCGGCGACGCGGAGAAGCTCACGCAGGCCGGTGCACTGCTCCACGAGCTCTCGCGGATCGAACGCGATGCCATGCGGGAACTCAGCATGCTCTAGGAACTGCCCGACCGTACCGGTGGGGGAACGATTCACCGCACCCCCTACCGCGGTACGGGGTGCGAATGCGCTCTCCGGACCGACGCGAATTCCGGTGCTGAATTCATACGCTCTTCCCGGTCCGGAATTCGTCCGGACCCGTTCCACGGGGAGAACCAGCAGTGACCATTTTGCGCGCACCTATCGCACCGGCGGCGAAAGCCGTTCCAGCACCGTCCCGCGACCGGGTGCTCGACCTGGTCCGCGCCGGATGCCTGGTCGTGGTGGTCGTCCTGCACGCCATGATGGCGGGCATCGAGACCGGGGAATCGGGAATCCAGATCCGCAACGCGCTGGAGAACCAGCAGTGGTTCACCCCGGTTTCCTGGGTCATCCAGGTGATGCCGCTGTTCTTCATCGTCGGCGGATTCGCCGGCATCACGCAGTGGCGCCGAATGCGCGATTCCGGCGCGACGCCCGCGGATTTCGTCCGGGCCCGGCTGGTCCGGCTCGCCCGGCCCGCGCTCGTCGCCTTCGCCGCGATCGCCGCCGCGCTGGCGGTGGCGACCGCGGCCGGAGTCCCGGCGGAGCTGCTCGCGCAGGTCGGCTTCCGGATGGGGCAGCCGATGTGGTTCATCGGCGTCTACCTGGGAATCTCCGCGCTGGTGCCGCTGCTGGGCCGACTGCACGAGCGCGCGCCCCGGGCGACGCTGGCGGTGCTCGTCGCGTGCGCGCTCGGCGTCGACCAGCTGGCGATGGGCACCGGGATCCCGGCGATCGGGTTCGGCAACCTCGCGTTCGTCTGGCTGGCCGTCCAGCAGATCGGCTTCTGGTACGCCGACGGCTGGTTCCGGTTCCGCTCGGACGGCCAGCTGCTGACCGGTGCGCTCGGCGCCTTCGCGCTGCTGCTGGCAAGCACCACGAGCGGCCTCTACCCGGCGGACATGCTGGCCAACCTCAACCCGCCGACCGCGAACCTGGTGCTGCTCGGCGTCGTCCAGGTGTGCCTGCTGGCGCGGTTCACCGGACGCCTGGCGGTCTTCGTGGAACGGCCGGGCGTGCGCTCCGCGGTCGACGCGATCGGCAAGCACTCGCTGACCGTCTACCTCTGGCACATGCCCGCCCTGGTGCTGTTCGCCGCCGTCCTGCTGGTGCTGGGACTGCCCTGGCCCGAACCGCTGGGCATCGGGTGGTGGCTGACCCGCGGTTCGTGGCTGGCCGGTGTGGCCCTGGTGCTCATCCCGCTCACCGCGCAGCTCGGCCGGTTCGAGCGCGGATCCACCGGAACTCCGCGCCGCGCACGGGGACTCGCCCCGGCCGGTGTGCTGGTCGCCATCGCGGCCGTCGTCGCGGTGCTGGTGACCGGGTTCACCGTCATCTCGGCCACGATCGCCGCGGCCCTGCTCCTGATCGCCCTGCGCATGCAGCACGCCCCGGCCAGCGTCTGACCACAGTGGACTCGGGGAAGCCGTCTGACTTCCCCGATCGTCCTTCCGCCCTGCTCAGCAGGCCTGTCCCGGGGCGCCGGGTCGCGGGTGGGGCTGGCGATTTCGCACGAGATCGCGGCCACTGTCCACCGCTGCGGGCGACCAACGGGCAGTAGCATTCGCCGCATGTCGCAGACCCGGGAGCACGCCACCGAGCCGAGCCGGAAAGCAGCCCTCGTGGTCGGTCTGTGCTGGCTCACGGTGGTGTTCGACGGGTACGACCTGATCGTCTACGGCGCGGTGCTGCCGGAGCTGCTGCGCGAACCCGGCTGGGCGCTCACCGCCGGATCCGTCGGCCTGCTGGGCAGCCTGGCATTCGCGGGCATGCTGGTCGGCGCCCTGGTCGCGGGAGTGCTCTCCGACCGCATCGGTCGGCGGCGCGCGATGCTGCTGTGCACGGTCTGGTTCTCGGTCTGCACGGTGCTCTGCAGCTTCGCGTGGAACCCGGAATCGTTCGGCGTGCTCCGCTTCCTCGCCGGCCTCGGTCTCGGCGGCCTGGTGCCCTCGGTCAGCGCGCTCGCCGCCGAGTTCGTCGCCCCGCACCGCCGGGCGCTGGTCTCCACGCTGATGATGTCCGGCGTGCCGATCGGCGGCAGCGCAGCATCGGTGCTGGGCATCTGGCTGATCCCGAACTGGGGTTGGCGCAGCATGTTCGGCGTCGGCGCCGCCGGTGTGCTCGTGGCGGTGCTGTGCCGGCGGCTGGTCCCGGAAACGGCCGCTTACCACCGGGCCCGCGGAGACCACGAGCGCGCCGCGGCGGTCGAGCGCGAATTCGGTGCCGTTGCGGAGGATTCCGCCGATCGGCAGGCCGCCAGCGGATTGTTCGCCCGGGTGCACCTCCGGGCGACCGCGCTGTTCGCGCTGTCGACGTTGACGGTCCTGTTCGCCTGGTTCGGGCTGGGCACCTGGTTGCCGCAGCTGATGCGGCAATCCGGCTTCGACCTCGGCTCCGCGCTGACCTTCCTGCTGGCGCTGAACCTGGGCGCGGTGGCCGGATCGCTGCTGACCGCGTGGGCGGGCGACCGGTTCGGCCCGGTGCGCGTCGGCGCGGTCGCGGCCGTGATCGCCGCGCTCGCGCTGGCCGGGCTGATCGCGCATCCGCCGAACGCGATCACCTACGGGTTGCTGGTGCTGGCCGGTGTCGGCACGCACGGCACCCAGTGCCTGATCATCGCCGGAGTCGCGAACCACTACCCGGCGCGCTTGCGGGGCACCGCGCTGGGCTGGGCGCTGGGCGTCGGCCGCATCGGCGCCGTGGCCGCGCCGCAGGTCGGCGGGTTGCTGCTGGCCGCCGGTCTCGGGGTCGGCGCGAACTTCCTTGCTTTCGCGGTGGCCGCGGCGGTCGCCGGGGTCTTGCTGTGGGCGTGCCCGCGGCGGACGGCCACCGCGTAGGCGGACCGGTCGAACAGGGATCGTGGTGCCGATTCCGCCGGTGCTTCAGCGGCAGGAGCTTTCGAAGGGGGTGCCGGTGGTCCAGGCGATGGCCTTCTGCTCGATCCGGCCGTCGGGCTTCAGGAGCATGATCGGCAGGGCCTTGTCGATCGGGTTGCCGTGGGTCTCCGGGGCATGGGCGATCTTGCCGGTGGCGCCGGGCAGCGGATGGGCGCAGTCGTAGTAGTTGTCGATCCACCACAGCGCGTTGCGCAGTTCGGTGGGGATGCGCCCGATCTTCGGCTGTGAGACCAGGACAGCGGACTCCGCGGGACCAGCCACGGCGCGGGTGTCCGGAAGGCGAAAAGCGGTCGTGAGCGTTTCGGGGTGCCAGGACGCCCCGAAACGCTCACGACCGCTCGGTGTGCTCCGCGAGGATCTCGGTGACCAGGGTGCGGCCGGTGTCGATGGGTTCGGCGCTGCGGTTGAGCTTGGAACCGGCGACCGCTCCGTCGTAGATGACCTGGATCCGGTCCGCGAGCGGCTCGGGATCGTGCGCCCCGGCTTCGCTCAGCAGCGTCACCAGCAGTTCGCGCAGCCAGCCGCGGTGCCGGGCCACGGCCGCGACGACGGGGTGCTTCTGGTCGGGGAACTCGGTGGCGGCGTTGAGGTAGAGGCAGCCGCGGAAGCGCGACTTGTTCGCGGTCGTGCGCGCGAGGTCGAACAGCGCCAGCAGTCGGTCGGCCGGATCGTCCATCCCGGCAACGGCTTTGGCGTAGTTGGCGCGGTCGAGCTCGTCCTGCCGGTCCACGTAGGCCGCGATCAGGGCGTCCTTGGAGCCGAACGCCTGGTACAGGCTCGCCCGCGCCACCTGGGCCTCCGCCAGGACCCGGTCGACGCCGACCGCGCGGATGCCCTCCTTCGGGAACAGCTTCGCCGCCGCTGCCAGCAGTCGCTCCGACGGTGCGGCTGCGGCTCGTGTTGATGAGGCCACGGCCACATCCTATGCCCCAGGACGTAGACAGAACGATCGGTCTATGCCTAGGCTTGGGCTCATGCGGAACGTGGAACTCGTCGAGCGCCTTCAGGTGGACCTGCTGCGGGTCACCAGCGCCGCGTGTACGCCTGTCCGCGACTGAGCGCTCGCGCCCCTTCCGCCATCTCATCAGCCGGATCGGCTGAATCTCCTCGTCCCGGTCGTCGACCGGCGCACTCTCGCGGCCCTTTCGCCGCTCACGCACCGCACGCCGTCGTGCGGTGTTCGCCCGCACCCCCTTCCGGAGGGAAGAACCATGTCGCTGTTCCTTTACGAGATCGTGCCCGCCGATGCCGGCCGCGACGGGATCGAGGCGCTGCTGCGCGAGATCGGCGAAGCCGCATCGTCGGTCGGTGGCGAGATCATCGAATCGCAGGTCACCGGCTCGCACGACCAGGTCTTCGTCGTCGTCGAAGCGGCGGACGTCGCGGACCTGGCCACCGTCCTCACCGCCGAGCGGCTGACCGGAGCGGCCGAGGTGGCGGGGCCGGACCAGGTCCGGCTGGTCGGGGCGGAGCTGGCCGAGATCAAGGCCGCCCGGCCGAAGGCCGGCTACCTTGTCGAGTGGGACTTCCCCGCCGACCTGGACATGGACACCTACCTGGGCCGGAAGAAGGCCAACGCGCCGAAGTACGCCGAGGTTCCCGAGGTCAGCTTCCTGCGGACCTACGTCCGCGAGGACATGGTCAAGTGCCTGTGCCTGTACGACGCGCCGGACGAGGGAGTCGTCCGCAAGGCGCGCGAAGTCGTCAACACCCCGATCGACCGGCTGCACGCTCTGGAGCGGAGCGAGTGATGAGCACCGATCCGTCCACACCGGACACCTCGCCCGACTACCCCGGCCGGCAGGAGGTGCTGGAGTTCTTCGCCCGGAAAGCGTCCGAAGTGGACCGCGGTGACTGCGACATCCGGCCGGGCCTGCGGCTGCTCGGCGAACTCGGGCTGCTCGACCTGGGCGCGCCCGACAACGCCGACGACCGGCTGGCCACCATGCTGCTGGTCGTGGAGGACGTCGCGGCTGGCTGCCTGAGCTCCGGGTTCGCCCTGTGGGCGCAGCGCATGGTGATCGAATACCTCAGCCGCAGCAGCGATCGACCGGCGGCCGCGCGGGAACTTCCCGCGCTGGCAGCGGGAACGGTCATCGGCGCGACGGCGATGGCACCGGCGATGCGGCACGTGGCCGGGCTCGAACCGGTACCCGTGATCGCCACGCGCACCGCGGGCGGCGTCCGGCTGGACGGGCCGATCCGGTGGGCCTCGAACCTCTTCGACGAGGCGCTCGTGGTCGTCCCGGCCCGGTTCGACGACGGCAGCGGCGTGGTCGTGCAGCTGCGGACCGGCGATCCGGGCGTGACGGTGCACACCGCGCCGGAGCTGCTGGCGCTGGGCTCCACCGCGTCCTCCTCGATCAGCCTCGACGGCGTGGAGATCCCCGCCGACGCGGTGCTCAGCGAGGACCTGACCGGCTTCGTCCGCTCCTTCCGGCCGACGTTCCTGCTGGTGCAGAGCGCCTTCTGCAGCGGGCTGGCCGGAGTGTCCCGGGAGCAGTCCAGGAAGCGGCTCACCGGGCTCAACGCGGAGTTCGGCCCGGATCTCGCCGACGTGGACGGCAAGCACGAGTCCGTGCGGCGGCGGCTCTTCGAGCACGCCCGCGACCCGCAGCGGGCCAGCGACCGCGAGCTGCTGCAGCTGCGGCTCGACGCGGCGCGGGTCGCCGGGGACGCCACCCGGCTGGAGGCCGCGATCAGCGGCGGCGCCGGTTACGTCGCGGGAAGCGCGACCAGCCGGCGGCTGCGCGAAGCGGCGTTCCTCCCCGTGCAGGCTCCGACCGAAGGGCAGTTGAGGTGGGAACTCTCGCGGTCCGCGTGACCGGCGCGGGCAAGACCTACGGGCCGCGCAGGCTCTTCCACGACCTCGACCTGGAGGTGACCGACGGCGAGTTCCTCGTGGTCGTGGGCCCCAGCGGTGGCGGCAAGTCGACGTTGCTGCGGGCGCTCGCGGGTCTGGAGCAGCTCGACGCCGGAACCGTCGAGTGGGGCGACGACGCCGGTGGCCGACCGCCCACCGGCGTGGTGTTCCAGCAGCCGCTGCTGATGCCGTGGCTGACCGTCCGGGACAACGTGCGCCTGGGCGGCGGCTACCGCGCCAACAGAGCACGTTTCGAGGCCGACCGGGCGGATCGGCTGCTGGCCCGGTTCGGGCTGGCCGATCTCGCCGACTCCTATCCCGACCAGCTCTCCGGCGGCCAAGCGCAACGCGTCGCGATCGCCCGCGCCGCCGCGATCCGCCCGCGGCTGCTGCTGCTCGACGAGCCGTTCAGCGCGCTCGACCCGGGCACCAGGGGCGATCTCCAGCGGTGGCTGCGCAGCACCACCGAAGAACTGGAGCTGACCACGGTGCTCGTCACGCACGACGTGGACGAGGCGCTGCTGGTCGGCGATCGCATCGCGCTGCTCGACGGGTCGGGCGCGATCGGCCGCGTCTGGGAGAACAGCGCCGACAACGGCGCGCTCCGCCGGGAACTGCTGGCGCACTACGGAACCAGCCCGAAGGCGGGCGTGTCGTGAACCGCCGCACGCTGCTGCGCGGCGGTGCGGCGCTCGGCGCGCTCGGCGGCTTGGTGGGCATCGCCGATCTGGCCGCGCACGCCACCCGCCGCACGGTTGCCCCGAGCGATCGGCTCCGCGTCGGGTACCTGCCGATCACAGATGCCGCGCCGCTGCTGGTTGCGCACGGCAGCGGGATCTTCGACGCGACGGGCGCCGGTGTCGAGCGCCCGGTGCTGTTCCGCAGCTGGGCGTCGCTGGCCGAGGCGTTCCTGAGCAGGCAGGTCGACGTCGTCCACCTGCTGATGCCCTTCGCCGTGCAGCTGCGGTACTCGCTGGGCGAGCAGGTCCGCATCCTGGCCTGGAACCACACCAACGGCTCCTCGCTTACGGTGCGGCGTGACATCCGCTCGCTCGACGAGCTCGCCGGACGGCGGGTCTCGATCCCGTACTGGTGGTCGATCCACAACATCGTCCTGCAGGAGGTGCTCCGGCGCGCCGGATTGCGGCCGGTGGTGCGCGAGGAGCCTTCCGCCGCGGCGGGAACCGTGGAGCTGGTGGTGATGAGCCCGGCCGACATGGTGCCCGCGCTGGACAGCGGATCCATCGGCGGCTACGTCGTCGCCGACCCGTTCAACGCCGTCGCGGAGATCAAGAAGATCGGGCGCATCCACCGCTTCATCGGCGACGTGTGGCGCGATCACGCGTGCTGCGTCGTGCTGGCCCACCAGGACCTCCTGGACAGCGACCCGTGGCGGGTGCAGGCGCTGGTCGACTCCGTCGCGCTGGCCCAGCGCAGCATCGAGCACGACCGCGGGCGCGCGGCGGGCGTGCTCTCCGGCGACCGCTACCTGCCGCAGCCGCTGCCCGCGATCACCAGGGCGCTGACCTACGACGGATCGGGCCTGCACCACCCGGAGTGGTCCGGCCAGCGGATCGGGTTCCAGCCCTTCCCGTTCCCCAGCTACACCGCCGGCCTGATCCGGGCGATGCACGGCACCGTGGTCGACGGCGATACCGCTTTCCTGCAGCGGATCGACCCGCATCTCGCCCACGGCCAGCTCGTCGACGACCGCTTCGTGCGCAGGTCGCTCGACCGGCTCGGCGGCCCCGCCACGTTCGGGCTGCCCCACGACCTCCACCGCACCGAAGAGGTGAACCCGGCGTGACCATCTCACCGCCGCGCTCCCGCGCCCGCTGGATCGCGCCGACCGCCGCGATCGCAGTCGCCGTCCTGCTGTGGTGGTTCCTCACCACCGTGCTGGCCGGTGAGGACAGGCTGCTGAACTCCTTCGCACCGCAGCACGCCGTTCCCGCGATCGCCGACCTGGCCCAGCGCGGCGTGCTGTTCGGCGACATCGCGGCGAGCCTGTGGCGGCTGCTCGCCGGGCTGCTGATCGCCGCTGCGATCGGCGTGCCGCTCGGCTTCGCCGTCGGTTCGCTGGTCGCGCTGGAGCGCGCCACGCGCCCGGTCTTCCAGTTCCTGCGCATGGTTTCGCCGTTGTCGTGGGCACCGGTGGCCGTCGCGCTGTTCGGCATCGGGCACCGGCCGGTGATCTTCCTCGTGGCGGCCGCGGCGCTGTGGCCGATCGTGCTCAACACCGCAGCGGGCGTGCACGCCGTCGACCCGGGGCACCGGCTCGTGGCCCGCTCGCTCGGCGCGACGAGGACCGAGGTGCTGACCAGCGTCGTGCTGCCCGCGACCCGGGGCCACGTCCTCACCGGTGTGCGGGTCGCGCTCGGCATCGCCTGGGTGGTGCTCGTCCCGGCGGAGATGCTCGGCGTCGATTCCGGGCTCGGCTACCAGATCCTCAACGCCCGCGACCAGCTGGCCTACGACCAGATGATGGCTGTCATCCTGGTCATCGGCGTGCTCGGCTACCTCCTCGACGGCCTCGCCCGCCGCGCGCTCACCCACCGGCGGCGGCAGAACTCCGCCTGAGCCGGGCAATTCCGCGACCGAACCGCGCGTTAATCGAATCCGATCGCACGTTCTCCCGCAAGAGTGTCCCTGCCCGAGGGAGGTTTTTCATTCTGACGGGTAGTTGATCTTGCACGTGAGTCTTGGCGTGGAATCCCGTGGCTAGTATCGCGGCGGCCGATCAACCGGCCGATCCGAGAATGCGAGGGTGGTTCGTATGAAGCTCCAGGTCTCGTCCACGAGGGAGAACCGCAGTGCTGCGCGCAGCGGCCAGGACCGGACGCCGGCGATGGCGGCCGCGGGTTGCGCCTCCAGCTCTTCCGCCGCTGCCCGTCCGGCACGGGTGAAGAAGTAGGGAAGTCGCTGGAATGCCCCGGGTGCGAGCGTTCTCCCGCCCGGGGCGCAACGGTAACCTCCCAGTCCGGCTGAGAACGGGGTAGTCGTGGCGGTCGAGAACGAACTTGTCCCGCTGGCGCTGCACGCCAATTCCCTTTCCGCGGCAACGCCGTGGTTCAATTCGACGGCCTACCGGCCCAATCAGGTTCGGCACTCCCACCTCGGGTTCGGCGAACAGGCCCGGCCGGCCGAAGAATTCCTGCTCGCCTCGCGGTCGCACCGGCACGACCGGGAAACCGCGAACTCGGTGGCCGACTACCTCGACGAGGCGTTCACGTCCCTGATCGCCCGGACCGACGCGGAATCGGTGCCGGACGCGGACCGGGTCGACCTGCCCGCGTCGTTGCCGCTGGACCGCAGCTTGGACGAGCTCATCCAGCGGCGCACCAGCGCCCGGTCGTTCAGCCGAGAACCCGTCGACCGCGCGGAGATCGCCACGTTGGTGCGCGCTGCGGGCGGCTGCACGCATCCGGCCGACAGCACCCGGCGCGTTCCGGGGCGCGCGGTGCCCAGCGCCGGTGGGCTTTTCCCGGTGGAGCTGCACATCGTCGCGATCCGGGTGGCCGGACTGGACCGCGGTGCCTACCGATTCGCACCCAAGCCGGATGCGTTCGACCGCTACGGCGATACCACCGCGGTTCAGGCGTTGCTCTCGGAAGGCCTGGGGGAGTTCGGCGAGAACCTGCCCGCGCGCGACGCCGCTTGCATCGCGCTCCTGGTGGGGCGGCCGTGGCGGTCCATGCGCAAGTACGGCGCCCGAGGGCTGCGCTTCGTGCTGCACGAGGCCGGTGCGATGTCCGAGCACCTCCACCTCGCGGCGAACGCCCTCGGGCTGGCCAGCACGGACTGGGCCGGTTTCTACGACGAACCGGCGAACCGGGCGCTCGGGCTGGACGGTCTCTACCGAACCCTCCTGCACACGGTGCTCATCGGCCGCCCCGACGAAGCGTGATTGGAGTACGGCACATGCACCTCACCGGTGCTCCCCGCCTCAAGCGGTCCTTCTCGATCATCCCGCACAGCCCCGACGAGGTGGAACTGCGGTCGGGCGTGTGGAACTCGCTCTCGCACACCATCCGCGACCAGTCCGCATCGGGACGGCTGTTCAGCCTGATCAACGGCTTGGACGGGACGGCGCTGGACGACCTCGCCGACAACGCGGGGACCAGCCGCGCGGAGGTCGACCAGCTGGTGGCCTACCTGCGAGATCTCGACGCCATCGAGGACACCCCGCAATCCGCGCTGGACCACTACCTCGACGACTACGCCCACGTGCTGCGCCCGGCCGCTCCACCCGAGCCGCCGCCGGTGCGGCTGCTGGGCAGCGGTGACCTCGTCGAGCAGCTGAACGGGATGCTGACCAGCAGCGATCCAGCACTCGCCGTGCTGGAAACCGCAGCCGGGCAGCAGCTGCTCGACGACCCCGACACCAGCTGGGCCGATCACCCGTTGAGCATGCGCGAGCGGCTGGAGCTGCTCGCGCACTGGCGGGGATCGCTGCTGGTCTGGGCCGACACCCGCATCGACCCGGTGCGCTTGGACCTGCTGAACCGGATCGCCCTGCACCTGCGGATCCCGTGGATCCACGGGGTGATCGACGGGCCGTTCCTGCACGTGGGGCCGACTTTCCTGCCGGGGGCCACCGCCTGCTACGCCTGCTTCGAGACCCGAGTCCTGATGGGACTGACCAATGCCGACGGCTACCTCCGCTACAAGCGCGCCCTGGCACGCGCCGCGGCGAACGGAGGCCGACCACCGCTGCTGCCCGCGGTGACCGGGCTGCTCACGTCCTACCTGGCCCTGGAAGTCATCAACTTCGCCCGCACCGGCTCCAGCTTCACCGCGGGCAAGTCGCTCGGCCTGCACCTGCCGACGTGGGAGATCGCGGTCAACGAGGTGCTCGCGCTGCCCGGCTGCCGCGTCTGCGCGCCCGTCCCGCAGCAGGAGGAGACGTCGCTGTACTTCGACGTGAAGGCGTGGCTCGATGAGCAGGACTGACATGGCGCTCGCGCACCGCACCCTGCCGAAAGGGGCCCAGGCCGACGATCTCGCCCGACGCGCGGTGAGCCCGGTCTGCGGGCTGGTGCCCAACCTCGGCACCACCTTCCGCCGGCGGTACGGACTGCGCTTCGCGCTCACCGCGACCGAGCCCCAGGGCCTCCACCAGCTCGTCGGTGCGCCGCCGGTCAGGCCGGGCTCGTTGCACGTCGGCGCCTGCGGTCCCGATGTCGATGACACCCGGATCCGCACCATCGCCGAGTCGGTCGAGCGCTACTCGCACTTCGCGTTTCCCGCGCACCACCGCGAGAACTTCGTCTTCGCCGCCCGCAGCGATCTGGTGGCCAGCGGTGAGCCGGTCGCCGACACGACAGCGCTGGACGTCTACGCCGAGCTCCAGTTCGCCGAGCCGGACTTCCCCTTCGATCGGTTCGACCCGAACGCGCCGATGAGCTGGATGCGGATGACGTCGCTGGTCGGCGGCGAGGACGTGCTGGTACCCGCACAACTGCTGCTGGTCGGCTACCAGATCCGTGACCAGGAACCGTACGTCCAGAGCGCGGTGACGACCGGCACGGCGGTCCACACCGATCCGGTCAAAGCGCTGCTCAACGCGCTTCAGGAGCTCGTCCAGCTGGACACCGTGATGGGGCACTGGCACACCGCGGTGCCCTCCGTCCGGATCGGCTGGGACGGGCGGACGCGAGCCCTGCGCCATCTCGTGGAGGAGCACTGGAGCCCGCGGTTCCCCGACCCGGAGTTCCACCTCCTGCCCAGTCCCGACCTGCCCGGCTTCACCGTCGTCTGCCTCGTCCGCGGGCGCGAGGGGCACGGCCCGGCGATCGTGCTGGGGCTCGGCACGGACGGCAAGCTGACCGCAGCGATGTACAAGGCGCTCGTCGAAGCATCGGCGATGGTCGCCCTGGGCACGTGGCAGGACGGCCGCGCCGAACCGGGCGACGGTTTCTTCGACCTCGACAGCAACATCGCGCACTACTCGGACCCGGTCAACGCCCGGGTGGTCGAGCAGCGGTTCGCGAACTGCACCGCCTCGCAGGCCTCCGACCTGCCCGCCGACACCACCACCGACCCGAGCAGCGCCGCGCGGCGACTGGTCGCCGCGTTCCGCGACACCGGGAAACAGCTGCTGCACGCGGATCTCACGACTCCCGACGTCCACCAGCTCGGTTTCCACGCCACCCGGGTGTGGTCACCGGACGTGCTGCTGCTCTCGCTGCCCGGCGCGCCGCCCCTGCGGCATCCCCGCTTCGAGGCCTACGGCGGATTCAGCAACCAACGACCGCATCCCTACCCGTGATCAGGTCATGCCGAAGGTGAGCCGCATGTCGACGACCTGATCACCGGTCACCCAGGCCAGCGGCGCGTAGTGCTCCACGACGCCGAGCGGTGGCCGCAGCAGCGGGCGCCCGGCCGGGTCGGTGGGCCACTCCACGTCGCCGGTGGCGGTGCGGGCGGGCACGATCCAGTGGTCACCGCTGCGGTACTCGGATTCGGCGCGGTGGAAGAAGATCTCCACGCCGTCCTCGACCGGGATCCAGCGGCCCTCTTCGACCGGAACCGCTCCACCCCGGGAGCCGCGGTGGTCCCAGCGGCGCAGGAACGGGTGCAGCTCCGGGCGGTGCGGGACGGCCGGTTCCGCGGACAGCCGCACCCGCCGCTCCGGCAGGTCGAGCTCCTCGACGCGCAGCAGCGGGCGCGGTTCCCGGCGGCTGATGAGAGCGGTGTCGAGGAACTCGACGAAGTCGCCGACGTCGAGGTCGAGCTTGGTGTCACCGCCGAGCGACGCTAGATCCACCCACGTGCCGTCGACGTCGTCGACGGGGAACACCACGGAGCCGTTCTCCCGCGACCACTTGAAAGTCGCCTCCGCCGCGGGGCCGCCGTCGTGGATCTCCACGCGGTAGAGCTGGTTCTCGAGTCCGCGGTAGCGCGCATCGGGCCGAAGCACGCACGGTTCGTCGGCGTCGTCGGGGCGCTGCGCGCGGACGGCGAGGCGGGCCGGGTTCTCGGTGCGTCCGCGCACCCACTCGTCGAAGGACTGCTCCACCGCGCCGATCGGTGCGTCGGCGTTGCGCACCTGGAGCTCCGAGCTCGGCAGCGCGAGCACCTGCCAGACCACCTTGATCCGCGCCGAGGTGTCCGCACCCAGCGCGACTTCCCGCAGTTCCGGGTCCTCGGCGGCGGTGACCAGCCGCTCCCACACCCTCAGGTACACCAGGTACGGCGCCTCGGCGGGCAGCCGGTCACCGGGGAGCTCCGGGTCGCGGAACCCGTCGGGCTGGTCCCAGTACGTCCAGGGCCCCGGCGGGTCCGGTGGTGCGGGCTCGCCCTCATCCGGAACAGGAATCCCCGGATCAGGGCGGTGCGCGTCGCAGAGGACGCCGCCGACGTAGTAGCGGCCCGGCCCGATGGACAGGTCGTCCAGGCCGTGCCTCCCGGCCAGTCGCTCGATCTTGAACCCGGCGGAGGCGGCCGGGCCGCCGTGCTGGCCGATCAGGTCGACGAGCGCGATCCGGTGCTGGTAGAGCTGGTTGAGGACCTGCTCGTTGATGTCGGCGTCGACCTGGACCCGGCCCTGCTGGGCGATCACCGCCGAGTAGCCGCGCTCCGGGTGGAAGGTGATCCGGGACAAGTCTGCGTGCATGGCACGTCCTAATCAGTTCTGGGAGTGAGCCGTCGGGCACACTCCTGGTTGGTAGCCGACCGGTAGGTGAGCACTCGTAGGTCCTGGACGTGTGAGTCCTGCTGAAAGACCGTGCCCCTGCCGGTGGGTCGGGAGAGTTGATCGCTGCTGGGATGTCGTGCCCACCCGTGGTGTGAGCACTGCTTGATTAGGTCGCTGATGGTTCTCCCGCCGGCTGCGCATGGTGATCGAGAGCGGGAGGATCGTTGCGACTGTTCGTAGGGGATGACTGGGCTGAGGAGCATCACGACGTCGAGCTGATGGACAACGCCGGTCGCCGGTTGGCCAAGGCCCGCCTGCCCGAGGGTGTGGCGGGCATGGCCCGTTTGCACACGATGATCGGTGCTCAATTCGGTGAGGACGCTGAGGATGCGGAGGTGCTGGTCGGGATCGAGACTGACCGGGGGCCGTGGGTGGCGGCGCTGGTCGCCGCCGGGTACACGGTGATGGCGGTCAACCCGTTGCAGGCCGCGAGGTTCCGTGACCGGCTGGGGGTGTCGGGCGCGAAAAGCGACGCCGGCGACGCCCACGTGCTCGCGGACATGGTTCGCACGCATGCCCACGAGCTGCGGCCGGTCGCCGGTGACTCCGACCAGGCCGAGGCGGTCAAGGTAGTGGCCCGCACCCACAAAACGCTGATCTGGGAACGGACCCGCCACACTCAGCGGCTGCGGCACGCGCTGCGTGACTACTTCCCCGCCGCGCTGGAAGCGTTCGACGACCTGGACGCCGCCGACACCCTGGAACTGCTGGCCAAAGCCCCCACCCCGGAACAAGCCGCCCGGCTGACGGTCGCCCAGATCAACGGCGCGCTGAAACGAGCGCGCCGCCGCAATATCGCGGAGAAAGCGGCGGCGATCCAGGCCACGTTGCGCTCCGACCAGCTCGGTCAGCCCGAGGTCGTCGCCGCCGCCTACGCCTCCTCCATCCAGGCGCTGATCGCGGTCCTGACCGTGTTGAACACTCAGGTCAAGACCCTGCAAGGGCAGGTCGAGGCCCATTTTGGGCAGCACCCGGCCGCTGAGATCATCGCCTCCCAGCCCGGTCTGGGACCGGTGCTCGGCGCCCGGGTGCTCGCAGAGTTCGGCGACGACCCCGACCGCTACGCCACCGCCAAAGCCCGCAAAAATTACGCGGGCACCTCCCCGATCACCCGCGCCTCCGGCAGAAAGAAGGTCGCCCTGGCCCGGTTCGTGCACAACGACCGGCTCATCGACGCCCTGATGGCTCAGGCGCAAAGCGCGTTGCTGCACTCGCCAGGCGCCCGCGCCTACTACGACCGGCAGAAAGCCCGCGGCACCGGTCACAACGCCGCCCTGCGCCAACTCGCCAACCGACTCGTCGGCATCCTCCACGGCTGCCTCAAAACCAGCACCCCCTACGACGAGACGACCGCCTGGTCGCACCACGCCGAGAACATCGCAGCTTGACATGTCAGCTCCTGGGATGTCTTTCAGGAGGCGAAGATCAGGCCGACGTCGCAGCGGGCGGGGCTGTACTCCGCGAGACGCGCTCGCAGGTTGTCCTCCCGCTGCGGTTCGTAGAGGTCGTGGAACACGCCGAGCTCGGAGCCGTCCTCGGCGCCGCGCCGGATCTCGGCCGGGCAGTCGTCGGTCAGCCGCGCGTAGTCCGGTGTGCCGTAGCGGCGCGAGGCGAACGCCGGTCGCACCGGTGCCAGGTCCGCCGGGCAGCGGTAGCGGCGGGGAGTGCGCGAGCCGGGTGGGACGTAGGTGTGGCGCAGGCAGCCGATTCCGCGCCGCGCCACCCGGAAGCTGCCGGTGACGATGCTGTTCTCGGCGATGCGCACCGCGTGGGTGTGCACTTCGCCGAAGAACGTGCTGCGGTGCGCGTGCAGCGTTGCGTGCGCGGGCCGGCAGTCGGGCGCCGACAGGGCGGGCAGTTCGCGGTCGGTGGCGTCGACGATGCTGTCGCGGATGTGGATCGGCAGCGGATCGGTGCTGACCTCGTCGCCGATCACCGAGATGGTGCCCAGGACGCAGCGGTCGATCTGCACGCAGGCGGTGGTGCGTTCCAGCAGCAGGCTCGGCTCGGCGGGCCACTGCGGTTCGCAGTCGTCCTGCAACGACCAGCCGGGCACCAGCGTGCAGTGCCGCAGCACCAGTGCCTCCAGCGGTCCGGTGACCCGGATGCCGCGGCCGGTGATGAGCAGCCCGTCCATGACGACCCGCGGCCGGTCACCGGCGGCTTGCGCCGGTACCTGGATGGTCAGCGCGTCGGGGCGGTTGCTGTGGGTGTCGGGCAGCCGCAGCACCGGGCGGTAGCCCTCGGCACCGCGGATCTGCAACCGGTCGCCTGAGGTGAGCTCGAAGTCCAGCTGTTCCTGGTGGGTGCCGTTGTGCGCGATCTCGATGACGGCTTCGGGGCGGCGCGGTTCCTCGCGCCAGGCCCGGTAGGCGTCCATGATCAGCTCGTCAGGGCCGACCCGGTAGACCTTCGCCGCGGGCGGGGTCTCGGGCTCGCGCGGGTACTCGCCGCCGCCGAGCTCGGTGGAGAACGCGTGGTGGTAGGTCACCGACACGCCGAGGTGCGGCGCCTGGCGGGTGCTGAAGGCGATGCGGCCCAGCACCGGATCCACGGCGACCTGCCCGTAGCGCGGCCGGTAGCGCCAGTCGGAGAGGTCGGCGATCGCGATCCGCGACGGCGGTACCGGCCGGTCCGGCCCGTCGAGGTGCAGGCAGAAGCTCTTGCCCGGCCCGTAGTAGTCGGCCAGCCGGTCGGCCACCTGCTTGCGGCGCAGCGGTGCGGGCACGTTGTCGATGGTGGCGAGGTGGCTGGTCGAGGGCTCCGGCACCGGCTTGGTCACCAGCGGGGTGTCGTTGCTCAGCACGGAGAACGTGTAGTGGCCGTGGGTGCGGTCGATGCAGTACGCGGGCGCGTTGGTCACCGAGTACGGCTTGAGCCGCCACGCGAACACGCCCACGCCGGCCGGGGTGAGGCCGCCGGGGCGGCGGCGGGAGTCGGCGCGCCGGACGTCCGCCGTTCGCTCCACGTCGCTGAACGGCCCGGTCGCGAGGTCCAGGGCGGTGCCGTCGCGCATGTCCGCCAGCCCGCCGTGCGGCCGGACGTGCGGGCCCAGCAACCGGATCGGTTGCGAGTGGGCGACCAGCCGGGACAGCTCGACGGCTCGCGCGGGCCAGCCCGCGGTGCCGGCCGCCAGCTCCTCCAGCAGCGCGAGAGTGCCCTTGCGCCGCCGGTTTCCGACGGTGGCGGCCACGTCCCGGCGCGGTGCCAGCGCCTCGGCCAGCCGCTGCCGCGCCTGCGCCGGATCAGCGCCGTCGCGCAGGCCAGCGGTCGACACCCTCTCGTAGCCCGGCAGCCGGTCGTAGCCGACCAGTTCGCCGAGGTAGGGCAGCACCCACTCGGCGGCGGTCTCGACGAACCAGTCGTCGTACTGCTGCTCGATCGCCTCGCGCACCAGGTCCAGCTGCTCACCGACGATGCCGAGCAGCTCGCGCAGCGGCCCGCCCTGCTCGGCGTCGCGCATCCGGTGCCATTCCGGCAGCAGCCGCGCGAGCGCGTCCGGATCCCTGCTCATCGCACCTCCGTGAGGGTCAGCGTGTCGGCCTGCAGCAGCACCAGCTGCGCGGGCCGGACTCCGCGGTGCACGAACACCGTCCGCCCGGACGGCAGCGGCCGGGTGTCGGTGATGTCGGGGTTGAGCCGCAGCAGATCGGCGGTGGTGATCCCGTGCCGGGCGGCGATGCCGGTCAGCGTCTCGGGCTCGCTGAGGCGGTAGCGCTCCTCGGTGTGCTCGGCGAGCCGGGCAGGCACCGTGGCGGCCACGCCGCCCGGGCCCGCGCCGAACACGTCGACGTCCACATAGGACACGCCGGGCACCGACTGGGCGGTGGCCAGCACCTCCGACAGGTGTGCGGGCCGACCGAGTTCCCTTCCGGGATAACCGAGTTCGGTCAGCAATGCGCGGCGCAGCCGCGGGTGCACCCACTCCCACGAGTGGTCGGGCAGCAGCGCCACCTTCGCCGCGACCACCAGCCGCACCAGCTCCCGCGGCTCGACCCGCACCGGCAGCCGCGGATCGCCGTACGCCAGCAGCGAAGCCCGCAGCGTGCTCAGCAGGTCCGACCCGGTGCCGATCGGGATGTCGTCCACGCCGGCGACGGTCACGTGCAGGATCTCGCGCCTGCCGTCGAACACCAGCCGCGCCGAGGCCCGGCCCACTCCGGAGCGGGAGCGGGAGAAGTCCTCGTAGTCCCGCACCGACACCAGCCGGTCCAGCGCCGAGACCGCCAGCGGGACGGTGCGGCGGGTCTGCGCGGGCCCGTCCCCGTCCGCACCACCGGTGGCGGGCAGCGGATTGGTCACGCCGGTGACGCCCAGCGGCCGGGTGACCGCCTGGGTGATGCGATCCGCGCCGACGTTGGCGGCCTTGCCGGTGCCGAACCGGTAGCGCGCCCGCACGTTCTCGTGCCCGGTGGGCAGCCGCGTACCGTGCACCCCGTCGCCGAAGGTCACCGTGGTGCGCCCGTCGGCGGCGCTGCCGGTGACGTACACGCGCTCGTCCGGGCCGCGCCCGGCGAGGCTGTCCACCTCGTGCCAGAGCAGCCCGTCGACCCGCACTTCCAGAGTGGGCGTGGCGCCGAGCGGGTTGTTGGCGGGCAACCAGGTCAGCGGCGACTGCCACAGCGCGAAGGTCTGGTGGGTCTTCGCGGCATCGCCGCTGCCGATGGGCTCATCGCGGCTCTCGCCGTGCGTGGCGGGCACGACGTTGCCGTGCACCACGACGGAATCCCGGCGGTAGCGGTGATGCAGGTCGGCGGTGAGCGTCAGCTCGGTGTGCGGGTGATCGCCCGGCAGCCGCGGGTCCAGGACCTCCTCGACCTCGGCGATGACCACGGCCTCGGTGGCGTGCCCGGGCAGGTCGGCGCGCGGGCCGGACACGATCAATCGCCGCCCGGGGCGCAACGCGTCGTGGCGGTCGGCGAGTTCGATCGTGTTGCCGTGCACGTCCTCGTCGATCGGCTCGTCGGCCGGACGCAGCGGCTCACCGGCGGCGTGCACCGTGGTGTCGCGGATGTGCGAGAGCTGCGTGTCGTGCTCGTCCAGCCAGGGATCGGCCAGCGTCAGCACCGTGCCGCGGCCGGTGATGCCGTACTGCGCGTAGGACGTGCTGCGCACCGCGATGACGTGCGTGACCACGAACGCCAGCGCGGGATCGCCGGGTACTCCGCCGGGCTTGCCCTTGGCCGGGCGCTCGATCACGATCCTGCTGCCCGCGGTGATCTCCTCGTGCACCCCGTCCAGCGGCAGCACGTTGCGGCCGTCGGTGTCCGGGCTGGTGGACAGCGCGATCTCGACGCCGGCCGGTTCGCTCCCGGCGGTGTAGCGCACAGTCACCTGGTAGGGCCCGAACGGCGAGACCGCCTCCTCCCGCGGCGCCAGGTCCAGCTCCAGCGGCGCTCCGTTGTGGATGCTGACGTGCACCGACCTCTGGTCGTCCGGGCGGGAGATGAACAGCCGGCACGCGGGCAGCCCGGGCAGCAGCCGCACCTCCACGCCCGGCCGGGGCTGGCCGTTGCGCACGCCCAGCCTGCCGAGCGTGGTCTCCCTGCGGCTGGACAGCTCGACGCGTCCGGGCCCGAGATCGAAGGAGACCTCCTCGGCGGGCAGCTGCTCGACGTGCTGCCAGCCGCCACCGGACTCGGTGCGCTGGAACTCGGCGCGCACCAGCTCCCTGCCTGCCGCGTCCATGGCGATGCGCACGCTGGTGAGCGTCCCGCCGGGCAGCGGCCAGTCGCTCTGCCGCACCACCCGGCCGTTGTCGTCCTGCACCGGCTGCAGCGGCGCGGTCGCGCCGAACGGCGTTGCGGTGACCTGCATGGCCAGCAGCTCGCCCAGCAGCTCCGGCGGAGCCTGCGGGGACGCGGGCGGCCTGCGGGACGACCGGGCTTGCAGCACCGCCACCGGTGCGAGGTCGGCGGCGCGGTCGCGCAACTCGGTGAGCACCGCGTGCAACCGGCCGAACCACTCGGCGACCTGCGGATGAGGATCGGCCAGCACCTCCGCCTCGGCCAACCGCTCCAGCGGCCCGGCGAGCCGCTGCGCGAACTGCGCGGGGGAGGTGATGCCCGGCAGCTCGGCGCGCAAGGGCGCCAGCACCTGGAGGTCGAAGTCCTCGATCAGCTTGCTCACCGGGCGCGGGTTCGGGTGCTCCGGGCTGGGCTCGCCCGTAGCCGGGGTGATCCACTGGAGGATCTCGGCCCGCAACTCGGCCAGCGTGGGCTTCGGTGACTGCGGCAGGGTGATCGCCGTGACGTCCTCCTCGCGGTCGACGCGCACGTCACCGACCGGCAGCAGCAGCCGCGTGCGGCCGAAGTCGAACAGCAGCTTCTGCCCGGTGCGCAGCGATGTCGTGGTACCGGCCACGAAAAGCTCCGAGCGCTGCTTCAGATCCTCCGGGGTCAGCAGCGCGGGCCTGCGCCGCCGCACCCGCAGCCGGTTCCACGCCCAGTGCGCGGTGAGGTCCTCGCTGGTCTCGAAGGTCTGCGCGTCGTGCTCGGTCGCGCTGGGCACGCTGTTGCTGCGTGCCCCGCGCGGGATCAGCACCGGCGTGTCCTCGCCGCGCGGATCCCGCTCGACGGTGTAGGCGAGGTAGGTGTCGGCGGCGACGCCCGGCCGCGGCACGTGCCCGACCAGTCGGCCCAGCAGCGCCAGGGAGCGTTCGTCGTCGGCGGTGCCGCGGTAGCCCTCGTCGGCGATCCGCTCGGAGTGGAAGGTCAGCAGATCCCCGAGCACGGCCGCGGCATCCAGCAGCCCGATGGTCGGGTCGTCGGTGGTGCGCACGGTCAGCCCGCGCAGCGCCGGGTTCGCCGGGGAAGCCAGCCGGTCGAGCATCGCGGCCAGGAACGTGCCGTGCTCGCCGACGCGGTAGTCCAGGGCCGCGCGGCCGGGTGGGTTGTGCGGCGGGGACGGGGCGTGGCGCTCGTCGTGACCGCCGCAACCGCAGGTGCAGCTCACCGTTCACCTCCGAAGTCCAGTGCGAGGACGCCGTTTTCCGGGTGCTCGGGATCGTTGTCGCAGCAGGCGATCTCCAGGCCGTGCACCCGCAGCAGGCCGTCGGCCAGCTCCCCGGCATCGCCGTGGAACAGCCGCCGCAGCCGGGTGACGCGCGCATCGGTCACCCCGGGCACGGCGGTGGCCGCCGCGACCAGCCTGCTCACCCGCACCGGTTCGCCGAAGCTCAGCGCGTCCGGGTGGAAGAAGCCGCGCCGGCCGAACACCCGCCGCAGCTCGGTGATGATCTGCCCGCGCTGGTGCCCCGGCTCCGCGCACACCCGCAGCGCGAGGTCCAGCGGCACCCGCTGCGCGGGCCGCACGATCAGTTGGTGGCCGATGCGGCGGTAGCGCCGCAGGTGGTCGCCGACCTCGGCCAGGAGCTCGCGGGAGGGTTCTCCGCCGCCCGCGGCGTCGATCGCGACGTGCACCTGCTGCCTGCTGCCGGTCCAGCGCAGCTCCGCCGCGGCCCGCTGCACGCCGCGAAGTTCCCCGGCCACCGCCGCGTAGTCCTCGGCCGTCACCGCGCGCAGCCGGGTGCGCCGCAGGTCCAGCGGCGCGAGCTGGCGGACCTGCTCGACCGGCTCGGGCTCGGTGCCGCCGACGGCGGGCAGCGGGTTGCGCACCTGCACCGCGGGCAGCGGGCCGGACCGGATCACGAGCCGGTTGATCGCCTCCGCGCCGACGTTGCCCGCCTCGCCACCGCCGATGCGGTAGCCGATCTCCAGCCGGGCACCGGGTTTCGGTGCAGCGCCGTAGCGGCCGTCGCCGAAGCGCAGCACCAGCCGTCCGTCGTCGTCGAGCTCGCCGACGAAGTGCCGGTCGCGCGGCCCGCTGCGGAGCAGATCCCGGCGCGGCGTCCACACCTCGTCGCCGTCGAAGACGCGCACGGCGGGCAGCGCGGCACGCGGATCCTGCACCACTGCCGTCGCCGGACCGTGCAGCACCGGTTCGGCAGGCTCCAGGCCTTCGGCGTAGGGCAGGCCCCAGCTGCAGGCGATCTCCCAGGCGATGTCGGACCCGAGCACCGTGCCCGCTCGTGCCCGCGCGATCAGCACGTCCAGACGACGTCGCTTCGCTGCCAGCAGCTCATCGCTGAGGTGCAGCAGTTCCCGCAGCACCGGCACCGGGCGCACGCGCAGGCGCTCGGTGTAACGGGAGCTAAAAAGCGTTGTCAGTTCATCGATCTCGTCCTCGTTGAGGCCGTTCTCGCGCGCACTCCGCCACAACTCGACCAGCCGCTGCTGCACCCGCCCGGGAATGGCCGCCAGCCGTGCGGCCTGCCCAGCCGCGATGTGCCCGGCCACGGGGAACGGCACCGCCTGCGCGACGGGGGAGCGCTGAAGAACGGGGCGGAATCGCGGTTTGATCCCCGGGTACACCGACTGGGCCAGCAGCCGCCGCAAGGCGTCGGCCTGCGCGTGCGTGGTCGCGGGCACGACCTGCTGGCGCCGCCGCCCGGCGTTCTCCAGCCCGATCCCGGCCCGCTCGGTCGCCGCGATGCCCAGCACCGCGTGCAGCTCCCGCACGTCCTTGACCGCCAGCGACCGGCGCCGCGTCTTGTCGATCAGCACCCCGATGAGCTCGGCCGGCTCGTTGCCGTCGGTGCGGTCGTGGCAGCCGAAGCCCGGCTCGCAGCTGGGCAGCACCGCGGGTTCCGGCGGCACGGTGGCGATCTCCGGATCGCGCTGGGTGCGGCCGTGATCGACCAGCACCACGTTGCCGCGCGCCACGCTCACATCCGGCACCGGGGAGCAGTCGAAACCGCCCGCGGTGGACAGGCACAGGCTGAAGGTCAGCGCGTCCTCGCGAGCCCAGGTCACCTCCAGCACCGGCTGATCCAGCAGCTCGTCGACGCCCGGTGTCACCGAGGTCAGCCGCACGGCCTGGCGGTGCGCCGGATCGGCGTCACCGGGCGTGCCGCTGCGCGCGCCCCGCACCTCCTCCAGCACCAGCAGGTCACCGGGCCGCAGGTCCAGCGCACGGCCCTCACCGGCCCACTCGTCGCGCAACGTCGCCGCGGTCGCTCCGCGCGGCAACCGGCAGAACTCATCGCCCCAGGTCCAGAAGCGGATCTCGTTGTGCGCGCGGCGCAGCCGCAGCGGATCGCCGGAGAGCGGTTCGAAGATCTCCACCGAGTCCTGCTCGTCGAGCAGGCCCAGCTCGCGCTCGTCGACGACCGGGCCCGGCTCCGGCGGGTCGTGCGGGCCGCGCGGCCGCGCGTCGATGGCGGCGAAGCGGAACGTTCCCGGCTCCAGCAGCAGGTCCTCGGCGGTGCCGATTACCACGAAGGCCCGCGCGTTGCACCCGTCGTGCATGGCGTAGTCGATCAGCCGCACGTGCCTGCGCACCGACACCCGGCGGCGCGCGGTGTCCAGGTAGGCCTCGGTGGCCACCGCGTCCTGCTGGTAGCTGAGCTGGTCACCGGCGTGCGCGAACAGCTCGACCAGCGTCATGCCGAGATCGGGGGCCAGCCGCTCGGTCCAGGCCGGGGTGGTCAGCGCGAGCCGGTCCAGCAGCAGCTGCCGCAGCGTGGCGTAGTCCCGCGCGGTGTAGTCGATCAGCGGCGCGGGCCGGACCTCCGGCGGGCAGCCGGGCTCCTCGGCGCAGTCGAACGGCGTCGGCCCGCCGGGCCGGAAGGTGAACTCGGCGCTGAAGTACCGCTGGTCGAAACCGGGGTAGGGCTCGGTGCCCGGCCGCCCGTGCGGGTCGGCGGCGACGATGGAGAGGCGGTAGCGCGCGGTGTCGCCGGTGCGGTCGAGGGTGACGCGCATCAGGTCGTCGAGCTCGGGATCCTCCTCCCGCTCCACCTCGACCCGCAGCACCTCGATGCCGGTGATCCGCCTGCCGCCGTCGATGCGCACGTTCTCCGGGCCCACCCCGTGCGGCGCCTTGCCGATGAAGGTGACCACCAGCGTGCGGCCGTCGTCGGCGGCCTCCACGGCGTCGACCCCGCCGAACCGGTGCTCGCGCACCTTCTCGCGCCTGCCGTCGGCGCCGCAGCGCAGTTCCGCATCGGTGCTCACGCCGCACCCCGCCCCTCGAACTCCTCGTCCCGGCGGCTGCCGGTGGCCCGCACCCGGTACTGCATCCGCACCCGCACGGTGTCCTCGTCGGCCACGATGTCCAGCGCCTCGACCTCGACGAGCTCACCGAGCCACCGCTGCACCGCGGCGTGCACCGAGAGTTCCAGCGTCGCGGTGAGTTCCGGGCTGTTCGGCGCGAAAACCACGTCCAGCAGCCCGCAACCGAAGTCCGGGCGCATCACCCGCTCGCCGGGGCTGGTGAACAGCAGCTGCTCCAGGAGATCCCGCACGTGCGCGTCGTGCCCGGCCCGCGCGGTGCGCCCGCGCTGATCGATGCGGTAGGGGAAGGCGATGTCGGTGCGCTTCACCGGCAACTCACCTCCTGACCGCCCGTGCGCGCCACCGGCCGACCGCGCGGCAGCAGATCGGCCCCGAAGCACTGCCCGTCGGTGGAATCCAGCAGCACCGGCACGCCGTCGATCAGCACCGCGTCCCGCGGCGGGCTCCACCGCACCGTCAGGCACGGATCAGGCCGCCCGCGCGCGATGTGCGGGCACCCGCGCACCGCGAACACGTCCCCGGCGGTGCGCACCGGCTGCCCGTCGACGCGCACCGCCGCGGCGGCGGATGCGGTGACGACCGGCCCGCCGTGCGGGCAGTGCAGCGCGGTGGAGGCGTGGATGAAGTTCCCGCGTCCGGTCAAGGCTTCCCCTATCGCCGTCTGGGCACGATCAGCCGCCCCTGGTTGATGTTGACCTCGTCGCCGACGAGCTGGATGGACGCGCCCTGGCCGGTGCCGATGGTCACGCCCTTCTCGTCGATCTGGACGTAGGCGCCGTTGGGCGCGCGCAGCAGGATCCCGTCGCCGCCGGGCGCGTCCGACATCAGCACCTTGTGGTTGCCCGGCGTCTGGATCACCACCGGCCGGTCGTCCTTCTGCGCGTCGGGCGGCAGCTCGGCGCGCTCGCCGTACCAGCAGCCGGTCCAGATCGGGAAGCTCGGATCGCCCTGCTCGAACTCCACCCACACCCCGGCGCCGATCTCCGGCACCACGTACTGCCCGGACTCGCGCCCGGTGAACGGCAGGCACGGCAGCGCCCACGTCGAGGTCAGGTCGCCGAGCACGTCGGGGACCTGCGCGGTGATCCGGCCGATGCCCAGCGGATCGGCGTTGTTCATCACGCGACCCCGGAACTTGCCGAGGAAGCGGCTGTTCGGTGCGTCGGCCATGCGTTCCTTCCTTGCCTAGGGGCGGACCCGGTCGCTGCCGGCCACCAGCCCTTCGCGGGAGAGCGTGAAGTTCTGCTGGTAGGAGCCGACCCGGAGGTTGTGGGTGACGGATTTGACGTAGTAGTCGCCGTCGTAGGTCACGCCCGCCCCGCGCACCCCGACCAGTTCCCGGGGCCGCAGCACGTACCCGTGCCGGTTGACGTCGAGCTGCCCGGATCCGGAGATCGCATCGGCCGAGGTCGCGGCTCGCGCGAGCGCCCGCGCGCGGGCGCGTTCGGGATCCATCTTCGCGGTGCCGGGCAGCGCTTTGCGCTTGAGCGCGGGGGAGGCCCGGCGGGCCAGCGGCGGTCGCAGCGGGCCGATGTCGGGATCGGGCAGCAGCGTGATGTCGCGGGTGGACGGATCCTGCACGCGAGCTTCGGGCTGTTCCCGCGCGGTGCCGTCGTAGGCGAACGTCAGCTGGTCCACAGTGGAGTCCGCGCCCATGTTGACGTTGAGCGCGTGCTGGCGCTGCCCGAGCCGCTTCTCCGGGCCCCAGTAGGCGGTCGAGCGGCCGGGTCGGGGGCCGGGTTCGAGGTAGAAGGTGTAGCCGTTGGCGTGGGCGAGGTCGTTGACGTACTGCAGGTCGGTGCTGGACTGGTAGTCCACGCGCAGCTGCTCGCGCGGCGGCTGGTGGATCTGCTCGCCGACGATGCGCGGCTCGATGCCGTAATCGGCGTACTTGCGCAGGATCCGCTCGACGCGCTGCGAGGGCGCGAGGTTGGGGTACCGGTCGGCGCGTTCTTCGAGGTCGAGCAGCAGCGTGAGGTCCTCGCCGGTGACGGTCAGCGTCGACTGGCCCGGCTGGTTGCTGGAACCGACCTCGTTGCGCACGATCAGCCCGTCGAGCAGCACGACCGGCGTCGCCCGGATCGAGATGGACACGATGATCCGCGTCTTCGGGTCGAAGAACCCCTCGGGCAGCAGCCGGTCGATGATCCGGCCCTTCTTGGTGAGGTCGAAGGACAGCTGGAACCCGCTGCGCTCGCCTGCGGTGCTGGTGATCTGCGCCGACAGCAGCGCCGCGGTCACCTCCGGCGGAACCGGCCGGGCCAGCTTGGGCCCCATCCGGAGGCTCAGGTGAACCGGGCCCTGCCCGACGGGAACCTCAGACATGGTCGAACCCGTCCGGAACGGCGATGACCCGCCCCGCCTCGTCGGTCAGCTCGCGAGGATCGAGCACCGGGTTGGCATCGGCGATGCGCCACCACTGCCCGGGATCCCCGAAGTACCGCTGCGCCAGGTGATCGGGCCGCTCCCCGGCGCTGACGACGTGCGCCTCGGCGTGCTCGTCGTCGAGCTTCGGCAACAGCCGCCGCTTGGCGTAGCGAACCTCGGTCCCGTCGGCCCGCCGGTGCACGCCGATCTCGGCATCGTGGTACCGGCTGGTCCGCGGGTACGGATGCGACCCGGGTACGGAATCCAGCGCACTCTCGAACGGCTCGATCACGCCCTACCTCCCCAGTCCGATGTCCCGGTTCCCGAGCCCCATCGCCCCGAACGACCCCTGCGCGGCCACCCCGGCCATCCGCTCCTTCTGCGCCAGGTGAGCCATGTACAGCTCGGCGCCCCGGTGCCCGGCAGGCAGATCGCTGACGGTCAGCAACTTCATCCCCAGGCTCAGACTGGCCCGGATGGGGTTGAGGTCGACGTCGAAAGCGGACTCGTTCACCGACATCTCGGTGAGCCTCACCGGCACAACCCGCTTGCTGCCCCAGGTGAACAACGTCAACGGCATCTCGATCGGACTGATCTCGATGGCCCCGTTCTTCGAAAGCCGAGTGGCCTCCCGCAACTTCGCGGTCGTCGGCTGCACGAGCATCTCCAACGTGGCCAGCTGAGGATGAATCCCGTGCGGAGCAGCAACATCCAGCTGATCGGTGGCGTCGAGCTCAGCAGTGATCTTCCAAGTCTCCTGAGCAGGCCCCTTCAGCCTCAGAGCCTCGTTCTTGTCTCCGCCCCCACTACCCCCACCGCCGCCATCCCCTTCACCTCCAGCAGTCTGAGGAGACACAGACCGCTCAAGCGCGTCAGGGTTGAACTGCAACACGATGATCCGCTGAGGCGTGCCCCGCTCAGGATCAACAACGACGATGCCGGACCGGATGGGCTTGGGAATGTCTGCGTACCTGGTCAACTTCTTCTCTCTTCTCTCGGTCTGCTGATTCACCAGGGGGTTATTTCGAAGTCTTCGGGTGGTAGGTACGCAGCTACGCTGGCTCCTGCTCTCTTCAGCGTTTGCAGTAGATTTCCGCTGAAAACCGGAAAGGGTTCCTGCTGATATGTGTCCGAGTAGTCCGAAAAGCTCGTTATCCAGGCGATTCCGCAACTGCTCAACGTCTTCAGGTTGTTGCTGGTCATGAGGGCGCGCCCATCGTAGGACGCTTCCCAGCGGCCGGTTGTGAGCTTCTGGACGCGGTGTATTCCCGGTAGCTTTACCGGATCCGGTAGCTCTGCGGCTCCGCTGAGTTTGAAAAGTTCGCCGAAGTTTTCGTGCTTCGTCCAGGACAGTCCCGCGGTGATATCGCCAAGCGAGTCGATCAGTGGCTTCGTGGCCGCCAGCGAAAAGTCTGCCGGGGTCTTCAGGATCGCACTCTTGCTGGTGTCGATGCCTGGCGTGAAGGTGTCGATCGACAGGTAGGCGGCGATGCGGTCGATTGCATCGGTTGCGTCGACCTCGAATTCGTAGAACAACTTGTAGTCGGCTGAAACTCGACGCAGCAGTCCTTCGACCTCGTTCCGGTTCTCGGCGTTGACGATCCAGTCGAACGGGTCGTCGGCGCTGCTCCGCACCGCGCCACTTTCCAGGAGTTGTGCCTCTAGTTCGCTCCCGGGGACCGATTCCTCGGTGTATATCGCGTGTCTGGTGTGCACTCGCACCTCTCCCTCGAGTTGATTCCGGTCAGAAGAGCTCTTGATAGCTGCCGCGAGGGCTCGACAGTCCGCGGAGGATCTTTCCGTGCACCTTCAGGCAGAGCTCGCCCCACCTCCAGTGTTCGTCGGGCGACTTGTCCTTGAGGAACTCTCGCACGGTTCGGCCGTTGAGATTCTCGCCCATGAAACGGCCTTTCCTCTTGGTCGCGTACCAGGCGGCGAACTTGTTGTTGAAGGTGTGTGTGGTGCTCGCGACGTTTTCGACGCTGTTCGGGCCGCCTGCGGCCTGCTCGTAGATGTGGTGCCACTCCCTGTGGTCGCCGACGAAGAAGCTTGCTCTCCTTGAGTAGCTGAGTGATTGCCGGGCATGCCGCCAGTTCTGGGAGTCGCGTCCGCCGGCTCCCCAGTCGGCTTTGTGGCGAACTTTCTCGAATTTCTCCCCGAACAGGAAACTCGACTCCGCCGCGCCCTGCCTCTTCGGGAAGTCCTTCCATCGTCTCTTCTCGCTGAATTCGATGTCGAATTCGCGCTTGCCCAGCTTCCCGTGTCCGTAGACCGAGAACTTTCGGTCCTTCTTGTCGATGTCGGTCACGACGCTGCTGTGCCAGTCGGTTCCGTGCTTGGCGAGCAGCTTATCGTCCATCTCTACCGGAGGATGGGGATCTGGCTGCTGCTCGTCGTACAGGGCATCCTCGTTCTTGTCGGGTTCCTTCTCCTTGTGCAGGTCTTCGAACGGAGTTGGCGGGCTGAGGCTGGCGTAGAGGATTGACCGAGGAGTTCCAGACCTGTAAAGGCGGCCAAGTCGGTAGTGTCTGCGCATTGATTGCAGCATGGCGTCAACGGCGTCTTCCGCCATGCCGTGCTTGGTCCTGCGTTTGATGATCGGCCTGATCCTGGCGAGAATGAGAGCCAGGCGCTTCGATTTTTCGCTGGCAGAGTTTTCCTTGTTTGTCCTGTTCGTCTTGTCCTTCGGGGTCTTGGGCCTGCCGGGCGAGTCGCCTTTGTCGCGCTCGGGCTTCCTGCTGTCGGAGTCCTTGCGCTTGTCGCGGCGCGAGGCGTCGTCCTTGGTGCGCCTGCGCTGGCCGGAGCCGTCCTTGGCCTTGTTCGGGTCCTGGTCCTTGTCCTTGCGTTGGGAACTACCGTCGTCTTGGCGGCGGCTGGTGTCCTCGTCGTCCTGCTTCTTGGTTCCGGTGTCGTCGTCCTTGGGCTTCTGGTTGTCGTCGCCCTTGTCCTTCTTGGTGTCCGTGTCTTCGCGGGTTTTTCGGGGTGGGTCGGGCTTGGGCTTGGGCTTGGCAGCTGGGGTTGGCTTGGTGTCGGGCTTGTCCTCGTCCTTCTTGCCCTTGGGGTTGCCGTTCTTGTCCTTGGCCGCTGGGGAGTCGTCCCGGTCGGTGGGTTTGCGGTCTCGGGAGTCCGGGTTGTCCTTGTCCGGGCGTTGGTCCCGGTCCCTGGGGTCCTTGTCGGGCCGGTCCCGGTCGTTGTCCTCGCGGCGTCGGCGGTCTTGATCCGATTCGCTTCTGCCCCGGTGGTTGCGGTCGGGCTTCGGGGCGTCTCGGTCCGGGCCGGGTTTGCCGCCCGGTTTGTTGGCTGCTTGGCGGGCCGCTGAGCTGGGGGAGGTCCGGTCGTCCTGGCGCTCGCGGTCTCTCTCGTCGCGGCCGTTGTCGCGGCGGCCGGTGTCGTTGCGGCGTTCGTCGTTGCGGCGGCCGGGGCGCTCGTTTCGGCGGTTGGTTCCGGGGCGCGCGTTGGGGCGTCCGGTGCGGCTGCCCTCACCGGGGCGGGTGTTGCGGGGGCCGGGGGTGTCCGTGCGCTGGCCGGGTCGGCCGCCGGGGCGGGGGTCTTCGTCGCCGGCGCCTTGGCCGGGCTTCTTCTTGCGGCCCTTGGTGGCCATTCGCTTGGCGATGTCCTTCAGGCGGCTGCCGACCTTGCCGACGTACTTGCCGATGCCGGAGAGCAGGAACTCGTAGGCCAGCTCCAGCAGCGCCACCACACCGGCGGCCACCGCCTTGGCGAACAGCACGCCCGCGCCGCCCTTGCGCACCGATCTCAGCCAGGTCAGGACCGCGCCGAAGGCGCGGAGGATCTCGCCGAGCGCGCCGATGGCCGTCTTGATCGCGTCGATGACCGCCATCACCCAGCCGGCGCCGGGGATGAGCTTGGCGATGACCTTGGTGATCACGATCTCGCCGATGATGAACGGCAGCTGCGGGACGACGGCGTCCCAGACCTGCTTGACGATCCACTCCAGCGTCAGGCCGCCCTTGATCAGCTTGTTGATGATCTCCTTGGGCAGGCCGATGATCTCCTCGATCTTCTGCTGGAACCAGGTCTTGACCGCGTTCTTGACCTCGCGGAAGAAGTGGTTCTTCGCGCCGTCCTCCGCGGAGCCCTTCGCACCGCTGAGCCAGCCGCCCGGATCGCTCAGGAAGTCGGCGGCGATCATCATGAACTGGCCCAGGCCGCTGAGCAGCTTCGATGCGAAGTCCAGGACCGCCTTGATGGCGTCCTTGACCGCCTGGACCATCGCCTCCAGCGCCTTCTTCAGGACGCTGAGGATGTCGTTGAGCAGCTTCGCGATCGCTTCCAGCAGGTCGTTGATGAGCTGCTTGAGCGCCTCGGCGAGCTTGTTCACCAGGGCGATGGCGCGCTCGATCAGGTCGGCGATGAACTTGCGGATCTCGTTGGCCAGGTCGATGATCGCCTGCACCAGCGCCTTGGCCAGCTCGACCAGTTCGTCGACGAGCTTCTTGATCAGGCCGATGATCGTCTCGCGGATCTCGTTGATCAGCGCTTCGATGTCGAACTTGAAGTTCTCGACGAACTCGATGATCTTCTCGCGCGCGTTGCGGAGGATCTCGATGATCTTGTCCCGCAGCTCGATGAACTTCTGCTTGATGTACTCGAAGGCCTTCTCGACCCAGTTGCCCGCCTGGTTCTCGGTCTCGGTGCGCTTGGTCTTGGCCTCGCCCTCGGCGTCGCGGCCCTTCTGGCGGATCTTGCCGTTGTCCTCCTCCTTGCGCTCCTCGGCCTTCTTGTCGGTGTCCTTCTCGTGCTTGTCGACGTCCTTCTCGGCCTGTTCGCGCTTCTCGGACTTCTTCGTGCCCAGCTTCTGGAGTTCCGCGTCCTGTTCGTCGCGCCAGCGCTGCCGTTCGCCGGTGACGTCGTCGAGCGTCGTCTGCCGCTGCCCGGACTGCTCTTCGGTGTTCTTCTGGACCTCGCGATCCACCGACTGCCGGTGCTTCTCCTTGGACTTCTGGGAGTCGGCCTCCTTCTTGCGCTTGGCCTCGGCCAAGCTCTGCTCGCCCTTGCTGAAGGAGGCCTTGAACTCCTTGCCGCGCTCGTGCTCGGCGACCTCCGAGGCCGCCTCCTCCGGCACCGCGCCGGTGTTCGCCCCGCCCTCCGGACCGCCGCCCTTGCCGCGCTCGCGCTCCGGCACCTGCCCGCGCAGCTCTTCCTTGGGCGCCTTGGGGTAGACCTGGTCCTCGCCCATGCGGCGCTCGGTGTCGTCGCGGCCGGTCTCGGCGGTCTCCTCGCCCTTGGCGTCGACGGATTCGTTCTGCTCGCGGGACTTCTCGCCGGCTTCGCCCTTCATCTCCACGCCCGGCGCGTTGCCCGCCTGAGCCTGCTTCAGCGCTTCGTCCTGGGTCGGCATGCCGGCGAACTTGGCCGCGAGGTCCTCGGGCTTGACGTCGGAGTCGAACCAGCTGGCGACCGTCCCGACCACGTACCCGAGGCCCATCAGGAAGGTGTCCCAGCCGTCGGGTTCCTCGACCTCCTCGGCGGGGATCTTGCCCTCCGGCTTCTTCTGGTCCGTGACCTCGGCGTCCTTCTTCTCCGGCGCATCGGCCTTGTCGGCCGGGGAGTTGGAGTACTCGGCGGGGGCGTCGGCCTTCGGCTCGCCGTCGAGGGTCTGCGGGGCACCGGCGGGCCGTTGCATGGACGGCGGGGCGGAAGACAGCTTCTTGTGCTCGTCGCCGACGGAGCGGTCCGCGGCGCTGTTGACGCCGTTCATCGCCTTCATCGCCTGGTGCGGCTTGAGACCGGACGCCGTGCGCAACCCCGCCTCCGGCGAGGCCTGGGCCAGGTCGGGCACGGCCTGGCTCTTCTTGCCCTTGGCCGCGGGTTTGGCGCCGCCGCCACCCGTGCTGCCCCGGCCGCCGCCGCGCGGTGCCGCAGGAGCGGGGCCGGACTTGGACGGCGCCGACTCGGCGGCCGCCTCCTGCTTCTCCGCGGCCTCCGGCTTGCTGGGCTCCTCGGCCTTCTTCGGTTCCTCGGCTTTCGGGGCTTTGGACTTCGGAGCGGGCGCCTTCGGCGAGGGCGTCTCCGTGCGCGCGGGTTCCTCGGTCGGCTTGGGTGGCGCTTCGGCCTGCGGTTTCGGGGATTCAGCCTCGGACTTGCCGGAGTCCTCGCTCGGCTTCGAACTCTCCCCACCCGGTTGCTCGCCCTGGCCGCCCGAATCCGTGGATTCGGCGGGAGCCCCGGAGACCGGCTTGCCTTGGTCCTGCTCGCCGCTCTTGTCCTGGTCTTGCTCGCCGCTCTTGTCGTGCTGCCCGGCCTCGGCGCCTTTGGCCTGCTCCTGCTTCCCGGACTCGCCGGGCTCCTTCTTCTCGCGCCCGGAGGCGCCTTCGCCGGGCTTCTCCTTCTCCTGCCTGGCGGCGGATTCCTTGACCGCGCCACCGGCCGCGTCCTTGTCGCCCTCGGTCTTGCCCGCGGTCTCCTGGGCGGTGCGCTGGGCTTCCACCGGGCCCTTCTGCTGATCCTCGGCCAGCTTCGGATCTGCGGGCCGGTCGCCCTTGGCCGCTCCGGCCTCGGCGGCTTTGCCGGTGGCGAGGTCGGCGAGGCTGGTCGCGCCAGGGCCTCCTTCGGTCTCCACCGCGGGATCGGACTCCAGCGGCGGCCCGGTGTCCTCTTCAGGTTCGGCTTCGGCGGCCTCGTCCTCGGCGTCTTCGGCGTCGCGCTCGGCCTGCACCTGATCGGCCTTGGTGGGCGGGGGAGCGGGGAAGGACGGCATCGTGCCGCTGGCCGCCGAGCCAGGTTCTGCCTTGTCGGCCGTGGGCACGCCGGAGACGTCCAGATCCTCCTCGGGCAAGAAGTCCTCGGGCCGCAGCTTGACGTCCCAGGCGCTTTCCTCCCCGCCGCCGACCTCGACCTCCGAGTCACCGCCTGCCGGAGGCGAGACGGGCTTCTCCTGCGGGCCTTCAGCGTCCTGGTTGCGCGTGCCCTCCAGCTCGCTGACCGCTCCGGGCTGCGGTTCGGCCTTCCCCGCGACCTTCGGCGAGCCGTTGTCCTGCGGCTTCTCCTTCGTGGCGTCGGTCAGCGGCTCCGCCGGACCCGGTTCCTCCTTCGCTTCCGACTTCTCCTCGTCCTGCTCAGCGCCGTCCTCGACCTCGCCGTCGGCTTCGTCCTTCTTGCCGTCGGACTTCTTCTCCCCGGACTCGTCCTTCTTCTCCCCGGGGCCGCCTTCTTCCTCGCCCTTCGCGGTCCCCTTCTTCTCGGGGCCGGACCGCTCCCCGGACTTGTCCTGCGAAGCGGATTCCCCGGACTGCTCGGATTCCTCCGACTCAGCTGCATCAGGGTCCTGACCCTCAGCGTCGGTCTCGCCCGCGCCGGGCTCGGAAGGACCGGCGTTCTCCGGCGTGCTGCCATCGGCACCCGACGGCCCGCTCTGCTCCTTGTCCGGCCCAGCAGCCTGCGCGGGCTCGTCCTCGCGCTCCTGCTGCTCGGTCGACTCCTGCTGCTGGGTCTCGCGCTCCAGCCGCAGGTCGGCCTCGGCGTCGGGCTCGATCTCCGGGGCGGACAGGGCGCTGCGCTCGACGTTGTCGTCGGCCTCGATCTCCTCGACCAGGTCGAGCACGCGCTCCTGCTCCGAGCTGAGGAGTCGGCTCTCCAGCCGGTCCAGCACGGATTCGCGCAGTTCGGGCGACATGCGGGCCAGCTGCTTGCGGGTGCGCTTGGAGCGGTCCTCCGGGTCACCGCGCAGCGACCGGAGCAGGCCGTTGGCCAGCCGGTCCACGAACGTCGCCGGGTCCACGACCTCCATGCGCGTCCGGTCGGCGTCGACCTTGGCGTAGCGGAGCCAACCCGGCGTCGATCGGCCGGTCCGCACTTCCGGATTCCGCTCCCGGGCACCGGATTCGGCTTCGCGCTCGATCGCCTGCTGCGGCAGGCTCACCGCACCGAGATCGCGGCCGGCGCGGAGGGCACCGAGGCCGTCGGGGTTCTGCACGGTGTGCAGGAGTTCGTGGGCCAGGAGCCGTTCGCCGTCCGCGGTGCCCGGGCGGAACTTGCCGGGGCTGAACAGGATGTCCTGGCCGATCGCGACCGCGTCCGCGCCGAGCATGTCGGCCAGGTCGCCCGACTCGCGGTCGGTGTGCAGGCGGACCCGGCTGAAGTCGTGACCGAGGCGTTCCTCCAGCTCCCGGCGGGTGCTGTGGTCCAGCGGCTGCCCTGCGCCGCTGACGATCTCCTTCGGTTCGGGCGCGCGGTTCTTCGGCTTGCGGTCCTTGCGCTTGCGCCGCTTGGCGTCCTGCGACGAGCGCGATCGGTGCGCCGGAACCGGAGTGCTCACGCCGAACGCCCCCTCCCGGCCAAGCCCGCGTGCACCGCGCGCGCCAACGCCTCGCCCAGGCGGACGGGGGAAGAGGTCACCGGTAGCTCGGGCAGCTCCGTCAGCTCCTCGAACCGCCGGGCGCCGTCGGCCGCCACCGGCACCCCGCGCTCGCGCACCAGGCGGGTCAGCTCCGCTTGGAAGGCCGCCGCCACCCGGTCCGGGTCGACCCGGTCGAAGCCGTTGAGCACCAGCTCACCGACGGTGATCCGCACATCCCGGTTCACACCCATCCCTGCACCTCCGAAGGCGTCAGGGAACGCTCCAGCTTGAGGTACTCGGTGTGCGCGGCGGCGAGCATGTGCCGCATCTGCAGCTGCTCGCCCTCCTCGGCGGCCAGGAAAGCACCGGACAGCGCGATGTTGCGTATCGAGCCGCCCGCCACGGTCAGCTGCGCCAGCAGCGCCGGTTCGAGGTCCTTGACCGGCGCCTGCTCCGGCACCACCCGCCGCCAGATCTCGGCGCGCTCCCGCTCGCTCGGGAACGGGAAGTCCACCACGAACCGGATGCGGCGCAGGAACGCCGTGTCCAGCGCCTTCTTCATGTTGGTGGTCAGGATCGCCAGGCCCCGGTAGGCCTCCATGCGCATCAGCAGGTAGCTGACCTCCAGGTTGGCGTAGCGGTCGTGGCTGTCCTTGACCTCGCTGCGCTTGCCGAACAGCGCGTCGGCCTCGTCGAACAGCAGCAGCGCGCCACCGCGCTCGGCGGCGTCGAAGACCTTGCGCAGGTTCTTCTCGGTCTCGCCGATGTACTTGCTGACCACCTGCGACAGATCGATGATGAACAGGTCCAGGCCCAGCTCGCGGGCCATCACCTCGGCCGCGAGCGTCTTGCCGGTGCCGGAACCGCCGGCGAACAGGGCGGTGACGCCGAGCCCCCGGCGCAACGTGCTGGAGAAACCCCACTCGTGGTGCACGGTGGCCCGCTGCCGGACGTGCGCGACGATCTCCCGCAGCACCCGCATCTGCCGCTCCGGCAGCACCAGGTCGCCCCAGCCCGCCTCGGGTTCGATCCTCCTGCCCAGCTCGTCGAGCCCCATCCGCGCCTCGTGGAGCCCCGCCTGCCACGCCAGCCCGACCGCGTCGTCACCGGAGGCGTCCCGGCGCACGGCGGCAGCGGCGGAGGAGACCACGTGCGGCGGCAGCGAGAACTGGGAGACGAGGTTGGCGATGTCGGCATCGGACACGTCCGGCACCTCGGCGAAGGCCTCCCGCCACAGCTGCAGCTGCTCGTCGTTGTCCAGCGCCGGAACCAGCACCCGCTCGGCCCGGGAACGGGTGCTCGGACGCGGCTCGGCACTGGCGATGACCAGCGGGACCGCGGTCGACTCCAGGAACGCCTCGACCGCCGAGGCCTGCTCCCGGTCCGGTTCGCCGACCTCCACCAGCAGCGCGGCGGGCAGCAGCACCGCTTCGCGCTGCCACAACCGGGCCAGCTGATCGCGCTCGGCCGGATCGGTCGGCACGTCCGTTCCATCCATCGCGTACAGGGCCAGATCGCAGCCGGCGGCGGCCGCGGTGACGATGTCGCTGCGAGTTCGCTCGTCGCCGCCGACCAGCTCCACCCGCAGCGGTGCGTCCGAACGGCCGTCGGCCCAGCTCATGGCCACGCGCTCGGCTGCTGCTTCGTAGGACGGCGGCAGGGATTCCGGCGCCGGTGGCCGCCGCAGCAGCCCGTGCAGCCTGACGTCCAGGTAGGGCGCGCCGAGCAGGAAGTGCAGGATGCGCTCGTCGATGCGCAACCTGCCGGTGGTCAGCCCGGACTCCTCGTCGAGCTCGACCAGCCGCCAGCGGCGCAGCGGAGAGACCGGGGCAAGCGCGCTCCAGTGCGGGTCGGTCAGCGCGGCGAGGGCGAGCGAGAACGTCGGGAACGCGCGCGAAGATCCGCTGGCCGCCGCGCACCGGCCGGCGGTGGTGGCGTCCATCTCCATCGCCGCGCACAGCAGCAGCACCTCGCGCTCGAACGTGCTGAGCCCGAAGCAGGAGGCCAGTGCTTCGAGCGCGTCGGGGCACGGGAGCGCGGTGTCGGGCTCGACACCCTCGACGTGCTCGTCCAGACGTGCGAGCACGGCGCGCACGGCATCCGAGGGCGATGCGGCGTTCTCCTCGGTCATCCCGAACCTCCTTGCCCACCGTCCTCAGTGGCGGGGACCGATTCGCCGGAACCGGGTTCTGGCGCGGGATCGTCCGGCGGGATGACTTCGACCGTGGTGTTGAGCTGCTCGACCGGCTTGACGGGCTCCGGTTCCTCGCGGCCCTCGATGAACACCAGCGAACCCTGGTAGGTCACCGACACGGTGTAGGGCGTCTGGTGCAGCATCCCCCAGAGCTTCGAGGTCTCGTCGACGTCCATCTGGATCGGCGTGAACCGCACCTTCTGCGCCGACTCGGCCAGGTCGCTGCCGACCAGGTGGGGCTTCTCGGCGGCCTGCTCGATGAGCTCGGCGGGCAGCACCGGGATCTCCTGCAGCGTGCGCACCACGCAGCCGATCAGCCGCTGCCCGACCAGCTCGGTCTCCTCGCCGTAAGCGCTGATCAGGTAGTTGAGGTCCAGCGCGGCGGTCGGCCGGGCCCACAACCTGCCGTTCGGCGCCCGGCTCGGCAGATCGGTGTTGCGCATCGACGGGTTCGGCGCGACCTGGTACAGGAAGACGGTGATGGTCGGATCGGTCGGCGGGTCGGCCGGCGGCTTGCGCGTCTCCACGGAGACCGCCATGTCGATCTCGGGCCGCAGGTTGTTCTCGATCAGCAGCGCGAGAGCCTGCGTAACAGTCGCGATGGCAAGCCCGTTGCTCACTGTCCCGCCTCTCCGCGATTTTCAGTGGTGGTTGGGTTTGGAGTGATCTCGCGTTTGTTGGTTTCTTGTGGCTGGGTTGCGTCACGGTCCCCTGAGGTGCCGTTGCGGAGCACTCGGGTTGCTCTGCTCATGGCTTCGCTCGCTCGCTGAGGTAGTCGGTGAGGGTGACCGCCGGGGCTTGGCGCTGTGGGCGTTGCGGTTGAGTGCGCTGCTGGGGGCGTGCCGCTTTGACCTCTAGGCGTCCGATCTCCACCTGGACAGTTGGTTCTGATCGCTGTTGTGCGGGTTGGCGCGTGGTGCGGGCAGAGGCTCGGGCCGCTGCGGAGGTGAGGCGCGTGCGTGGTTGCTCGGACGGCAGCGGGGCTGCCGCCACTCTCAGGACTCCGGGTGTGCTCGGGCGTGGCTCCGGTTGTGCCGGTTCGATTCGTTGCGGTTGTTGGGGTTTCTGGTCTTCGGTGAGCGCGATCTGAGCCGCAGGCGGGGGAGCGGATGCCTGCGGATCGGGGATCCGGATCAGCTGGGCTGGTGGCGGAGTTTCTGGTGGTAGCTGCTCGGTGTGCACGACGGTGGATCGGTCGGTGGTGTGCACCTCGCGTTCCACTCGTCGCACTTCGGTGGGCGGCACTGGGGCCGGTGCCACCGCGCGTGGGGCGAAGGGCTCGGCTTCCTCCTGCGGGTCGGTGCGCAGCGCGTCGATCCGTTCGAAGGGGCCCGGGAGCCGGGGGCGGAGCGCGGCCCGGGGCGTCGGGGCAAGCAGGCGGTCGAAGTGGTCAGGCATCAGCGCACAACTCCAGGTAGTAGCGGCGCCGGAGCGGGCTGAGCGCCAGGATCGACGGCTCGGTCCAGCCGTAGGCGGAGGCGAGCAGGTGCACGTCCAGCAGCACGTCGCGGGCCCAGGCGTCCAGCTCCGACCACAGGTAGGTGGCGATGTCGAGGGCGCTCGGCGTGGTGTGCCCGCACTCCGGGCACGACACGCTCACGGTCAGCACCGCTGCCGGGTCGGCCTGCTCGGCGAGCTCGGCCATCCGGCGCTGCACCCGTTCCGGCAGCGCCTCGCTCCCGACCGGCTCCCCGTCGTGCACCGCGGAGAGCGTGCAGCGCGAGAGCAACCGCAGCCGGCGTTCCTCCGCCGTCCCTCCGGCCGCCGCTACCTCCAGGTCGGCCACCGTGGGCAGCCTGAACTCCACCAGGTAGCCGTCCTCGCTGACCTGGAGCTCGCGCTCGGACGGGCGCTCGGCGAGCCCGTCGACGTCCAGGTCGAACTCCATCGCCTCCGCGCACGACGAGCACTCGACGAGCACCTGCAGCCGCTCCCCGAACAGCGCCCGGCGCAGCAGGAGCAGATCCGCCGCCCGGGCACCGACCGGCGACGAGCGCAACTCCTCGTCGGCCCACCCCGGCCGGGCCGCGCGGTGCAGCAGCAGCGCGCGGCCCCCGGGGTGCAGCGGCAGACCCGCCTCCCAGGCCGCCAGCAGCTGCCCGGGTTCCGTGGTGACCATCTCAGGCCGGGTTGGTGAAGGCCGGCTCGACCGGCTCGGCCACCTCGTAATCCCGTTCCCAGCCCTCGCATTCGAGCTTCAGGCTCTGGATGGCCACCGCGTTGGCGTTGGCGTCCATCTCACCCAGCACCTGGTACTCGCTGGGCCAGGTCCGGTAGAGCTTGTGCGCCACCGCGACCTGACCGGCCTCGTTGAGGACCTGGATGACGATGTCCTTGCGGAAGTCGGCCAGCGAGACCTCCGCGCCGAGCCCGGCGCCGACCTGCCACACCTTGTTCGCCCAGCGGTCGAACTCCGGGTCGTGGGTCACGCCGCGCTCCAGCGTGATGCCCTCGAACTCCGAGCGGCCCGGCGCCTTGCGCGGCGAACTAGGATCGCCGCCGTGCCGGTGCTTGACCACCTCGGTGGTGCGCTTCAGCGGGCTGATCTTGCTGATCCCGGCGACCGTCCGGCCGTCCCACAGCACCAGGAACTTGAAGTTCTTGTACGGGTCGAAGCGGTGCGCGTTGATCTGGAACTCGGCCATGCTCACACCTCCGGTTGACCGGTGAGCTGCTGGATCGTCACGATCACGAACTCGGCGGGTTTGACCGGCGCGATCCCGACCACGACGTTGACCACGCCGCGCTCGACGTCGGCCTCGGTGGTGGTGTCGGAGTCGCACTTGACGAAGTACGCCTCGCGCGGCGTCCGGCCCCGGAACGCGCCCTGCCGGAACAGCGCGTGCAGGTACCCGGAGGCGCTGAGCCGGATCTGCTGCCACAGCTGGTCGTCGTTCGGCTCGAACACCACCCACTGCAGCCCGCGCCGCAGGCTCTCCTCCACGTGCAGCGCCAGCCGCCGCACCGGCAGGTACTTCCACTCGCTGTCGACTGAGTCCGCCCCGGCCAGCGTCCGCGAACCCCACACCAGCGGCCCGACCACCGGGAACGTCCGCAGGCAGTTCACCCCGAGCGGGTTGAGCAGCCCGTTCTCCCGGTCCGAGAGCTGCACCGAAAGCGACTGCACACCGCGCACTTTCGCCTCGGTGCCCGCCGGGGCCTTCCACACCCCGCGCTCACCGTCGGTCCGCGCGATGATCCCGGCCACCGCCCCGCACGGCGGGTAGGCGCGCAGCCGCCCGGTCAGCGGGTCGGCCGCCTGCAGGTGCGGGAAGAACAGGCCCGCGTGATCGCTGCGGACCGGCTCGAACGCCGAGATCCCGGCCCGGACGGAGTCCACGCCGCCCCAGGCCGACGGGGCGTCCACGAGCTGGAAGATCCGGCGCTCCCGGCACAGCCGGTCAGCGGCGGCGATCACCGCGACAGCGTCCTCAGTGGACTCGTAGTCGGAGACCTCCGGCAGCGCGAGGAGGTTGACGTCGTGCACGTCGCGCAGTGCCTGGATCCCGGTCTTGGCCGCTTCGGAGCCGATGAGATCGCTCGGGCCCGGCGGATCGCCGTCCGCGCCACCGCACAGCGCGAACACCGGCGGGTTGACCGTCTCGTCGAGGCCGAGATCGCCCGCGCACTCCCCGCTGAAGCGCACCTCGTCGGCCGGATCGGTCGAGCCGGCGATGATCTGCAGGCGGTTGCCGAAGGGAACGACCTCCGCACCGGCGAATGCCCGCTTGCCCGGGGCGTCCGGCAGCGCCCGGAGCTTGCGCTCCAGCAGCAGCGCCAGCTCGACCAGCGTGGTCGGTGCTTCGCCGTCCTGATCCGGGTCGTGGAGCGTGAAATCGCGCTCGACGTCACCGATGCAGACGGTCAGTTCGACGGCCAGATCGGGGAACTCGCCGTCGAACACGCCGGACACGGTGCCGGAAGCGGCCGGACGCCCCTCGTCGAGAGCCTCGGCGTGGATCAGCGAGGAGCCGGAGTTGACCACGCTCTCGACGAAGCGGCCGTGACCGCGGTCCATCGACAGCCCGGTGAACACCTCCCGCGCCCGGTTCTTGGCGTCGGAGACCTGCAGGTTGAACGTCTCGTCGGGGGCCGAGGTGTTGTAGTCCACCGTGACGTGCAGGCCGTTGCCCCAGACGCCGGGCTCTTTGGCCCGCACCGCCAGCACCGGGCAGTCGTCGTCGTGCTCGTCCGGGAGCTGCACGCAGGCCGCTTCGCCCGAACCGCGCTTGGCGACGCGCACGATGACCGCGATGCGGCCGCCGTTGCCGAAGAACTGGTGCACGGCGTAACCGACTGCGCTGTTGGGCGTCAGCCCGCCGAAGTGGTGCTCGAAATCGGCGAAACTCGTGATGCGGACCGGGGTGTTGAGCGGTCCTCGCTTGGTGTGCCCCACGAACGCGGTCACCGAGGTGGTGACGGTGGTGATGGTGCGCGCGCTGCTGGGGATCTCCTCGACGTAGACACCTGGATAGGACGTGATCGTCGGCATGCCCCTCCAATCCCTAAGGATGCCTGAACGCATGCGGCATCAAGGGGAAGGGACGCGCGTTGGTGGACGCGGCAACCCGCGCGCACGAACGGGGTGCGGAGCCATCCTCCCCCAGTGCGGTGCAGAACCGTTGCGGCCCTGCGCTCTTGCACGCGATGAGCCGAGCCCGGGCCCCCTGCCCGGCAGCGCTCGCGCTGAGCTCGGTGCGCGACGCTGAGTGTTGTGATCTCGGGACGACAGGTCAAGCGAAAACCACGAATGGACTAGACCCAAGCCGGTTCTGACGCCAAACCGCGATCCGGCGACCCGCCGTTCGTCCGATGTTCCCTGCGCGGCAGGCGTTTTCGATCATGTCCGGAACGAGAGCGGTGCCGGACGCGTGCGGCAGGAACGCATATTCCAGAGGGCGTGTTCCGGGCTGAGGTCGGCTCCGCGGACCGGCTGTCACGAATGCGCGCCCGGCTTCGTCTTACCCGTGATCGCCGAGGTGCTGGCCCCTGGCTTCGACAGCCCCTCGGCTACAAGTAGGCTAAGTTATACAAGTTATACTTCTGGGAGCTTAGGAGTGCTCGTGGCCGGTAGCGGAGGGCGGGCGGCCCTCGACCGCGTGGCAGAACGTCGGGTGGAGATCGACGGGTTCGTCACCAACTACGGCGAGGGCCCGGACAACGGGCCGCCGCTGGTCCTGGTGCACGGGCAGGGTTCTCAGTGGGAGGACCACGCGAAGGTCCTCCCCGAGCTGGTGCAGCGCTACCACGTCTACGCCGTCGACGTCGCCGGTCACGGCCAGTCGGGGCGGCTCGGCGCGCAGGACTACACCAACGCGAACGTCGGTGCGCTGATCGCGGCGTTCCTCGACGCGGTGGTGGGGGAACCGGCCATCGTGTCCGGGCACTCGTCGGGCGCTCTGCTGGCGCTGTGGCTGGCCGCCAACCGGCCCGAGCTGGTCCGGGGCCTGCTGCTGGAGGATCCGCCGCTGTTCTCCTCGATCCCGCCCCGGGCCGAGCGCACGACCGGTGGGATGCTGCCGCGGCTGGCCGTCGAGTACCTCCGCGCCAAGCCTGCCGAGAGCTTCCAGCGGTACTACGTCGAGCACAGCGAGTACTTCGCCTTCTTCGGCCCGCTCGCCCGCGGCATCGTCCGGTACTCGTTGCGGTGGATCGACAACAACCCGGGCCGACCGCTGCGGATCTTCTTCCTGCCCTGGCTGGTGAACGTCTACTTCGAGGGCTTCGTGAACTACGACCCGGTGTTCGGCACGGCCTTCGACAGCGGCCACTGGTACGACGGGTTCGACACCGCCGCGGCCCTCGCCGCCGTCGAGGCGCCGACCACGCTGATCCACACCAACTGGTGGTTCAAGCGCAACGGCACCTACTACGACGAGCGGGACGTCCTGATGGCCGCGATGGACGGCGAGGACAAGGACCGCGCGATGGAGCTGCTCCGCGACCCGGAACTCGTCGAGATCGCCTGCGGCCACCTCGTCCACGTCGAGCGGGCGAAGGAGTACCTCGGCGCGCTCGACGCGCTGTCGGCGCGGGTGGGCGCGTCCGGTCGGCGCTGAACGTCCTCTTCGGATCCGGGGACAAGCGCATCCACACCGCGGGCTCGCTGTACAGCTACGTGACCGCCGGGCTCGGCGTGCGCATCGGCGGATACCTGCACGACACCTTGCGCAGCGGGCTCGGCCAACAGCCCGGTGGCCTTCACCCCGGCTGCGCGCCGCGACCTGGCAAGTTCGGCGGCTTCACCCTGATGGTGGTGTACCTGCTGCTGTCGCTGGGAGCCGTCCGCGGGCTGCGCGGCCATCCGCGCCCGGCTTCGGTGTGGGTGGCCAGCACCATCGGCGCGGTGCTCCCGGTGGCGCGATCTTCGGTTCCCTCTACGGGGTTCCCGCCCCGACGGTCTGGGCACCCGTCAGCTCCCTGATCGTCTTCGCCGTCGTCCTCGCGGTCACCGCGGCCCGCCGTCGATCCGCGGCGGACTGATTCAGGACGCTGATCCCGAGGCTGTGGTGAAGGTCTCCTGGGCGGCGTTGAAGGAGTCCGGGTCGACGCCGAACGGGCCGCTGAACGGCTGCAGCAGCGCGAACGACATGTAGACGGTGAACCCGAGAGTCGCCGTGAGCACCGCCATCACCGCGACGTTGGCCGGGCGCATGCTCAGCCCGATCAGCAGCGGGAAGGCGATCATCAGCACCGCACCGAGAACGCTGGCCACCAGTAGCACGATGTTGAAGCTCTGGTCGTCGGTCGCGATGGTGACCCGCTCCTGGCGGTTCTCGGTGATCTGCCGGATGTCCTGCAGCGACTGCTCGCGAGAGGTCTTGAGCGCCTCGCTGTCCACCGGCAGCGCCAGCACCTGCGTGCGCAGCTCGGCCAGCAGCCGCTCCGCCTCCGGATCGGCCCCGCCCGCGTCGTGGGCGAGCCACTCGTGGTCGGCGACCCTGGCGGTGTACTCGGAGATCGTCGTCTGGATGGCCGCGGCGTGCGGCTCCGGGGCGATGCTGGCCTGCCAGTAGACGTCGATGAGGGCGTTGGTCTCGTGCTGCGAGGCCTTCTCGATGTCGTCGCCGTTCTGCCAGGCGAACACGATGTAGAAGGCGAGCACCACGGTGAACAGGGCGGCCAGCACACCGCCGACGAAGGATTGTGAGTCCGAATCCGCTTCGCCGGACGCGGCCGCCTTGCGGCGGGCGTTCAGCACGGTGAACCCGGCGACGGCGACGGTCAGCAGGGCGATCGCCAGCAGGCTGATGAGGATCACGGCGGTTAGGTCCTAACGAACGCGTGGGAGGACGAGGCGCCAGGCGCCCGAGAACCGGAGCGCGGCCAGGGGCGAAGGTACCGGTGAGATCGGCCAATTCCCTTGAACCGGGATCGATTCCGCTCAATCGGGTGGTCTTGATAAATCCGAATCGGACATCGGCGGTGCACGCGGAGCTAGTCTGACCGGGTGACAGGCCCCTTTTCCTAGCAGGTCACGTTAATTCTCGTGTCCAAAGTGGAGTCAGTTTCACGGTGGGCGGAGTCGAAATCGGACCGTGCTACCTTCTGCGTCGATCACGTGACAGAACGTGACATCGTCTTCGGGTATATGCCGAAAACGCTGGCTACAGAGGGGGATCTGCAGTCGTGCGCACCTTGAAGGGCGCGCGTTCATCGAGCTTGCTGGTGTGCGCGCTGCTGCTGCTCGCACCGTGGCTCGTGGCCGCGCACGGGCCGGCCGGACGTGACCAGGGCGCCACATCGGTGACGGTCGGTGGCGTCCTGGTTCCCGGCGTCGCCTCGGTCGCCGAGCTTAAGATCCCTCGCGAATCCCGGGGTTTGATCGCAGAACTCGAATGGGGCGACGACGCGATGGGCTGGTGCCGCTTCGTCCCGGGCGTGTGGTCGAACGACCCCGCGATGGCCCTGCACGTGGGCTCGGAGCGGATCGTGGCCGAGCGCATCACCCGGGACGAGCGCGGTAACTCCACCGCGCACGCGGACGTGTCGGACCGCTTGCCCGGCATCCTCGCTGCGGACGGCAGCACCGTCGTGGTCCGGGGCGTCGTTCCCGGGTCCGGCATTCCCGGGTCCGGCGATCCCTGCTGGGGAAAGTGGCGGCTGCGCGTCAGCTGGCACGCGGCGCTGGAGGTTCGCACCAGCGCGGAGCGGTCCGCCGCGCACCCCGGTGACCGGATCACCCAGCACGCGGTCATCACCAACACCGGCGGCGTCGCGCTGACGCGGATCGAAGCCGAGCTCGGCAACGGCCCGTGTCGTCGCGAGGTCGACCGGCTGGAGCCGGGGCGCAGCGCGGAGGTGTCGTGCGAAGGCCCCGTGCCGGAGGACGGTGGCCTGACTGCGCGCGTCAGCGGCACGACTCCGGATGGGAGCCGCGTGACGGCGGAGGCGGCTGGGCGCGTCGAGATCCTGCAGCAGGCGCAGATCGAGCTGTCCATCGGCGACATCGCGCTCACCGAGGGCGCTGATGCCGCGCTGGTTCCGGTGACGGTCCGCAACCCGTCCACGGTGCCGCTGGTGGATGTGGTGGTCAGCGGGCAGCCCGCCGCGTGTGGGCGTGAGATCGGTGAGCTCGCGCCCGGCCAGTCGATCACCTACACCTGCCGGGTGGGAGCCGGTGAGCGGGTCGACCTCACGGTCACCGCTACCGCGGTTTCCGGTGGTGCGGTGGCGGATTCCGCCCAGCTGTTGCGTGCCACGGCACGTGCGGTGGCCCCCGTCGCGCCGACGCTGCCCGGCGTGGACACGCCGGAAGTGCCGCCGCCCGGGGTGCCGGAGCTGGCGGAGTCCAGCGGCGTGCGGGAAGCGCCGGCGAGAGCAGCCGGGATCATCGCGGTTCTCGGCGTGCTCGTAATGACTGTCAGCGTGGGTGCGTTGTCCTCGGCCACCCGGATCGGTCGGTGACCGGTGGCCGAAAACCCGCGCTGTCCAGCGAAAAATGAAATCCAATGAAAGGGCGTCAAACACATGAGCCTGTTCCGTTCCGTTCCGGTGCTGCTGGCCGCGAGTGCGCTTGCGATGGGCATGTCCGCTGGAACCGCGGCAGCCGCCAGCGGTGAGGTCGTCGTCTTCGAGACGGAGATGCAGCAGCTGACGACGTACACGGCTCCGGAGGGCTGCCACAAGCTCCCGATGGCGGCGCACGTGCTGGTGAACAACACCGACCAGCCGGTGAGGATCTACGGCGACCCGTTCTGCTTGACGCCGTCCGTCACGGTTCAGCCCGGCTACGGTTCGCACGTCGCACCCGGTAGCGGGAGCTTCTCGGCATGAGCCGGAGGGCAGCAGCAATAGCACCGACACATCCGTTGGAGACCCGCGTTGTCGCTTGATCTCGTCGTCGTAGGACTCGGCTACGTCGGGCTGCCGCTGGCGGTCCGGGCGGCCGAGGCCGGTCTGGCCACGGCCGGGCTCGACATCTCCGATGCGGTGGTGGAGGGGCTCAACGCCGGTCGCTCGCACGTCGGGGACGTCTCCCGAGAGGCGGTCGCCGAGCTCCTCGCGAGCGGGTTCCGGGCGGGTACCGACCCTGCGGTGATCGGCACTGCGGACACCGTGGTGATCTGCGTGCCCACCGGGTTGTCCGACGATGGGGAGCCCGATCTCGCGGCGGTGCGCTCGGCGGCGTGCGCGGTGGCCGATCACCTGCGGCCGGGAATGCTGGTGGTGCTGGAATCCACCTCGTACCCGGGTACCACGGAGGAGACGGTCCTGCCGTTGCTGGAGGAGCGCAGCGGACTGGCGGTGGGTTCCGATTTCCACCTGGTGTTCTCACCGGAGCGGATCGATCCCGGCAACGCTGCCTTCGGGGTGCGCAACACGCCGAAGGTCGTCGGCGGGGTCACGCCGCTGTGCGCGAAGTACGGCGCGACGTTCTACGGCCGGTTCGTGGATTCGGTGGTGGTGGCGCGCGGTACCCGGGAGGCGGAGCTGGCGAAGCTGCTGGAGAACACCTACCGCTACGTCAACATCGCACTGGTCAACGAGGTTTCGCAGTTCTGCGATCAGGTGAACATCGACGTGTGGGACGTGTTGCGCTGTGCGGGGACCAAGCCGTTCGGCTACGTTCCCTTCGACCCGGGGCCCGGCGTCGGCGGGCACTGCATCCCGATCGACCCGCTGTACCTGGCGAGCAAGGCCCGCGAGGAGGGCTTCACCTTCGACGTGCTGAGCGCGGCGCGCGAGGTGAACGACCGGATGCCGCGACACATCGTCGACCGGGCCGAGGAACTGCTGCGGGAGAAGCCGATCCGCGGTTCCCGGGTGCTGCTGCTCGGAGTGACCTACAAGCGCGACGTCGCCGACACCCGGGAGTCCCCGGCGTTCCCGGTGGCACGCGAGCTGTGCGAGCGGGGTGCGGAGGTGCTGTTCCACGACCCGCACGTGAAGTCGTTCACCGTGGACGGTGCTCCGATGGCCAAAGTGGACGATGTCGAATCCGCCTTCGCCTCGGCGGACCTGGCGATCCTGTTACAGGCGCACGCGGAGTACAACACCGGAATGCTGTCTAGGGCCGCGTGCCCGTTGCTGGATACCCGCGGCGTGATCGCGGGTGAGCAAGCGGCTCGGATGTGAGCCGACAATTCAGACCTGCGCGGGTGGCGCGAGTCCCCGCGTTGGGGGCGGGAATACCTTCCTGTCCTGTTTTCCCAGTGATGATAGAAGAAATGGGAGTGTGACCAATGGCCAATGCCATCGCCACCGAGCGGCTGCGCAAGCGCTTCGCCAAGTGGGACGCCGACGGCAGCGGAAGCCTGGAGCGGTCCGACTTCGTGCAGGAGGCTGCGGAGATCGCTCAGGCGTTCGGCAAGAGCGCGACCAGCCCGCAGGCCCGCGCGCTGACCGACGCGTTCACCTCGATGTTCGAGCAGGTCGCCAAGGGCGCCGGCTCGCTGAGCGAGGAGCAGTTCATCGCGGCGGCCGGCCCGCTCGTCGAGGCTGGTGCCGAGAGCAAGTTCGACCAGGTGCTCGGCCCGGTCGTGAAGGGCGTCGTCGGTCTCTGCGACCAGAACAACGACGGCCAGATCAACGGCGAGGAGTTCGCGACCTGGCTGATCGCGGTCGGTGTGGACGAGTCGAAGACCGCCACGCTGTTCGAGCAGGTCGACAAGGACGGCAACGGTGAGCTGTCCGTCGACGAGCTGCTGACCGTCGTGCGTGACTTCCACTACGGCAAGTCCGACGTCGAGCTGCTCGGCTGAGTCTTGCTGTGAAGCGGATGGCCGGTGGCGTTGGGTCGCCGGCCATCCTCTCTTTCGCTGTGCCGTTGTTCTTTCTGCGGAGGTCGTTTCCTGGTCTTCGCGGGGTGCCTGGTGCGTCGTTTCTCGTCGTTCGGCGGCTGGGTTTGGTTCGTGGATTCCCTGACGTCACGGGTTCGCTTGTTGTCATGGACTCCACGAATTTGTGGTCGCTTTTTGTTTCCACTCTTGCGTTTTCAAGGTGCGTGCTACGGGTGTTGTTGTGTTGTGGTGGGGGTCATCCCCGTGGTTTGGGGGATTGTGGGGGCTGTGGTCCGGATGTCAAGCCCGGCCTGGCGGCCGCCCCTTCGGGGTTGGCAGGCTTGACATCCGGACCACAGCCCCGTTTTGGCTTTATGTCACGGGGATGACCCGGTATGGAACGGACCCTGGTTGTTGACGGCGGATCGCGGAGTGTGGGTGGCCGGGACCTTTGTCGGTTGGGTACTGGATGGCTGCGTCACCGGCGGGTGGTGCGTCGGGTTGCTGTGGCGTGCGGGCTGGCGGTTCGCGTGGGTGTAGCGATGGGGCGTAGTGGTGCTGCCCGTTGCGGGCTGGGCGGTCGTGGGACGGTTCGTCATCGGCGGATTCCCTTTCTTTCTTTGGTTTTCGAGGTTTTGTGGTGTGGTTGGTGTGGTGCTCGGGTGTTGGTGGTGGGTTGAGGTCGCCTGGCGGCGTGTCGTGCTTCCGAAACTGTCGGCTCACCCGACCCTGGGCAGGGCGGAGTGCCCCACCCAAAGCCATGGGTGGAGTCATCGTGTACTCGCCAACGGTGGAGCCGCTGGCGGCCCGCCCTCCAGTGGTGTGTTCAGAGAACGGAGGGCGTGGCGATGCGTGGCAGGTTGAGCTCTCCCGCCAGACCTGGGCGTGCGTGCCGGATCGACACTCGCCGGTGGTGTGAATACCGGTCGGCTGTGGTCGAGTTGGATGTGCCAGTGGTGGTTGTGGATGGTGCGATGGTGGTGGGCACACAACATCACCATGTTGTCGAGGCTGGTGGGGCCGCCGTCGACCCAGTGCACGATGTGATGGGCCTGCGGCGTCCCCGCCGGGCGATCACACTCCGGGAACGCGCAGACGCCATCCCGGGCCAGCAACGCAGCACGGATGTGGGTCGGGGCGGTCCGCTGCGACGCCCCCACATCCAAAGGAAGGCTGTCGCCGCCGAGGACCATGGGCAGGACCTCGCAGTCACAAGCGATCCTGCGGATGGTCTGCGGGCTGAGGTACTGGCCGGTGCCTTCCAGCATCCCCGCCCCACCACCAGCGGTGATGATCTCGCCGCTGGTGCCGGTAGTGGCGGTGGTGGGGAGCTGGTTTTTCAGGTCCGTGTAGTCGATGGTGACCATCAGGTGCGGCTTCTGCCCACCCGTCCGGGGCATCCCGTCGGTGTCGAGCACCAGGTCGAGCAGGGTGGCCAGGCCGTCGGCGTTGCGCTGCCCGACCGTACGCGGGTCCTTGACCCCGTCGGACTCCGGGCGCGGCGCCGCCAGCGGGCGCAGGGCGGTAACGAACTTCGCCCCGGTCTCGCGGTCCAGCCGGGCCTTGATCACCAGCATCCCGTCACGAGCGGTCGCGTAGTGCAGTTCCCGGGACTCGAACTGGGCCTGCTCGTCCGCGACGGCACCGTCGGCGTCGAGCATGTAGCGCACCCGGTCGGCCAGCTTGGCCAGATCACGGGGGCACTGACGGCAGGCGTTCTCCACCAACAACCGTTCCACCTCACCGGCACGGTGCTGGGCGTGCTCAGGCAGCCGGGACACACAGCGGGAGATCACCCGCGCATGCTCCAGACCGATCACACCCTCGGCCAATGCCTCCCCGGTCGCCGGGAGCGCAACCTCCGGCCCAGCGACACCAGCAGCGACGTCAGTGGTGGACTCGGTGGCCTCACCGGTGTTCGGCGCGGTGGTGGCGGCGGCGATACGGACACGGTTCGTGGCGTCCTGGCCGTCGATGTTGAGCAGGTTCTTCAGCCACACCTGCGTGGAGCGCACACCACGAGCAGCGTGCAGGCGGCGGCGGTCGGCTTCGGCGATCAACCGCAGCTGCTCCATCCGGGCCTGGCGGATCTGTCGTTCCACCTCGCCGATCCGGGAGGCGAGTTCTGCATCGGTCAGGGAGGTCACCGCGGGCGGCCACGACCCGCCCGGCGTGGGCATGTCCCACGCGGGCAGGGCGGGCACGACCGCACCCGCGCCAGCGGCGGGCGTCGCGTCCTGGGTGGTCATCAGCGGTGTCATGCACCAATTCTCTCAAGAATCGAACGTGGTTTCGAGCGAATAACCGTCCCACAATCAGGTGATCACAACACGCATCGAACACGAAAACCCTTACAAGGCAGTCTAATTCATGAGCGCATGTGTCACGACCCAGGCTTTCCAGAGCAGCGGCGGCAGTTCTGGTTTGTGCAAACCGAGTCGACCCAGTGACGGGATCTGGTTCCTGACCGTCTGATGAGCCGAAACCCCGAGCGAGAAACAACCGAACCGGCATGCCCCTAGGACGCCACGCCGCAGGCGACATCCACCCACCACCCACGCCTGGGGGCTACACCAACTAGCCGCCAGCCCGCACGCCACAGCAACCCGACGCACCACCTGCCGATGACGGAGCAACCCACCACTTAACCCGCAGAGGCCCCGGCCACCACGCTCCCCGCAAGGTGTCCAAGATGGTCGGGGTCCGTTCCATACCGGGTCATCCCCGTGACATAAAGCCAAAACGGGGCTGTGGTCCGGATGTCAAGCCTGCCAACCCCGAAGGGGCGGCCGCCAGGCCGGGCTTGACATCCGGACCACAGCCCCCACAATCCCCCAAACCACGGGGATGACCCCCACCACAACACAACAGAAAAAGCCGCAACCACCCGCAATACGGCAAGCTGCGCACCACAGCCCCACCGATCACGACGAGAACAACCGGAAGCCCAACCGCGGCTACCGCCCGGCGCAGGACCCAACCGGCAACAGAGCCTGAGTGAAGGCGACCGGCATCTCCGGCTGCAGCTCCAGATCAGCACCGGTCACGGGAACCTCGGTGTTGATCAGGATGTTGTAGTGGTTCGGGAAGTGACAGGCGTCGAACCCGAGCACGGTCCCAACGCGCTGGCCACCGATCCAGAATTCGTCGCCGCGATCGATCACGCCGGCGCAGCCGATCTCGGCGAAGCCGAGGAACCCGACCCGGTCGATCCGCGCCCCCTGCTCGGTGTCCTGGTGGTCGGTGGTCACCAGCTCGTGCACCTCGCCGCGCTGCACGCAGCGGCTGGCGTGCGGTTCGAGCGCCATGCCGCGCTGGTCGCGGCGGTGCACCAGCACCTTCACCAGTGTTCCGGTCAGCGCTCGCTTGGGGCCGTCCTCTGCCAGGTTCACTTCGTCTCCTCCGCGACAAGGGCTGGTTCGGGTAGTTCTGCTCGGTAGGTCGCGTCGACCAGTTGCAGGGCGGCGAGGCCGCCGGTGGGGGTCGGGGGTCGCGTGGTGATGGTCGTGGCGAAGTCGTCGAGGATGCCGAAGTACTCGTGCCACAGCGAGGATTTGAACTCCTCGTGCCCGGCCAGCATGTCGGCCGAGAGCCGGGTTCCGTCGGCGAAGAGGACCTCGACGTCCTTGGTCTCACCCGGGTGCGACCAGTCGAGTTCGACGGTCGCCGGGATGCCGGATGCCGAGCGCAGCTCGATGGTGGCTTGCCGGTCGGTGCCGGCCGCATCGCGCGCGATGTTGGCGCGCGCCACCTCGACCTCGCCCAGGAACAGCCGGACCAGGTCGAACGCGTTCGGACCGTTGTCGGCCACGCATCCGCCGCCGCACCGCTCCGGGTCCAGGTACCACGTGTCGCCGCCGATGTGCTCCTCGATGAGTTCGAGGTAGCGGACTCGCAGCGCGATGACGTCGCTGCGGCGGCGGGCCTGTTCGAGCAGGCGCAGCACGTTGTCGTTGTAGCGGCGGTGGAACGCGGTGAACAGCGGAACTCCCGCGGCCTGGGACAGCCGCACCAGGTCGTGGCCGTCGTCGAGCGACACGGCCAGCGGTTTCTCCACGCACACCGGGATTCCCCGGCGCAGCGCGTCGCTACACACTTCGGCGTGCACGTCGTTGGGCACCGTCACCACCACGGCGTCCAGTGCGGATTCGCGCAGCATCGTGCGGTGGTCCTGGTAGCACGGCGTGCGGCCGCGGTGCGGTGCGAGTGCGGCCTCGCGGACGTCGCAGACCGCTGCGAGCTCCCAGCCGGGCAGTTCGGCGATGGCGTGCAGGTAGTACTTCGAGATCGCGCCGAGGCCGACTACTCCGATCCGGCGGCTCATCGTCCGGCCACCGGCTGGCGGCCGCTGAGTCCCAGTTCGAGGAGTTCGCGGTGGACGTGCTCGCGGATCGGGACTCCGTTGCGCAGCCGTTCGGCGGCTCGCTCGGCCTCCCACCAGCCGGGGTAGCGGACTTCCTGGTCCGTGGACGGGCAGTCGAGCAGGGTGCTGAACATCGTCTGCGCGTCGAGGTCGAACCGGCCGGGCTCGCGGAGCAGGTCCGGGGCGATGGCCAGGACGAAGTAGCCGATGTCGTCGTCCCGTCCGTGCGGCCCGCCATCGCCTCGGAGCGCGTCGGGGGAGGGGCCGAACGCCGCTCCGGGCAGCAGCGCGGACAGGATCTCCACGACGAGCCCGAGGCCGAAGCCCTTGTGGACGCCGTTGTCCGGGGTGCCGCCGAGCCAGCGCAGGTGCGCGTTGCGGCGGTCGAACTCGGCCGGATCGGTCACCGGGTTGCCGGCGTCGTCGGCCAGCCAGCCCTCGGGGATCGCCTCGCCGCTGCTCGCCGCGGTGCGGATCTTCCCGGTGGGCACCACCGTGGTGCTCATGTCGAGGACGAACGGGCGGTCGGGCAGTGCCGGGGCCGCGACGCTGAGCGGGTTGGTGCCCAGCATCGTCAGGGCCCCGAACGGCGGGCGGGCGATGCGCTGACCACCGCAGTTGCTCGCGATAATGCCGACCATCCCGTGCATGGCCGCGCGGGCCGCGTGGAAGCCCGCGCAGCCGAAGTGCGTGGCGCCGCGGACCGACACCAGGCCGATGCCGTACCGGCCGGCGCGCGCGACGGCGTCGTCCATCGCTTCGGAGGCCGACCACAGGCCCAGTGCCCGGCGCGCGTCGACGACCGCGCACGCCCCGAGGTCGGTCGTGGTCTCCGGCTCGGCGGCGGGATCGACCCGGTCGGTGGCGAACAACCGCAGGTAGAGGCGGGTCAGGTTGAACACGCCGTGCGAGTCGAAGCCGCAGAGATCGCCGTGGCAGAGCGCGGCGGCCGCGGTGATCGCGCGCTCCAGCGGCACACCTCGTTCGGTGAACAGCCGGGTGACGAACGAGTGCAGCTCGTCGTAGGGCACGCGGACGCGTGCGTCATGCGGAGGCATCGAGAATCCCCTTTCTCGGAGCGGTATCGCGGTGGTGCTCGGCAAATCCGGTGATCAGTGCGGACACGGCGGCGGCGAAGTCCCGCAGCTCGTCCAGCTCGGCGTACTCGCCCTCGGCGTGCGCGTTGTTGCCGTCCAGCGATCCGGGCCCCAGCACCGCCGTGTAGGCGTCGGGCTGCCCGGCCATCCAGATGGCGTCGCAGGTGAAGGCCGGTTCGTCGTCGGGCCAGCGGGTCGCGCCCGCGCGGGTGAGCAGTTCTTCGGCCCACGGGTCGGAGTTGTCCAGGCTCGGCAGGCCGCGCTTGAGCCATTCCACCTCGGTGCAGGCGATCGCCTCCGCCGCGGTGCGCGCGAACTCCCTGGTCCCGGCGAACAGTTCGGTGAACCGCCGCAGTCCACCGCGAACGGCTTCGCCCAACGCCGCCTCGGCGGCGGCTCCTTCTTCCCGGGAGCCGTAGGAGAGGTTGAGCAGTAGTTCTCCGCTGCCGTAGACGCGGTTGTGCAGGTGGCCGGTGTGCAGGCCCGCGACGCAGAGCCTGCCGGGCCGGTCCCGCGGGTCGAGTTCGGCGGCGAGGTGCTGGGCGAGGAAGCCGAGCAGCACCGTGGCGTTGTGCCCGGCGTCGGGCCGGTCGTCGATCGCACCGCGGCCGTCGACCCGAACGCGGGCGGTCATCGACGCGGTGCTGCGCGGCAGGTAGCGCATCCCGGTCGGCTCGCAGAAGATGTTCAGCCGTCCGACGTGCCCGGCCTCGACGAGCGGACGCGTGCCGAAGGTGCCCATCGCACCGCCCTCCTCGCCGGACACGGCCTGCACGAGCACAGCCACGTCACGGCCCACCGCCGGCTCGCGCCGCACCGCGTCCCGGATCCCGGAGAGCAGCGCCACCGCCGGGCCTTTCGCATCGATCGCACCGCGACCGGTGATCCGTCCGCGGCTCCGGCCGACGGGCTCCAGCCCGGCGACGGTGTCCAGGTGCACGTTGAACATCACGGTGGCCGCACGCGGCAGTTCGGGACCGAGCCGCAGCAGCAGGCTCGGCTGCGCAGCGAGGAACTCCGGGTCCTCGGCGGCGCGGCGCACGGTCAGTGGCACGTCTTCGCGTGTCAGGACCTCGGGGCTCGGGCTCGCGTGGTGCACCACTCGGAACCCGATGTCCACCGCGGCGCTGGCGTAGGCGCGTTGCGCCGCCCAGAGCTGTGGTGGCGGATCGCCCGCCGAGTTTTCCAGCAGGCCGATGGTGGGGATGGACAGCAGGTGCAGCAGCAGTTCCTCGTCGATGTCGTCGCGCATCAGGAGGCGACCGCTTCCGGACAGGTCCGCAGCAGCTGTTCGAGGCGTCGCCCGGCCTGGACGAACAGCTGCGCGGCCGAGCCGTGCGCGCGCAGGCCTTCGTGCGGGCGGGTCGCGAAGTGCGGCTCGATGGACAGCGGACCGGTGTAACCGGCGGTCAACAGCTGCCGCAGGCACTCGGCGACCCGGGCGTGGCCGTCGCCGGGCAGCACGTACTCGGCGTTGCCGGGTGTCCCGACCGCGTCCTTGACGTGGACGTGCACCACGTGCGGCAGGATCCGCACCAGCAGCTCGTGGGCGTCGTAGCCGTGGTCGATGCCGTTGCCGACGTCGAAGAGCAGCCGCAGCGACGGGCTGTTCACCTCGCTGATCAGGCGGAGCATCCGCTCGGCGTCGTGGCCCGCCCACCCGGCGCAGTTCTCGTGCACCAGGACGACACCGTGCCCGGCCGCCCGCTCGGCCAGCCGCGCGATGCGGTCCAGCACCCGGTCGCGCCAGTCGGCTTCGGGCAGGCCGTCGTTCGGGTAGGACATGATCCGGATGAACCGGGTTCCCAGCTCGGCGCACTGCCCGGCCAGCACGTCGAGCTCGCGCAGGTCGTCGGCGAAGGGCGTGGTGATCGGTCGTGCCCAGTTGCCGATCCGGGAGGCCAGGCACACCACGTCGAGCTCGGCGGCGCGGAGGGCCGAGCGCATCGCGGTGAACTGCGATGCGTCGAGGTCGCCGAGCGCGATGCCGTCCACGGTCCGCAGTTCAACGGCGGACCAGCCCAGTTCGCGGATGGCGGCGATCTGGCCGGGCAGGCCGACCGCCGCCTCGTCGCCGATCCCGGCGAGCCGGTTGACCGCGGTTTCACCGCGCATGGCTGGAACTCCTCTCGGCTGCCCGCAGGCAGCTCCGCTTGGCTTCGGCGAGCAGGCGGACGACCTCGCGGTGCACCTGCAGCGTGGGGTGCTCGATCGGGGCCGGGTCCTGGAAGTGCTGGTAGGCGCGCAGGACGAACCGGGTCAGCGCGTCGTCGCGGAAGACCTGCCGCTGCCCGTCGACCAGCAGCTGCGCGTGGTCGTCCTGGTCGCTGATCGGGTAGTGGCCGGTGATCCGGCCGCCGGTGAGCTCCACCGTGATCCGCCGTTGCTGGACGGGGGAGGCGAGGTCGGAGGAGAGCTCGCTGGTGATGCCGCCGGTGTGGCGCAGCACCAGGTGCGCGCTGCCCATGGCGGGGAGCACGGTGTCCGGGCCGTGCATGTCGGTCCACGCCGCCCGCTCCACCTCGGCGGGTCCGGCCAGCTGGAGCACCACGCCGAGCGAGTGCGGCAGCTCGACGTCGAAGGCGGTCGGATGCCCGTGCGTTGCCGCGGAGCGGGTGAACCGGGGTTTGTCCTGGATGAACCGGATCGACCGCAGATCCCCGAGGTCGCCACCGCGGACCAGCGCGGTGATCCGCTCGGTGAGCTCGGCGGCCATCCAGTGCGACACCACCACGAGGTCGAGCCCGTGGCGCCGGCGCAGGGTGTCGATCTCGCGGAGGTCGCCGAGGCCGGTGGCGAGCGGTTTCTCGACGATGGCCCGGCGAAAACCGTGTTGGGCCAATCGGGTGAGCACGGCGGCGCGGGTGTCCGGCGGCGTGCAGACGTGCACGACGGTGCGCTGCGGGTCCAGCATTTCCGCCGCCGCTGCGAGGGAATCGGTGGTGATCGTGCCGGGCAGGTCCTGGCGCGCGCCCGGTGCGGGGTCGCAGCCGATCACCGGGCCCGGGTGGAACAGCTCGGGGGCCGCGGCCCGTGCCTTGGTCAGGACCCGCAGGTGCAGGCCGGCGCCCGCGCGGCCGAGGCCGAGCACGAGTGCGTGCAGCATGAACGTCCTTTGTGGAGGAAAAGGGGAGATGAGGACGGATCGTCTACATAGGACGGATCGTCGTTGATCGCGATGGAACCTTACCCATAGCCGAAACCGCTTCGAATACTGGGGACAATCTCCGCGACATACGTAACCGGTATGGGTGAAAATGTGGAGTGATCAACCAAAGAGTTGGTGATCTGAGTTGCTCCTCGGCTAGTTTCGTGCCTGTCTCGATCAGTTCAGCACCCAGTCAGGAGTGTGGTCTTCTTGTCCCGCGGGACGCAAACCCCCGGGCTCCGGCAGGAGGGCGCGGCGGATCCGATCCCGTTCTTCTCGCAGGCCCGCACGTTCGACCGGCTCTGGCCGGACATCGGCGCGCGGGTCGAGGAGGTCTTCGACAACGGGAAGTTCTCCCACGGCCGCCAGGTCGCCGAGTTCGAGCGAAGCCTCGCCGACTACACCGGCGCCCGCTTCGCGGTCGGCGTCAACAGCGGAACCGACGCCCTGGTCCTGCTGCTGCGCGCCGCAGGACTGCGGCCCGGTGACGAGGTGATCGTCCCGGTCTACTCGTTCGTCGCCACTGCGACCTCGGTCGTGCTGGCCGGCGGCCGCCCGGTGTTCGCCGACGTCGACCCGGTCACCTACGCGCTGGACCCGGCCGAGGTCGACCGCGTCGCCGGCCCGCGCACCCGGTTCGTGCTGCCCGCGCACCTGTTCTGCCAGATGGCCGACATGGCCGCGCTGTCCGAGGTCGCCGGGCGCCGGGGACTGACCGTGCTGGAGGACAGCGCGGAAGGCATCGGCATGCGGCAGCGCGGCGTCCACGCCGGGCTGCACGGCGCCGGCGGCGTCCTGTCGTTCTTCCCGTCGAAGACGCTGGGCGCGCTGGGCGACGCGGGTGCGGTGCTCACCGACGATCCGCGGATCGCCGAGCTGGTGTCCGGGCTGCGCCACCACGGGCGGTTCGGCCGCACCATCGACAACTTTCCCGGCATCGCCACCGAAACCGGGATGGCGGGCACCAACAGCAAGATGGACGACATCCAGGCCGCCGTGCTGTCGGCCAAGCTGACCTGCCTGGACGCCGACATCGCCCGCCGCGCGGAGCTCGCCGCGGCCTACCGGCAGCGGCTGACCGGGGCGCCCGGCGTCGTCCGGCTGCCGGAGATCGCCGACACCGCACCGGATTCCGCCGGTGTCTGGTACGTCTACCTGATCGAGGTCGAGCACCGCGACGAGCTGGTGGCCCACCTGGACCGGTGCGGGATCGGCACCGAGAGCTACTACCCGGTGCCGTTCCACCTGCAGCCGTGCTTCGCCGGGCACGGCCACCGGCGCGGCGACTTCCCGCGCGCGGAGGCCGCGAGCGAGCGGGCGGTGGCGCTGCCGCTGTACCCGGACCTCACCCTCGACCAGCTGGACCGGGTGTGCGCGGCGATCAGCGACTTCGGTGCCCGGAGGTGCGCCTGATGGAACCCGGGATCCCCTTCTTCCCACCGGACCTGTTCGAGAGCGACCGCAAGGTCATGCTCGACCTCATCCGCGAGATCGCGACCGCGCCCGAGCAGAAGTTCATCCTCGGCGAGCACACCCGGCGCTTCGAGGAGGTGCTGCGCGACTCGCTCGGTGCTGCCGACGTGGTGGCCTGCGGCAGCGGCACCGCCGCGCTCGGCCTCGTGCTGCGCGCGATGGAGATCGGCCCGGGTGACGAGGTCGTGGTGCCCGCGTTCGGCTGCGCGCCGCTGGCCTCGGCGGTGCTGGAGGTCGGCGCGCAGCCCGCGTTCGCCGACATCGACCGGCGCACCATGGTCGTCGACCCGGACTCCGTCGAGCGGCTGATCAACCACCGCACCAAGGCGATCATGCCGGCGCACATGTTCTCGGTGATGGCCGACATGCCACGCCTTGCGGCGGTGGCCGAGCGGCACGGCGTGCGGTTGCTGGAGGACTCCGCGGTCGCGCAGGGAGCGGTGCTGGACGGCACGCCCGCCGGGATGTGGGGCGAGGCGGGCGTCTTCTCCTTCGTGCAGGTGAAGTCCTTCGGCATGCCGGGCGAGGGCGGCGCGGTGGCGACCCGGGACGCCGAGCTCGGGCACCGGGTGCGGGTGCTGCGCAACCACGGCCAGGACGGGCAGCGGTTCGTGCACCAGGCCATCGGCACCAACAGCCGGTTCGACGAGATCCAGGCGGCCTTCCAGCTGCACCGGTTCGCGGGCTTCCCGGAACGGCTGGAGCGCCGGGCCGCGATCGCCGACCACTACACCGAACGATTCGCGCCGCTGGCCGACCGCGGCATCGTCGCACCACCGCCAGGCCGCGACGGGCGCTGCTACTACGTCTACTGCCTGCAGGTCGAAGGGCGTGACGAACTGCGCGACCACCTCGCGGAGTGCGGCATCGCCTCGCACGTCTACTACCCGCAGCCGCTTCCGCGCCAGGCCGCGTTCGCCCCGCACGCCCCGGCCGACGGGTGCTGGCCGAACGCCGAGCACGCGAGCGAGCGGATCCTGGCGCTGCCGATCTACCCGCACCTCACCGACGCGGACGTCGCGCGCATCGCCGACGCCGTCTGCGAGTTCGGCGACCGACGGAGGAACGCCAACCATGACCAGTGACGTCAACCTCGCCCGCGGCGCGGGCCCGGAGACCCGCCAGGAGAGCAAGTTCCGCAGCTACCTGCGGCTGGGCAAGCTCGACGTGTTCGACTACTACATCGGCATCCTGGTGGTTTCCGCCGCGGTGCTGCTGCCGGTCGCGGCGGTGGCGCCCGGCACCGTGCCGATGCTGCTGCTGTTCCTGGCGGGCGAGGTCTGCACCATCGTCGCGATGGTCGCGCTCGACGACGTGACCGGCTACCGCGACGGCAGCGACATCGAGAACTACGGGCCCAACAACCCGCTGCGCAAGAAGCTGCGCAAGCCGCTGGTGGCCGGGACGCTGACCGAGGCCGAGGCGATGCGGTTCGCCTGGATCACGGCCTGCGCCGGTGCGCTGCTGTGGGCCGGGGCGATCGCGGTGGCCCCGTATCGTCCGATGTGGACCGTGGTGCTGATCGCCGCGACCTACGTGATCTCGCTGCAGTACTCCTACGGGATGAAGCTGAGCTACCACGGGTTCCAGGAGGCGTTCCTGGTCGCGCTCGGGGTGGCGCTGGTGTTCGGCCCGTACGGCCTGGCGACCGGCGAGTTCTCCGGTTTCCTGCTGGTGCAGGCGGTGCTGTTCGGCATGGGACCGCTGATGTTCGGGGTGTACTCCAACACCAACGACGTCGAGGGCGACCGCGCGGTCGGCCGGCCGACGGTGGCCGCGCTGACCTCCCCGCGCGGCAACGCGATCTTCATCGGCGCGCTGTCGGCGGGCGAGTTCGTGCTCGTCGCGGCGGCATCGCTGACCGGAGTGGCGCCCGCGTGGTTCGTCCTGCTCATGCTGCCCGCGACGATCCTGCGCGCCCGCCAGTACTACCTGGGCTTCGGCCGCGGTGACATCATGCGCGCCCGCAAGCTCGGCTTCACCGTGCACCGCACGTACGTGGCACTGCTGGTCCTGGCGAACCTGCTGATCGGAACGGGGATCCTCGCGTGAGCAACCCCGAGGGGCGTCCTGTGCCAACTCCAGTCCCGCCCGACCGCACCCCAGGGGACCGTGACGCAGCTCAGCCACAAGAAACCGCGATACGCGAGATCAGTCCCGAACGCAACCACCACTGTGAATCGCGGAGAGGCGGGACAGACTTGGACGTCGCGGTGGTCGGCGCCGGTCTCGCCGGGCTGACGGCGGCGCACGAACTGCGGCGGGCCGGTCTGTCGGTGCGGGTGTTCGAAGCCGCGCCGCAGGTCGGCGGGCGGATGGCCAGCGCACGTCATGGCGGCTGGACCATCGACACCGGGGCCGAGCAGATCTCCCCGAGCGGCTACCGGGCGACCTGGGAGCTGATCACCCGGCTCGGGCTGACCGAGGACGAGGTGCCGCGCATCGGACGGCCGCTGGCGGTCTGGCGCGACGGGCAGGCGCACGCCGGTGTCGCCGAGGCACGCGCGCTGCTCAGCGGCGCCGGCCTTTCCTGCCGCGCGCACCTCGACCTGATCCGCTTCCAGGCGTGGGCGTTCCGGCACCGCGGGGACTTCGACGACGACCGCCCCGAGCGCAGCCTGCTGGCCGCCGAGACCGTCGCCGACTTCGCCCGCCGCTACCACCCGGACCTGCACGACTACCTCTTCCAGCCGGTCGCCGGGAGCTTCTTCGGCTGGAACACGGAGCGATCGGCCGCAGCGGTCATGGTGAACCTGCTGCTGTCGGTGGGCAGCGCGGGCACCTGGTGCACCTACCGCGACGGCATGGACACCCCGGCCCGCCGGCTGGCCGCCGAGCTGGACGTCGCGACCGGGCAGCCGGTGCACCAGGTCATCGCCGAGGACGGCGGTGCCCGCCTGCAGACCGGCGAGGACGTGGTCACCGCGCGCTCGGTGCTGCTGTGCGTACCGGCTCCCGTCGCCGCCGAGCTGCACGCGAATCCACCGGCGGAGGAAGCGGAATTCCTCGCCGCGTGCACCTTCACCCCGGCGCTGAAGGTGAGCTGCCTGCTGGACGCGCCGCTGTCCGTACCCGGCGGCGACCGGCCGTACGTGCTGCTCACGCCCGCTGTGGAGGAGCAGGTGCTGTCGGCGATCGTGCTCGACCACGAGAAGCACCCCGGCCGGGCACCGGCGGGCAAGGGCCTGCTGACGCTGATGGCCAACGCCGCGACGATCCCGGATCTGCTGTCGGCCCCGGACGCGGAGATCATCGATCGGCTGACCAGTGCGGTGCCGCGCTACCTGCCGGGCTTCGACGCGGTCAACCGGCTGAACTTCGTGCACCGCCACCGCTTCGGGCTGCCCGAGGCCACACCGGCCGCGCTGCACCGGAGAGCCCGGTTCATGGCTCGTCCGGTCGGCCCGGTCGACTACGCGGGCGACTGGGTGATGCTGCGCCCGGCGAGCGAAGGCGCGGTGCGTGCCGGAGCGCTCGCCGCGTCGCGAGTCCTCAGCCGGCTCCGCCCGCTGGTGCGACCGGTGTTCAGCAAGCGCCTGCCGATCCGGACCGAGGACCTGGAGAACTCCCGTTGAGACCGCATGACATGGGTGTGCTCTTCGACGAGTGCGCCGCGCGCCGCACCGCGACCACCGTGCACCTGGACCGGCCGTTCGACATCGCCCCGGACGGTGGCACGGAGTACGGCGCGGTGGCGCTGGCCGGGCTCGTCCGCGACGCCGCCGGTTGGCTGTCGGCCGCCGGTGCGGGGCGCGGTGACCGGGTGGCGATCCTGAAGGACAACCACTGGGACTACGACCTGCTCGCCTGCGCCGCGGCGCGGGTCGGTGCGGTGCCCGCGCAGTTGTCCGCGCAGCTGTCCCCGGACGCGCTGGCGATCCTGCTCGAACGGCTCGCACCTGCCGTGCTGATGACCACCGCCGGTCAGCTGGAGCGGTGCCGCGCGGCGGGTACCGACCTGACGTCCTTCGCCCGCGTCACGGTGACCTCGGACGTCGCGGTGCCCGGCGCGGTGCACCTCGATCAGGTGCGCGGGGGCCGGGTTCCGGCCCCGCAGCGGCGCGGGGAGGACGAGCCGCTGGTGATCGACCACACCTCCGGCACCACCGGCGTGCCGAAGCTCGTGGTCCACTCGACCCGCACGATCATCGGCGAGCTGGCCCGGTTCGAGGCGCGGCGGGTGCCCAAGATCGGGGTCCGCGGCGACGACGTCGTGGCCACCGCCAGCTCCTACGCGCACGGCCGCACCTTCTGCTGGACGGCCGTGGTGATGAGCATGGCGCCTCGCGAGGTCGTGATCCTGACCGGCCAGGACCCGAACCGCGCCGACCCGGTGCTGCGAGCGCACCCGCCCACGATCATGGAGGGCCTGCCCGCGTCCTACGTGCGGTTCCGGCCGCTGACCGAACGCCTCGACAACCCGTTCCGCCGGGTCAGGCTCTACATCAGCACCTACGACGCGGTGCACCCGCCGACGATCCGCGCCTACCTGACCGCCAGCCGGCAGCGGAATCCACTGTGGATGGACGGCTGGGGGCAGACCGAGACCGGGCCGCTCACCTTCCGCTTCCACACCCGCCGGTCGCTGGCCCGCCGCCAGGCGGCGCACGACGTCGGACGCCCGATCCCGGTCAAGACCAGGTTGCGGCTGGTCGACCCGGACACCTTCCGCCCGGTGCGCCCCGGGCAGCCGGGGCTCGTGCTGGCCCGCACTGCGGCCCGCTGCCTGGACTACCTCGGCGAGTCCCAGCGCTGGTCGGACAAGCAGGTGGGCGGGTGGTGGATCACCGGCGACCTCGGCGTCCGCCGGTGGGACGGCAGCGTGCGACTGCTGGACCGCGAGGTCGACCGCACGCCCGACGGCAGCTGCCTGGAGATCGAGGACGTCCTCGAGGACCGGTTGCCGGAAGCGCTGGAGTGCGTGCTGCTCGCCGAACCGGGGAAGCCGCCGCTGCCCGTGATCATCACCGCCGACGGAACTCTTTCGCCCGCCGCGTGGCGGCGCGCGTGCCGGCGACTGCCGCAGATGCAGGAGCCGGTGTCGTTGCGCTGGGACGACGTGCCCCGCACCGGCACCGCCAAGGTGCGCCGCATGGACCTGCGCGAACAGCTGACCGGCAGCACCGCCACGTGCGGCACCGGCCGATGGACTTGAGGGCACTGTCGGCGTAGCCGTCCTCGCCTTTGTAAGCGGCGGCAGCCGCTTCGAGCACGTATGCAGGGTGACCACCGGCGGGTACGGTGGCCCGCCACTGGGTGGCTCTCTGGGCGAGGACGGCCCCTCCGCCGTGCATTCGTTCATGCATCAGGAGGGGCACCCGCAGTCCGGGGAAGCACTCAGGTTCCGCCAAGCGACCACCCGAGCAAGCCATTGACCACCAAGCTCTGAGGGGAACTGCAGTGACGCACGTCCAGACCGCCCCGGGCGGCTACGTCTTCGACAACCACAACCCGCACAGCGGCGAGCAGCACCGGTGCCTCGCCGCCGCGTACGACCCGCTGACGACCGAGCGGCTCGCCGCCACCGGCGTCGGCGAGGGCTGGCACTGCCTGGAGGTGGGCTGCGGCGGCGGGAGCGTCGCGCGGTGGCTCGCCGACCGGGTCGGACCGACCGGGAGTGTGCTGGCCACCGACGTGAAGCTGACCGACATCCCGGCGCATCCGAACATGTCCACCGCGGAGCACGACATCACCGCCGATCCGCTGCCGGAGGACCACTTCGACCTGATCGTGGCCCGGCTCGTCCTGCAGCACCTCGCCGAGCGGGACGCGGTGCTGGCCAAGCTGGTCCGGGCGCTCAAGCCCGGTGGCTGGCTGCAGATCGACGAGTTCGACACCTCCTACGAGCCGGTGCTGCTCGCGCCCGACGACGAATCCGCGCGGCTGTACGAGAAGTTCCTCGCGGCCAAGAGCGAGCTCATGCGCCGCAACGGCGGCGACCCGTCCTGGGGGCGGCAGGTGGCCCGCGCGATGCGCGCCGCCGGGCTCGTCGACGTCGATCCGCTGCCCAGCGCCCGGCCGCGGCACGCGGGCTCGCCGGACATCGGCCTCCAGCTGCACCACACCTACCACCTGTGGGACGGGCTGCTGTCGGTCGGCATGACCGGCGAGGAGCTGCACGCGGTCCGCGAGGTGATGCGCGATCCGTCGTTCCGCGCGTCCTCCAGCGTCATCTACTCGGTGCAGGGACGGAAGGAACAGCACCGTTGACGGCGGTGCGGACGGGGCCGGAGGTGGCGGCCCGCGTCGCGGCCGACCAGCTGCGGGCCCTGCCCGGAGAACCCGAAGCGCTGGCGTGCGACATCGACTGGGCCGGGCCGGTCGAGCGCGAGCTGCCCGATGAGCAGGCCGTGCAGGCCGCGTGCGGGATCATGCACGTGCACGGGCGTGCGGCAGGCCGTCCGCGGCGCCTCGGCGTCGACTACGCCAGCACCTTGGCCGGGGTGCTCGCGGCGCAAGGCGTTCTGGCCGCGTCGCTGGCGCGGGCACGCGGTGCGCGGTTCAGCTCCGTGCGGACTTCGGTGGCGGAGGCCGCGCTGCTGTCCGTGCAGCAGTACCTCGCGGTCGCCACCACCGACGATGACTGGGTCGAGACCTGGCAGGCCGGTGGGCGCCCGCCGTTCACCAGCCGGGACGGCGTCCGCTTCGAGCTGGAAGTGCTGCACGCCGAGGGCTGGCTCCGGTTCTGGGCGGAGCTCGGCGCGGATTCGGGTGCCGTAGCCGACGGTTGGTGGCCGTTCCAGCAGCGCTTCGCGACCGCCGCGGCGAATCTGCCGGAGGCGCTGCACCGGGCGCTGCGAGAAGTGGACTACGGCACCGTGGCGTCGGTGGCCGCATCCGCCGGGGTGAGCGTGCTGCCGGTGCGGGACGATCCGGCGCCGCCTGCCGCGGTGCCCGCGTGCGCGTTCCGCGCTCTGCCGGGCACGGCGCGGTTCGCACAGCGGCGCGGTGTCGCACCGCTGGACGGCATCGTCGTGGTGGAGTCCACCAGGCGGATCCAGGGACCGCTGGTCGGGCACCTGCTGCGGATGCTGGGTGCTGAGGTCGTCCGGGTCGAACCGCCGGGCGGCGACGCGATGCGCGGCGTTCCGCCGATGTCGGGTGACTGCTCGGCGCGGTTCCGGGCGCTCAACGACGGCAAGCGAACCGTCGAGCTGGACGTCAAGAGCCCGAGCGGTCGCCGCGAGCTGTGCGAACTCGTCGCCGACGCGGACGCTTTCGTGCACAACTGGGCGCCGGGCAAGGCCGCGCAGCTGGCCCTCGACGCCGGGGACCTGGCCCGGGTCAGCCCCGGTCTGGTCTACGCGTGGTCGTCGGGCTGGGAACCCCTGCGGTGGCCGGAGCCGCCGGTGGGCACGGACTTCCTGGTGCAGGCGCACAGCGGGTTGGCCGCCGCGGTGCAGTCCGCGGACGAGCCGAGTGCGCCGTCGTTGATGACGTTGACCGACGTGCTCGGCGGCGCGGTGAGCGCGATGGGCGTCCTGGCCGCGCTGCTGCACCGGCAGCGCACCGGGGAGGGAGTGCGGGTGGACAGCTCGCTGTTCTCCAGCGCCGGTGTCGTGCCCCGGCCACCGCGACGCTCGGTGCTGGATCAGCCGCTGCGTACTTCGGACGGCTTCGCCGTGCTGTCCGGGACGGATCCGGCGCGGCTCGCCGCGGCTCTGGGAACCGCACCGGACACCGTCCCGGAACGCTTGCGGCAGCGGCCCAGCGGCTTCTGGGCAGCGGAGCTCTCCGAGGTGGAGACCGTGGTGACCCCGGTGTGCACCGATCTCCGCCAGCTGGCCGCCGACCCGCGCTTCGCCGCCGCCCTCGGCCGCGACACCCACGCCTTCCCGCTCGCTCCCTGGGAGTTCTCGTGACCTGGATTTCCCGCAACGGCATCGAGATCCGCGACCTGGTGCCCGCGGACCTGCGCCGCCGGTGGGTCGAGCGCGGCGACTGCCCGGACCGCGACCTCTACGCGCTGCTGCGCGAACGCGTCCGCGCCCACCCCGGGCGGGAAGCGGTCATCGACGACGAGCGCACGCTCGACTACGCCGGGTTGGACCGCGAGGTGCGCCGGATCGCCGCCGCACTCGCCGGCGCGGGGCTCGGGCCCGGCGACATCGTCGGGATCAGGCTGCCCAACGGCTGGCGCGCGCTCGTGGCCGAACTCGCGGTCGTGGCCGTCGGCGCGGTCGCCCTCCCGTACCCGGCGGGGCCGGGCAGCCGCGACACCAGGAGCCTGCTCGGGCGTTCCCGCGCCACCGCGGCGATCTTCGCCGACCAGGCGGATGCGGCGGTGGCCGCCGAACTGCCGCACCTGCGCGAAGTCTTCACCTTCGGCTCGGGGTCGCTGGACGAAGCCCCGTACGAGCACAGCTGGGAGCCGTCGCCGATCGATCCCGATGGCCCGGCTCGCATCCTGGTGACCTCCGGTTCGCAGGCGGAGCCGAAGATGATCGCCTACTCGCACAACGCGATGGGCGGCGGCCGGGCGAACTACGTCCGCGCCCTGCACCGCGGCGACGGCCCGATGCGCGGTCTCCTGCTGGTGAAGACGGCGACGTCCTACGGTTCGTGCGCGGTGGTGAGCCTCACCGCGCTCGGCTCCACGCTGATCCTGGCCGACCGCTTCGACGCGGCCGAGGCGCTGCGCATGGTCGCGCGGCACCGCCCGTCGCACCTGTTCGGAGTGCCGACCATGCTGCGGCGGCTGGCCGGACACCCCGCAACGCCGGAGGAGGACCTCTCCAGCCTCCAGGCCGTCGTGTCCAGCGGCGCGCCGCTGCCCGAGGTGACGGCGGCCGCCTGCCGGCAGCGCTTCGGGTGCCAGGTGATCACCATCTACGGTTCGTCGGACGGCATCAACTGCCACACCGCCAGGACCGGCGACGTCCCCGGAACCGGCACGCCGGATCCCGCGGTCGCCGACATCCGCATCGTCGACGAGCACGGGGTCGACGCGCCGACCGGCGAGATCTGGGCGCGGGGCCCGATGACACCGCTGAGCTACGTCGCCGACGCCGAGCTCGACGCCCGCTACCGCACCCCGGAGGGCTGGGTGCGCAGCGGCGACCTCGGCACGTTCGACCAGCACGGCAGGCTGCACGTGCTCGGCAGGCTGAAGCAGGTGGTGTCCCGGGGCGGCTACCAGATCAGCCCGGCGGAGGTCGAGCGCGAGCTCAGCGCGCACCCCGCGATCGTGGACGTGGCGTGCGTCCCCGTGCCGGACGCGGACCTGGGGGAGCGGATGTGCGCGTGCATCAGCCAGGCGGCGGCCGCGCCTGAGCTCACGCTGGCCGACATCACCGAGTTCCTGGCCACCGAACGCGGTCTGGAACGGCGCAAACTGCCGGAATACCTGCTCCGGCTCCCGGAACTGCCGCTCGCCGCGACCGGCAAGGTGTGCCGCCGCACGGTCACCGCCATGGCGGCCGAACTCGAGAAGGAGACCGCACGATGACAGATGTGACCAGCCTCCGGTTCGACATCGGCGGCACGACGCCGACGACGTTCACCGCGCTGCACCAGCTCAGCCGCGACGCCGAGGACCTCGCCCGGCAGGCGGGACTGGACGCCCGGCTGATCGAGCTGGTGCGGCTGCGCGCCTCGCAGATCAACGGCTGCGGGTACTGCCAGCAGCTGCACTCGAAGCAGGCGCTCGACAGCGGGGAGTCCGAGCACCGGTTGCGGGAGCTGGCGAACTGGGCGGAATCGGAGCACTTCACCGCGGCGGAGCGGGCCGCGCTGCGGCTGGCCGAATCGATCACCCGGCTCAGCGGCGGAGTGCCCGACGCGGACTACCTCCCGGCGACCGAGCACTTCGACCGCACCCAGATCGTCTGCCTGGTGTGGACGGTCTCGCTGATCAACACCTACAACCGGCTGGCCATCTCGATGGTGCCCACCGCGTGATGCGCCGGGCTATGCCGGCCGGGCCAGGCACACCCGGCTGCTGCCCTCGTCCGCGATGAAGGACCAGCCGGGGCTGTAGGGGCAGCTTTCCGAGGCATCGCGGACGCTGACGACGAGGAGGGTGCTGTCGTACCCCTCGGGAAGGTCGCTGCCGTCGCATTCGACCGCGTAGTCCTTGCCGTAGTAGAAGGTGTCGTCGCTGTTGAACGTGACCGGGATGCAGTATCGCGGCACCCAGACGCGGTCCAGGCACAGCGTCGTCGTGCCCGAGCTCCCCGTGTAGCTCCACGAGGTGTAGTCGTCCGATGTGGACTGGCAGTCGTCGGCGCTCATGGTGGTGCTCACGACCAGGAACACTCCGGCGCGGCGATCGTTGCACGCGACCGGGCCGGGCGGCATCGATGCGGACCACTCCCCGTCGGTGTCCCGGTAGATCGGAAGGCACTGCCCGGCCTCGACTTCGTCGAACGCCTCCTCGGTGGGGTCGTACTCCGGGGTGGTCTCCTCCGCCTCGCTGGTCTCCTCCTCGCTCGTTTCGTACTCGCTGGTCTCGTCGTAGCTGGTGGTCTCCTCTTCGCTGTAGGTGCTTTCCGCACTCGAATCGGAGTCCGCGTCGCTGGAGGACTCGGACTGGCCGAGGCCGATGATGACCGCGATGAGCACACCGACGACCAGCACGAGACCCACCACGGGTGCCACCGAGTACGGCTTCGGCGGTGCGGGGCTCGGTGCCGGCGGTGCGATGTGCTGGGCCGGAGCCGGGGGAGGTTCGAGCAGCGCCAGTGCTTCGACCGCGGTCGGCCGCTGCCGCGGATCTTCGGCGAGCAGCCGAGAGATCAGCGATCTGAGCTCACCGATGTCCCCAGCCGCGCTGCCGGGAAGCACGGGTGGTGCGCCGGTGAGCGCGAAGTGCAGCGTCGCGCCGAGCGCGAAGAGGTCTCCGTGCCGCTCGTGGTCCCGCTCCGGCGCGCGGTAGGCCTGCTCGTCGTCGGATGTGCCGAAGCCGGTGAGCAGCGCCTTGCCATCGCCGGTCAGCCGCACGGTGGCGGGGGAGAGCGCGCCGTGCACGATCCCCGCTTCGTGCGCGGCCGCCAGTGCTTTCAGGAGATCACGGGCGATCGTCCTGGCGGTCTCGGTCTCCATCGGCCCGTAGGCCGACACGTCTTCGGTGAGCGTGCGGCCCTCGACCAGCCGGGTCACCGACCACAGGACGTCGGCGTCGGCGATCACGTCATCGACGAAGACGAGGTCGGGGCAGGCACGCAGCGCGGCAGCCTGGAGCTGCTCGCGTTCGGTGCGTTCCCGTTCGAACCGGGCGGCGTGCTCGGCCGCTTCATCCGCCGAGGACAACCGGGCCCACTCCAGGGAAACCTCTGCGCCGCTGTCCTCGGCTCGTGCCCGCCAGCGGTGGCCGGAGCCGAGCACGAGCCGGTAGCGCCCACCGACGAGATCTCCCGGCTCCGCCTGATGCGCCATACTGCCTCTTCCCGGTCAGGCCAACAACGAATCCACGGCGTCCCGCGTGTTCCGCACCGCGGTCGCGAGGTCGCCGAATTGCGCCACGGCGGACGAGAGCCTGTTCAGCAGTCCCAGGGCCTTCGACTTGTCGGGGCTGTCGTCGTTGATCTCCGCGTCGAGCAGCTCGGCGTCGGCCACCACATCGTCGCTGTCGAGCCCGCCCTCGTCGCGCGCGGCCCGCAGTGCCGCGAGCAGCACGCGCACCTGTTCCCGCACTTCCTCCGAGCCACCCGCGGAAATGGCCTGCGCCCCTTGGCCGGCGGCCACCGACTCGGCCCGGAGGCTGCCCGAGCCGCCGATCTGGATCCCGTAGTTGTCGCCCATGGCTCATCCCTGCCTGTTGTTCGGTGCCGCGTTCCGGACGGCCTGGACCGTCCTGGCGATAGCGTTGGTGCCCGCGGCGACGCTCATCGCGTTCAGCTTCCCCTGCCCCGTCACGTACACGCCGTTGTTCAGGATCGTCGTCTGGCGCTCGTTGAGATCGCTGGTGTCGACGTTGTGGTCGGCCAGGAACTGCTCCAGCGCGTCCATCACCCGGCGCTCGGCGAGCTTGGCGTACATCTCCTTGTCGAGCTGCTGGAAGTACCGGTGGTAGCGGTTGTCGGCGGCAGCTTCGCGCAGGCTCATCGTCGCCCCGTAGTTGAAGGTCCGCTCCTGCGTGATCTCGCGCCGCTCGCGCAGCGACTTGAAGACCTGCGCCAGCGGCGAGCCGAGAATTCCGAGAATGCGCTGCACGCCCTCGAAGACGGCGGGCACGATCTTGAGGAGGCTCAGCAGCGCGAGCCGGCCCAACTGCCTGGCGGTCGGGCTGCGCAGCAGCTGGTCGATCTGCTGGTAGCGCCGTTTCACCGGCGGCAGCAGCGAGTAGTTGGCCTCGACGAACAGCAGGTCCTTCTGCGCCGACAGCACGAACCGCAGGAACATCGTCACGACCAGATCGCCGTTCCAGCCCGTCACGCGCACGGTCAGGTACGGGCGCGCCCGGCACTCGGGGTCCTCGCGCAGCCGTGCGAGCAGAGCGTCGTCGGCGTGCGTGGCCGGAGCGGCCAGCTCATCGGGCAGGATCGCCTGCCGCACCGGCGGTTCGAGATCGTGCAGCAGGTCGTGGCCGCTGACGAACACCCGGTCCTCGACCAGGACGCCGGGCAGACCGAGGTCGCGGACCGAGCCCGCGATGAAGTCGTGCAACTCCTGCACGGTGAACTCGACGACGTCCTCGCCCTCCACGGCCTTGGCCACGTTGAGGGTGAACGACCAGGTGTCGATGGTGCCCCCGTGGCCGGCGAACGGTGTGTAATCGGCGAAGACCGTGAGATTTCCCCGGTCCTGGCCCGCGATCTCGGCCAGCCGGGCCGCGGCGTGCCGATTGCTCGGCACGGGGGCGTTCGCCGGGTCGAAGGCGTCGCGCCGCAGCTGCGCGGAGAGGAACCCGTAGCGGGCCGAGAGGGTTTCGATGAACATGACCGCCCACCCGGCGAAGAGCGCCAGCGTGAACCACTGCGGCTCCTCGCTGAACAGGAAGCCGATCCCGATCAGTGCGAGGAGCACGATCAGCACGTCGCGGATCCGCTGCCTCCGCCGCGCGGCGAGCCCGTACTTGAGCACCGTGGCGAGGTCGACTCCGGGGGAGGACACCACCGCGCGGTACTGCTCATCGAGGATCTTCTGGAGGGCCTTGTCGTTGAGTCCTGCGTCCAGCTGGAGCGCGGCGCAGAGGTAGCGCGTCGCGTCCGTTCCGGTCGCGGCACCCGGCGTCGCGCCAGGTGCGGTGGTTGTCGGCTGCGCGCCGCCGGAGAGGTCGATGACCCGCTTGTGGCCGCAGTGCGCGCACAGCAGGAAGTTGGGGTCGTTGTCGAGGCCGCAGTGATGGCACTTCACCTGGTCACCTCCGTGTCGGGAGCTTGCGGCGCGTGCTGCTGCACTTCGCGTCCGGGCGGCGGTTCCTCGGTGGCGGGCAGCCGCGCGGCGATCGACACCACCGCCGCGGCCGCCACGCAGACCGATGCCGCGCCGAGCAGCACGGCGGAGCGGTCCCAGCTGGTCATCGGCATCAGTCCATGTACTCGACGGGGATGGTCCGGTATCCCTCGGCCACGGTCGGGATCTGCATCTCCTCGCTGCGGGAGGAGGCGACCAGCGAGTTCAGCAGGCTGTTGATCGCCTGGCCGAGGGCTTCGTCGTTGCGCGTGCCCGGCTCGGCGTAGAAGGCGGCCTTGGTGGCGACCTTGCTCAGCACCTCGCTCTGCACCGAGCCGAACCCGTAGGTGATCACGTGCGGGTGCCGCTTCCAGGCCGGGTCCACGAGCTCGCGGAAGGCGGCCTCCCAGCCCGGTTCGGTGGGCTGGCCGTCGGTGAGGAAGAACATCGCGGGCCGCAGCACCGCCTTGCCCTGCGCGTTGAGCGCGGGAACGTCCACGTCGATCCGGCTGCGCACCAGGTCGAAAGCCGCGCGGTAGTCGGTCTTGCCGTTGCACACCACGTCGGGCATGACCGGGATCTTCTCCATGTCGGTCATCTCGATCACGACCTGGGCCGACGAGGAGAACGCGATGATCGACATGAGCGCGAACTCGGACACCCTGGGGCTGCCCGCCAGCTTCCGGTGCAGCCGCGCGAGCGTCTGGTTCAGCGTGTCCTGGTACGGCGTCATCGAGTAGGAGGCGTCGATCACGACGTAGGTCGGCAGGCACTTCTGCTTCATCGTGTACGGGCCTTCGGCCATGGACGTCTCCTCCTACGCGTTGTTCGCGACGATCACGATCAGGAGCAGCAGCACCACCACACCGAAGAAGATGCCGAGGAACACGGTTTCCCGCTGGGGCCCGCCGTTGCTCGCGCTCGGTGTCGTGGCAGTGGTCTTCCAGTCGACGTTCGTCCCCGGGGTGGCGCTCACGACGGTGACCGGAGGTGGCGGCGCGGGCCGCTCCGGGATCTGGTTGCGCGCCGGTGGTGATCCGAAGCGGGCGTACAGGCCGCCGGCGAGGACGGTGCCGAGCTCGGCCAGCGAGGGCCGCCGCTCGCGGTCCTCGCTGAGCAGCATGTCGAGCAGGACCTCCCGCAGCCCGCGGTTGCCCAGCCCGTCCGACTCGGCCAGATCGTTGAGCGCCACGGTCAGATCCCGTTGCCCGGTGAGACAACGGGTGACGAGCAGCGCCACGCGGAACCGGTCGGTGCGGGAGTCGGCCTCGTCCGGGCGCGGTGTGAGCGGGTCGTCCCAGTTGGGCTGGGCGATGTTGGGGACCGATCCGGTGCCGCACCCGTCGATGTCGATGACGAACACCGATGCGTCGTCGTGGCACCAGAAGGCGTTGGAGTAGGACCAGTCGGAGTAGACCAGCCCGTGGCGCTCGAGCACCTCCGCCACGCGCACCAGGTTCCGGCAGACCCGGAGCCGGTCGGCTCTGCTCGGCGCCCGGAGGCCGTGCCGCGCGAACGAGTCGGCCGTCCGGGCCAGCGTGTCGATCTCGCGGAACTCCCCGTCGCTGCCCTGGCGGAATCTGTCCGGGGCGGCCGGGATCACGCACCCGTGCACCAGCTCGTCCCCGTCGGTGATGCGGGCCACCGGCCAGGACGTGCTGGTGCTCAGCGTCGCGGCGTCGTCGGCGCCGATGGTTGCGGGCAGCGCGATGAGCTCGTCCAGCCGGGTCGCCTCGCCGTGGCCGCCGGGTGTCCGGTAGAGCTTGGCCAGCCAGCCGGGGTGGTCGCCGATGGGGTGGATGCCGGTGCTCTGGCCCGCTCCGTCGCTGAGCGTCCGCTGCAGCGGTGCCAGCTCGTCGAGGCCGATCACGGCGGGCAGCGGCCAGGAGCTCGTCATCGCTCCTCCCGGGTGCCCACCCAGACCGCCACCGCGGTGCGGTCGTCGATGAACCGCTCCGCGTCGTAGCCGACGTCGTCGGCGAACGAGGTCGCCGACGGCGGAGCGGCCCACTTCCTCGCGAAGTACCCGTTCGCTTCGCCGAGCGTGGCCAGCGCGTCACCGACACCGTCGGTCATCAGCGCCACCACGTCGCCGGTTCGCAGCTGGAACCTCCTGCTGGTGACCGTCAACGGGTTGTCCGGGAGGACGTGCGCCAGCGCGTTGGACTCCACGCCGTCGGTGGTGCGCTTGTCGTCGCCCGCCGCGAAGGACCACACGCCGTCCCGCAGCGTCCACACCGACGCGTCCCCCACCCACGCGACCCACATCTCCCGCTCGCCGGGAACCGGGTGAGCCGGGATCACGGCGATCACCAGGGCTGCGCAGACGTCGGAGCCGCGCAGGTTCCGGGACGTGGCGGTGTCCGTCATCTGCGCGGCCACTCCGCTGAAGATCTCCGTCGCGGCCAGGGTTTCGAGATCCGGGGCGGTGTTCAGCCGATCGCGCAGCATGGTGATGGCCGCGCTGACCGCCACGGTCGCGCCCAGCTCCGCCGACCGGCTGCTGGACACCCCGTCGGCGACCGCGGCGATGAGGTACCGCCCGTCGTCGTCCCGGCCGAGCCGGTAGGCGTCCTGGCGGGGCACCACGGGCTCCTCGCAGCGGTGCCCCGGCCCGACGACGGACGCCGCGCGCACCGCGAGGTCGCCGAGCTGCGCCTCGTCCGCGGCGATCCCGGGGTAGACCGCGTGCGCGGGCAGCAGCCACGGCAGCGCCTGGGCCTTCGAGCCCCTGCCGAACCTCGGTGGTGCCGGGCCGCCGGGGATGTGCACCGGTGGCCGCTCGCGCACCGGGTCACGCGGCGGCGGTGCTTGCGGTGCCGGGGGAATCCGCTCGGGCACCACGATTTCCCGGACCTTCCCCGAACCGCCCCACAGGGCGAGCCCGCCCAGGATCGCCCCGGACAGCGCCAGCACGGCGACGACCAGCCGGAAGAGCCACTGCTCCGGGAGGAAGTACAGCTCGAGGAGCGCCGCGCCGATCACCAGAACCGCCGACCAGGCGCGAGACCTCGTGATGGTTTGGCCCATTCTCGTCCCAGTCCGCATCGTGATCCCCACGAGATGAAGATCACATGGTAGTGGACGGCCATCGGCGGCCGAGTGCGTCTTTCGCGATGTTCCTTCATTCGGCCTAATCGGTTCGGCGCTCGCCTCCCGGCCTCGTCATCCCCATGCGCGTCCACTGTGGCTGGTGGGTGACGAGGGCGTCTTCCGCGGTGCGACGTGTCCGGGTGCAGACCGGCTGGTCCGTTCGGGCAGATCGGTTGGGCCGTCGCGCGGTGCCGGTTTCCCCGTCGTGGCGGCCGGACCTGGAGGAAGGCCGGCGCATCCGCTGCCGGACCGTGATCGAGATCGACCGCGCCGGGCCCCGATACTCGGCGATGAGCTCGCGCATCGCTTCTGCCCGACCAGCGGGACAACGTCCGAACGACGAAAGGTGCGGACCGTGACATCCTTCCCCTCGCGAAGCGGGGCGCCGAACGAGGCTCCCGGCGTCTCGATCGGCGACCGCTTCGAACGGCTGCCCTTCACGGGCTACCAGAAGAAGCTGGTCTGGGTCCTCGCGCTGTGCTACCTGGTGGACGCCGTCGACCTCAGCATGCAGTCGTTCCTGCTCGCGCCGGTGAGCCAGGACCTGGGGCTGACCGGGGCGCAGGCCGGTCTCGTGGCCAGCTCGGTGTTCGTGGGCATGGCGGTCGGGGCCACTGCGGCGGGTGCGATCGCCGACCGGGTCGGGCGGCGGACGGTGCTGGTCACCAGCATGTTCGTCTGGGGCGTCGCGAGCCTGCTGACGGCTTTCGCCTGGGACATGGAGTCTTTCGTCGTCCTGCGGTTGATCACCGGTATCGGGCTGGGCGCCGAACTGCCGGTGGCCTTCACGCTGCTCGCCGAGTTCGTCCCGGCGGCGCGCCGGGCCCGCGCCAACAGCGAGCTGGTCATCCTCGGTGCGTTCGGGGTGGTGGCGTCGAACTTCATCGCGTGGGGCGTGGTGTCGGCCGTCGGACCGAGCCTGGGGTGGCGACTGATGTTCGGCGTCATGTTCGCCGTCGCCGGGCTGGCCCTCTACGTCCGCCGGAGCTTCCCGGAATCGCCGCGCTGGTACGAAAGCCGCGGAGACCACGCGCAGGCCGATGCCGTCATGAGCCGGTTCGAGCAGCAGGTCGAGGCCGCGCACGGGGCGCCGTTGCCCGATCCCGAAACCCGAGTCGCCGAAAAGCTGGCACCGCCCGCCGAGCCGGGGTTGCGAGCGCTGTTCACGCGGGGCAACCTGCGCCGCACCGCGTTCGGGTGGGCCATGTGGCTGATGGTGATGCTCCCGTTCTTCGGCATCGGCACCTGGGTGGGGAAGCTGCTGGTGGACCGGGGGATGAGCGTCGCTAGCTCGATCGCGGCCGGTGCGCTGATGGGCCTGGCCGCGCTGCCGTCGATCTACCTGGCGGGCCGGCTCATGGACCGCATCGGGCGCAAGCTCACGCTCGCCGCAGCGCTGGTCCTGGTGACCGTCGGCGCGCTCGCTTACGGCTACGCCACCGGGTTCTGGGTGGTCGTCGCCTTCGGCGCGGTGATGCAGATGGGCCTGCAGAGCATCGCGACGGCCCTGAACACCTACACGCCCGAACTCTTCCCGACCGAGGTCCGCGCGACCGGCGTCGGCACCTCGCAGACGCTGGGCCGGGCCGCGGCGGTCGTAGCGCCCATCTCGGTGCCGCTGATCGTCGGATTGTGGGGCTACACCGGAACCTTCGTCACCTTCGCCGCGCTCTTCGCGCTCGCCGCGGTGATCGTGCTGGCCTTCGGCCCGGAGAGCAGATCCCGCTCGCTGGAGGAGCTCACCCGCTGATCAGTCCACTGTGCTCAGTTGCCGCTCCAGCGCGGCGGTCGCTTGGCCAGGAAGGCGGCGACGCCTTCGGCCGCGTCGGCCGATGCCCTGGCGCCTTCCTTGGCGGTGGCGGTGTCGATCCAGCGGCGGTCGTCGTTGGCGGGATAGGCGGCTTCGACCGCGCGCAGGGTCTCGCGGACCGCGATCGGAGCGTGCCCGGCGATCCGCTCGGCGATGGCGAGGGCTTCGGCGACGGCCGCCCCGGGTTCGGTCAGGCGGTTGACCAGTCCCAGGTCGTAGGCGCGCTGGGCGGGCAGCTGCTCACCGGTGAGCAGCATTTCCCTGGCCACGTTCAGCGGCAGCGCGCGGGGTGCCCGGAACAGGCCGCCGCACTCGGCGACCAGCCCGAGGCCGGTCTCCGGGAACGAGAAGTACGCCGTTCGCGATGCGACGATCATCGTGCTGGCCAGCGCGATCTCGAACCCGCCGCCGACGGCGGCGCCTTCGACCGCGGCGATCAGCGGCTTGCCCAGCCGGCGCTTGGCGATCCCGTACGGGCCGCCGCGCTCGGTGGGCTCACCGGCCCAGACGCGGATGTCGGTGCCCGCGGAGAAGAAATCCGGGCCACCGGTGAGGACGGCCGCCCGCACCGAGTCGTCGTCCTCGAACTCGTTCAGCGCCGCGTCGAGGGCCTGGGTCATCGCGCCGTCGAAGGCGTTGCGCCGCTCCGGCCGGTCCATGGTGAGGACCTGGACCGCGCCCTCCCGTTCCACTCGCACTGCCACGATCTCGCTCCTCGGCTCGGCGCTGTCGGTCACCGCAGGCGGTCAAGCCGGGATTCTAGGTGCTGGCGGGATCAGCAGAAGCCGACGGCGTCGCCCCTTCGCTCACCCAGCCGGGTGCCGACGTGGCCGGGAGCGTCCTCCAGCGCGTCCAGCCTGCGGCGGATCTCGGCCTGGACGACGAGCGCTTCGCGGCGGTGCCGCCGCACCAGGTCCCAGCGCTGCTGTTCGAGCGCGTGGTTCATGCAGAGCTCGGCGAGCTTGGCGCGGCGGTCCAGCTCGTCCAGGAGACAGGACACCAGCGGTGCTTCGGGCTGTTGCTGCTGAGGGAACATGGTTGCGACCCCGATCCGTCGAATGCCTCGTGAGCTGCCTCCACTGTGACGCGCGCCACTGATCCGGCGGACGGGTTGAACTACTCAATCACGCGGCTCGGACCCCCTGAGTAGTCGGTCGAACCGCAGTTCCAACGGGCCGCTGATCGATCGGTGGTGAACCTCCGCGATTTCGGTTGAAATTGGCTTCTCCTCACCGCAGGTTTCGTCGAGGGCGTGACGAATCCAATTTCAATTGAAATCGCTGCACCACCCAGGGTGACCACCCACCGCTGTGAACCCAAACCCAGCCCCGTGCCCTACGGTACTGCTGATAGCCAGGTCTCCCCGGTATCACCGCTGAAGCCTTTGGTGGTGGTACCGGTCGAACGTCGCGGGGTGCCGTGCGGCTGCGGACGGGGCCAACTCGGGTTCACAGCGGTGGGTGGTCACCTGAGGTGTATAGCGATTTCAATTGAAATCGGCACCGTTCTCGACGGAACCTCCAGTGTCGCGGTAAGCCGATTTCAAGTGAAATCGCAGAGGTCGCCACCCCACGTCAGGGTGCCAGGTCTGGCCGTCCGAAATGACGGCCAGACCTCGAACAGCTCCAGTCAGTGCGCCCCAGTCCCGCGGTGAGGCCACTGTCCGGGAAACTGCAGGCCCCTCTCCAGCAACTCCGCACCCAGAGTCATCGCACCGGCTCCTTCGCCAGTCGCCGGTAGTCGCGGTCGGCGAAGACCAGCGGATCGTTCGCGCCGGTGCTGTGCACGTGGCGGACGGCGCCGAGGAAGAGGGTGTGGTCCGCGGCCTCGATCTGCCGGTCGATCCGGCAGTCGATGCTGACCGGGCTGCCCACCAGCACCGGGTCGCCGGTGACGGGGGAGGGGTGCCAGTCCACGCCGCCGAACTCGCCCACCGCTCGCCGCCCGGCGAAGTGCGCCGCCAGCGCGCGCTGACCGGCCCCGAGGACGTTCACGGTGAACGACTCGGCGTGCGCCAGCAGGCCGTGCGTGCGGGTGCGGTGCCCGATCGCCACGAGCAGGAGCGGCGGATCCAGCGAGACCGACAGCGCGGAGTTGATCGTCATGCCGTGCGGGCCGCGGGTGGTGAGGACGGCGACGCCGGTCGGCAGGCGGCGCATCGCCTGCCGGAACACCTCCCCGTCCACGGCTGTGGGCTGCGGTGTCACCAGACCGGGTCCTTCGGCGCGGGCGCGGCCAGCGCCGGGAAGTGCGGCACGACCTCCTCGGCGAGCTGCGCGACGGCCTCCGCCGCCGGGCGCCTGCCGTGCTGGACGCCGAGCGCCCCGTGGTTGATCCCCGCCTCCTGCCAGCGGTGCAGCATGTCCAGCAGGCCTTCGGTGCCGGTCTGCAGCACGAAGCCGCCGCGCAGCGGGGTCGGCGGGTGCTTCGGGTCCTCGACCAGGTCGATCCACTCGTTGGTGGCCACCGGCTTGAACTGCCCGCCGGGGACGAGCTCGCGCCAGGCCGCGACCCGCCGGCCCAGCTCGGTCGTGCCCGCGGCGTTGGCCGCACCGGGGTAGACCAGCCAGCCGTCGGAGTGCTCGGCGATCCACTCCGGTGTCTGCCGGGAGGATCCCGTGACCAGCAGCGGGATCCGACCGGTGACGGGCTTGGGCAGCAGGTCGGCGCTGCCCCGCAACTGGCCCAGCGGCGAGGAGATCGTGGGTTTGGTCGACTCCAGCAGCGTCCGGAACATCTGCACCGCCTCCCGGTAGCGCGCGCCTCGCGACTCGAAGTCGACGCCGTAGGCGGGGAACTCGACCGGGCGGTCGCCGGAGGCGATGCCCAGCACCAGCCGGCCGCCGGAGAGGTGGTCCAGGGACGCCGCCTGCTTGGCCAGGTCGATCGGGTGGCGCAGCGAGAAGATGGCGCTGCCCGCGGCCAGCGCGGCCTTGCGGGTGTGCGCGGCCAGCCAGGCCAGGTAGGTCCAGGGGTCGTAGACCTGCCCGACGTCGCCGAAGCCGGGGTCGAACAGCGGGACGTCGCGCACCCAGATGGCCGCGAACCCGGCCTCGTCGGCCTGCCGGATCGCCTCGCCCTGCCCGGCCATTCCCGCCATGTCCCCGGTGTAGGGCCACAGCGGCAGGAACAGCCCGACCGTCAGTTCGCCGGGCGCGAACATGGTCCGGAATCCGGGGTGCTCGGCCAGCAAGTCTGTTTCAGGCATGGAAGAACCTCCACTTGAACGAACGTTCAACCGGGAGCCTAGCGTCCTCTTGAATGAACGTTCAACCGGGATCTTCTGGAATGAACGTTCAATCGAGTAGGCTGGCGGAGTGCGAGCGCAGGCGAAGAAGACCGAGGCGGCCGAGGTCGTCGACACCCGGACCCGGATCGTGCGTGCCACCGCCCTGTTCCTGCAGCGCCAGGGCTACGAGGGCACCTCGATCAAGCGGATCGGCGCGGAAGCCGGGGTCACGCCGGGCTCGGTGTACCACTTCTTCCCGGGTGGCAAGGAGCAGCTCGCCGCCGAGGCCCTGCGCTACGGGGCGGAGGAGTTCACCGAGCTGCTGCGATCCGGCCTGGACAGCACGCCGGATCCCGCCGACGCGGTAGCGGCCTGCGCCCTGCTGCTCGCCGACAGCCTGCGCGAGTCGGAGTGGACCGACGGCTGCCCCGTCGCGGCGGCCGCGCTGGAGACGATCGGCGCTTCGCCGGAGATCCAGCGCGCCTCCGACGAGTCGCTGCAGCACTGGCAGAGCCTGCTCGCCACCAAGCTCACCTCCGGCGGCATCGCGGAGGAACCCGCCCGCGCGCTGGCGTGCACGATCATCAGCACGATGGAAGGCGCCGAGCTGCTGTGCCGGGTGTCGGCCAGCGATCAGCCGCTGCGCACCGCTGCCCAGCACCTGGCCCAGCTCGTGCGCCTGCAGAAGCGATCGACCGGCTCGGAGTAGTCCCGCCGGTCCGCTGTGGACGCGGCTGTCACACATGGCCGATCTCCTCCGTCTGTTCTTCGGCAGGCGACGGGAGAGGGACGGCTATGAACTTGGCGCACGGGCTCGGCGAGCGATCGGACTTGCCGGTGCCGCTCTGGCTGGCGCTCTACGCCGGAGCCGCAGCGGTGCTGATCGCCTTCTTCGCGGTCTCCGCGCTGAAGCCGAAGCCGCGCGCCGGGCGCGAAGTGCCGCTTCCGCTGGCGGGACTGGCGGACGCTCGGATCACTCGCGCGTTGCTGAGGATCGCAGGCCTGATCGCCTTCGGCGTGCTGCTGGCGGTGGCGTGGTTCGGCGCCGACGATTCGCACAACCCGGCGCCGGTCTGGTTCTACGTGTGGTTCTGGGTCGGCCTGATCCCCGCCTCGCTGATCTTCGGGCCGTTCTGGCGGCTGGTGAACCCGATGCGCCCGCTGGCCGCGATCGTCCGCCGCTGCCTGCCGCGCGGCGTGCGGCGCGAGTTGCGCTCCGATGGTGCCGGCAACGCGGTGGCGGTCGCTGGGATGATCGCGTTCCTCTGGCTTGAACTGGCCTCCGCGCACCCGGATTCACCGCGCGCTGTCGCGCTTTTCGTGACGATCTACACCGTGGTGCACGCGATCGGCGGCGCGCTGTTCGGGCCGCGGTGGTTCGCGCAGGCGGACGCCTTCGAGATGTACTCCGGGTTGATCGCCGCGATGTCGCCGTTCGGCCGCGGCTCCGACGGGCGGTTGGTGCTGCGGAATCCGCTGGCCGGACTGCGCAGCGGCCGCGCCGGGCCCGGCCACACCGCGCTGGTGCTGGCGGTGCTGGGCGGGGCGATGTTCGACGGTTTCAGCGGGCTGCCGCTGTGGACCGATCTCACCGGCCTGCTCCGGCAGCCGGTCACCTCGGTGCTCGCCACCGCGGCGCTGGCGGTACTGCTCGTCCTGAACTTCCGGGCCTACCGCGAGGCGATCAGGATGACCGGCGCGTACCTGCGCCCAGGCGTGTCCACTGTGGATGACGAGTTCACCTTCCCGATGGTGCCGATCATGGTCGGGTACGGCGTCGCGCACTACTTCTCGTTCGCCGTCTTCGAGGGGCAGCTGGGCTGGCTGCTGGCCACCGACCCGTTCGGCCGGGGCTGGGACCTGCTCGGCATCAGCGGCGCCTCGGTCGACTACGCGGTGCCGGGACCGGCGGTGATCTCGGCGGTGCAGGTCGGCGCGATCGTGCTCGGGCACGTGGTCGGCGTGGTGTCCGCGCACGACCGCGCGTTGCGCGTGGTGCGCGCGGACGACCTGCGCTCCGGGCAGTACCCGATGGTCACGCTCATGGTGGTCTACACCGGGATCGCCATCGTGCTGGTCTCAGCCGGCTGATCCGTTCAGCCGCGCCGCGAGGCGTTCGGCGAGCGGGTGCGTTCCGAGGCCCTCCTGCAGCCACTGCTCGGCGACAGTCGCGTACAACGCCCTCGGCGCCTCGGACCACTCCAGCCCGCCGTGCGGCGGTTCCGGGTCGTACTCGATGCCGAACTGCACGGTCCGCGCCACCTCCGCCCCGGCGAGCTCCTCGACCAGGTGCAGCGCCATGTCGATGCCCGCCGAAACACCGGCAGCGGTGAGCACCGGCCCGTCCTGCACCCAGCGCTCGCCGACCGGGGTGGCGCCGAACTCGGCCAGCACGTCGAGCACCGCCCAGTGCGTGGTGGCCCGCCGTCCTTCCAGCAGCCCTGCGGCGCCCAGGATCAGCGAGCCGGTGCACACCGACGCCACCAGGTCGGCACCAGGTGCGACGCCGCGCAGATAGGCGAGCAGGGGCTCGTGGATCGCGGCGCGCAGCGTCGGCGTGCCACCGCCCGGCACCACCACGACGTCCGGTGCGGGCACGTCGGCGAAGGTGCGGTCGGCGCGCACGTGCAACGGGGTGTCGGTGTCGCAGATCGCCAGCTCTTCGGCGACCACGGTGACGCGGAACTCCGGGCGCATCGCGGAGAACATGGACAGGACCTGCAGCGGCCCCACCAGATCGAGGATCGTGCAGCCGGGGTAGAGCACGAACGCGATCGTCTTCTCATCAGCCATGCGCTCATCGTGCTGCGCGCGCCGGGTTCCAGGTGTCGCCGTGTCCGAAAACCTGCGATGCGCGTCACCGCTGAGCGGGTCGCGCTGTCACAGGTCCGGCCGCCGGTTCGTCCTATCGGCGAACACACCCTCGGGAAGGGAAGCAGGACATGATGGACGGTCACAGCCGGTCCGCCAAGCTGCTCGTCCGCTCGGCCACCGTGGTGAGCGCGCTGACCATGCTGGTCTTCGGGATGTGGATGCGGATCGACCCGCCGAGCTTCGCGGAGTTCGCGCAATTCCCCAACCACACGCACTTCCTGCATGACGCCGGGGTCTTCCAGATCGGCATCGGCCTGATGATGCTGTCGGCCCTGGTGTGGCGCGACGTGCTGTCGATCGCGCTGGGCGGCTTCATCGTCACCAACACGCTGCACGCGATCAACCACGCCACCGACCTCGAACTCGGTGGCAGCCCGGACACCTGGTGGCAGCTCGGGCTCGTCTCGCTGCTCGCGCTGGCCGGACTCGTGGCGCACCGAAGGCAGCTGAAAGCGGTGCGCGCACGCGAGACCGCGCGGAACGTCTGAAGGAGAAGCACGACATGAAGGTTCTGCTCGCCGGTGCCACCGGTGCCATCGGGAAACCGCTGCTAACCGCGCTCGCCGATGCCGGGCACGAGGTCACCGCGATCATCCGGAACCCGGCCAACCGCGGCGTGGTGCGCCAGCGCGGTGCCGTCCCGGTGGTCGCGGACGTGATGGACCGAGAAGGGCTGCTGCGCGCCGTGGAGGGCATGCGGCTGGACGTGGTGATGCACCAGGCCACGGCCATGCGCAACGCCGGGCTGCGGATCCGCGAGGACGATCCGACGAAGGCGCTGCGCGGCCCGGGAACCGAGCACCTGCTGGCCGCGGCGCGGGTGGTCGGTGCCCGGCGGTTCGTCACCCAGTCGCTGATCACCGGCTACGGCTACCACGACTTCAGCGACCGGGTGCTCACCGAGGCCGACGAGTTCGGCCGGATGTTCGGCAACGCGGGCGATCCCGTGGTGGAGACCAGCGTGGCCACCGAGCAGCAGACGTTCAACGCCGAGGGCATCGAGGGAATCGCCTTGCGCTACGGGCTCTTCTACGGCCCGGAGGCGTTCAGCGACATGTTCGCCGACCTGCTCCGCAAGCGGGTTCCGCTGCTGCCGAGGGGCAAGACCGGCGGCACCTGCCTGATCCACGTGCAGGACGCCGCGGAGGCGGCGGTCGCGGCGATGGAGCACGGCGAGCCGGGCAACGCCTACAACATCGTGGACGACGCGCCCATCGGGTGGCGGGACTTCATCGGCACCGTGGCCGAGGCGCACGGCACGCCGCGGCCGATCTCGTTGCCCGCCTGGGCGTTCCGGCGCATGGTGCCCTACCTCGGTTGCCAGATGATCGACACGACGCTGCGGGTCTCCCACGAGAAGGCGACCCGCGAACTCGGCTGGAAACCGCGGTTCCCGGATCTGCGCAGCGGTCTCGGACTGGCCTGAGCCACCGGGGCATCCCGGCCGCGGCCGGGATGCCCCGGTGGCTCACGCAGCGGCGGCCTTGCGGGCCACGGCGCGCAGCATGACCCGCCGGATCAGCCCGCTGAACGGCCGGATGAACCGCCAGTAGGACAGCATCTTCCGGCGGGCGGTCGCGGAACCGGCGGTGATCCGGGTCTCGGTGCGCAGCAGGGTGCCGCCGCCGATCGGGATGAGCTCGAACACCGACGCGGACTTGGCGAAGCCCGGCTCGTCGTGGTCGCGGAACTGCTCGGCCGGGCAGGTGCGGCGGAAGTCCCCGGGCCGCAGCCGCCAGAACTGGCTGATCGAGCCGAGCACGACGTAGCGCTGCGGCACGGTGGCCAGCTCGAACCAGCCCCGGTCGAGCATCGTCGCGATCATGCTCGACGAGCCGTTGGCCGCCGATTCCGCGGCCGGCAGCGACCGGATTCCCATCAGCAGCCGAACCACGGGGAGGTCACCGGGTGAGAAGGTGTTCAGCGCGTTCCACACGGCTTCCGGGCTCTGCCGGATGTGCAGCTCGTGGCGCTCGGCGCCCAGCGGCTGCGGTACGAATTCCTCCAGGACCTCTGACATCGGCACATCCTCATCGGTCGGTGCGGCGTGCAGGCGGTGCCCACCGCCGCTCGTGTTCACTCATCGGACGGAGCAGCGGCCGCGGGTGTGACAGCCCCTTCCCGCACGGGCAGCAACCGGACGGCCAGCACGCCGGCACCGACGAGTGCGGCGGCCGCGGCCATCGCGACCGGATAACCGACGGCACCCGCGAGCGCCAGCGCGGCGGTGCCCGCGCCGAAGGCGATCACCGAGCCGACGCTGGACATGGCGCTGTAGTCCGCGCCCGCGGTGGCTGGTCTGGACAGCCGCATCGTCACCGTCGCGATCACCGTCGCCGATGCCGCGTAGGCGATCTTGAACAGCAGGATGGCCGCGCCCGTCGCCACCGGTGGGGCAGAACCGGAAGCCAGCGGCAGCAGCGCCAGCACGGTGCCGAGCATGACGAGCCCCAGCAGGATCAAGCACGCACGAGTGCCGAGCCGCGCCACCAGGGTGCCGGCGAGCACCGCTCCGAGCATCGCCAAGGTGTCGCCGAGCAGGTTGACGACCAGTCCGATGCTGGACAGCGACCAGCCCGCGTCCACCAGCATCGGAGCGACCAGCGCGTAGGCGGCGAAGATCCCGGCGAAGAAGCACGGCTGCACCACCAGCGTCCAGCGCGCCTTCGAGCGCTCGGTCAGCACGCCGAGCAGCGCGGTGTAGCGGTGCCGCAGGCGCGGCCGCGCGATCTGCTCGGCGGGCTCGGCGAGCCAGAGCAGTTGCACGGCGGGCAAAGCGCTCAGCACCGCCAGTGCGAGCACGGCCGGGGCCCAGCCGAACTCGTCGTAGACGAGCAGCGAGACGCCGCCTCCGATGAGGCTGCCGACGTAGCCGCCTGCGACCTGGATCCCGTTGGCGATCCCGTGCTGCTCGGGGCGCAGCAAGCGGACCGTGAGCGCGTCGACGGCGATGTCCTGGGTGGCGGAGAGGACTCCGGTGGTGAGCGCGGCGAACAGCACGAGCCCGAGGTCGGCGACCGGGTCGAGCACGAGCAGGCTCAGCAGCGCCAGCGCGAGCGCCGGCTGCAGGACGAGCAGCCACGACCGGTAGTGCCCGCGCCGGGCGGAACCGAAGCGGTCCACCAGCGGCGCCCACAGCACCCGCATCGCCGAGAGCATCGAAACCACTTGCAGCAGGCCGAGCTGCTCCAGCCCCACGCCGCGATCGCGCAGGATGGACGCGAGCGCGGTGGCGAAGAACGCGGTGCCGAGGAACTGAGCGGTGTAGAGCGTCGCCAGCAACCGGTAGCCGATCGGCGGCGCTTCGCTTCCCTTGTCCACCACAGTCATGCGGCCCACTCTGCGCGAGACCCCGCCGCCGGGGGTCGAACGACGTCCGCAATCCTGTGCGACATGTCCCTCCGGGAGGAACTGGTCAGATGAGCACCGCAGAACGCCGCGTCGTCATCGTCGGTTATCCCGACGTCGAGCTGCTGGACGTTGCCTGCCCGGGCGACGCCTTCGCCTCGGCCAACCGGGCCGGTGCGGCACCGGCCTATTCCGTGGAGCTGGCGACCTCGCGCGGGGCGACGATCCGGAGCTCGTGCGGTATCGCGCTGGTCGCGCAGCGAGCGCTGGAGCAGGTCGCGGGGCCGGTGGACACGCTGATCGTCGCGGGCGGGCACGGGCACATCGCCGCCAGCGAGGACCCGCGGATCGTGGCCCAGATCAGCCGGATCGCCAGGGACAGCAGGAGAATCGTGTCGATCTGCACCGGCGTCTCGTTGCTCGCCGCCGCAGGCCTGGTCAACGGCAAGCGGGTGGCCACGCACTGGCAGCACGCGGCCCAGATCGCGGCCCGGTTCCCGGCCGTGGTGGTGGATCCGGTGCCGCTGTACATCTCGGACGGTCGCCTGCACACCTCGGCCGGGGTGACCAGCGCGCTGGACCTGAGCCTCAGCCTGATCGCCGACGACCACGGCCCGACGCTGGCCCGGAAAGTCGCCCAGACCCTGGTGACCTACCTGCACCGCCGCGGAGACCAGGCGCAGATCAGCATGTTCCTGGCCGCGACGCCGCCGGGCGACCGGGTGGTGCGGGATCTCCTCGGCTACATCGCGGGCAACCTCGCGGCGGATCTCTCGGCCCCGGCGCTGGCCGCCCGCGCGGGCATCAGCGTCCGCCACCTCCGCAGGCTGTTCGTCAACCAGCTGGACACCACGCCGGGCCGCTACGTCCGAGCGGCCCGGACCGAAGCGGTGGCCCACCTGCTGACCTCCAGCGACCTGCCGCTGGACACCATCGCCCGCCGCTGCGGCTTCGGCACGACCGAAACCCTCCGCCAGGCCTTCCGGGACCGCTACGGCGCGTCCCCGACCCGCCAACGCCTTTCAGGTAGCAGGTGATGGCTCTGCTGTCCTCGGTGATGGGCCTTGGTCGCCTTTCGGGCCGAAGGGGATGGTGGCGCCGACACTGATGTAATGGTCCTCGCGGAATCAGCAACTGTTCCGTTGATGATCGGACCCACGAAGGCGGTGTCGTGGTGAGCAGGCAGCCGGATGTGACTCTCACGCAGCTGCGGTACTTCGTGCAGGCCGCTTCCTTGCTGAGCATGACCAAGGCCGCCGAGGAGCTCCGGGTGGCTCAGTCGGCCGTGTCGACCGCCGTCGCTCAGCTGGAGAAGCAGGTCGGCACGCCGCTGTTCATCCGGCAGCACGCGCGGGGACTCGTGCTGACCGCGGCGGGGGAGGAGTTCCTGCGGGATGTTCGCGGGCTGCTCGCGCACCTCGGCGAGGTGCTGGATGCCGCGCGCGGCCGTGGTGACGACGTGCGCGGGCACATCCGGCTCGCGTGCATGGTGACGCTCGTGCCGTTCGTGATGCCCGAGCTGCTCGCGGAGCTGAGCTCGGTCCATCCCGGGCTCGACGTCGAGGTGCTCGAACTCGAGGCCGCCGCGGTGAGCAACGCGCTGCGCAGCGGCACGGTCGAGGTCGCGGTCACCTATGACCTGGGGCTCGGGCAGGGCGTGGTGCGGGAGGTCATCGCCGAGGCGCCGCCGTACGTGATCCTGCCGCCCGGGCACCGGCTCGCCGCGCTGCCGGAGGTCCGGCTGCGCGATCTGGCCGAGGAGCCGATGGTGCTGCTCGACCTGCCGCACAGCCGCGAGTACTTCCGCGAGCTGCTGGCCGCCGCCGGTGCGCCGCCCCGCATCGCCTACCGGTCGCACAACGTCGAGGCCGTTCGCGGGATGGTCGCCCAAGGGCTGGGCTTCTCGCTGCTGAACCAGCGTCCGGGGCTGGACGGCACTTACGGCGGCGGGCGCGTCGAATCGCGCGCCATCGCCGATGACGTGCCGTCGCTGTCGGTGGTGGTGGCGTGGATGGAGTCGGTGCGCCGCACCGCTCGGGCCCGTGCGGTCACCGACAGCGCGCGCACGGTCGTCGAACGGCTTCGCGCGGCGAACGGGCGGCTGGGCAGGTAGGGCCGCGAACCGCGTTTTCGAGGCTGCATCGGTTTTGGTGATGCCTTGGACCTGTTATCTCTGTTTGAGTGATCTCTGCTGAGGTCATAGCGTCCCCTCCCAACACGCCGAGGACATCGGTGCTGTTCACGGCAGGGGCGCAGGGCGCTGTCTGCCGCCGTCCCCGCGACGACCGCTGGAGGCCCCATGTCCGGACCCGCACCACGTTCCGCCGCCGATGCCGCGCTCGACGCGGCAGTCCAGGCCGATCCCGCAACGCTGCGCCGCAGCGTCGCCGCCGGCGCGATCGGCGTTTTCGTCCACTGGTTCGACTGGGCCGTCTACGCCTACCTCGCCACCACCATCGCGACGGTGTTCTTCCCCGCCGAGAACGAGGTCGCCGGCGTGCTGTCGGTGTTCGCCGTGTTCGCGGTGTCCTTCGCCATCCGCCCGCTGGGCGCGCTGGTGTTCGGGCCGCTCGGCGACCGCATCGGCCGCCGCCGCACGCTGTCCATCGTCATCATCGTGATGTCGCTGGCCACGCTCGCGATCGGCCTGCTGCCCGGGTACGGGACGATCGGGATGGCCGCGCCGGTCCTGCTCGTCGCGATCCGGCTGGTGCAGGGCTTCGCGGCAGGCGGCGAGTTCGGCAGCGCGGCCAGCTTCCTGGCCGAGTACTCGCCGCGCGCTCGGCGCGGTTTCGGCGTCAGCTGGCTGGAAGTCGGCTCGCTGCTCGGCTTCCTGTCCGGATCGTTCGCCTTCTACCTGCTGTCGGTGTCGCTGACCCCGGAGCAGATCACCGACTGGGGCTGGCGGATCCCGTTCCTGATCGCCGCGCCGATGGGCGTGATCGGCTACGTCATCCGCACGAAGATCGAGGACACCCCGGAGTACCGGGTGCTGGAGGCGACGGACTCGGTGTCGCGCAGCCCGGTCAGGGAGCTCTTCCGCGTCAACTGGCGGCAGCTGCTGCAGGCCGCCGGGCTCATGACGCTGATGCACGTGCCCTTCTACGCGGTGCTGACCTACCTGGTGACCTACCAGACCGATCACCTGGGCCACTCCGCCGAGAGCGCCGCGCTGCTGTCGACCTTCATCTCGCTGCTCGGCCTCGTGCTGGTGCCGGTGTTCGGCCGGTTGTCCGACCGGATCGGCCGCAAGCCCGTCCTGGTCGGCGCCGCCGCCGCGCTGCTCGTCGTGGCCACGCCCGCCTACCTGCTGATGCAGACCGGGATGCTCGGCACCGTCGTCGCCGGACTCGTGCTGGCGGTGATCCTCTCGGCGATCCTCGGCAGCTACGCCGTGTGGGCCGCGGAGATCTTCCCGACCCGCACGCGGCAGAGCGGGTTGTCCATCGCCTACAACATCACCGCCGCGCTCTTCGCTGGCACCGTGCCGTTCCTGATGACGGTCCTGATCTCGGCCACCGGCAGCCTGCTGGTCCCCGGCCCCTACCTCATGGTCGCCGCGGTGATCGGACTCGTCGCCGCGCTGAGCATGCGGGAGACGGCCGGGAGCAGCCTGCTGCAGGCGCAGGACATCGACGCCGCGGAGCAGCCGGCCGCAACGTTCGCCGCCAAGGGCGATTCCTGACGATCGCGGGCGCGCGCTTGCCGCGCGCCCGCACGGTCCATTGCATCTGTCATTTAGATGCACTTCTTCAAAAAGATGTTCTGGTCAGTTGCAGCGGGTTCGCCCAGACTCGGATCGTCGGCGATCCGCCGGAGCGAGAACGCCGGGACCAGTGGAACGGAGGTTCACATGTCGCAGCACGAGACCGAGGTCCTCGTGGTCGGCGCAGGACAGGCCGGGGTGGCCATGAGCGAGCACCTCGGCGCACGCGGCATCCCGCACCTGGTGCTGGAGCGCGACCGCATCGCCGAGCGCTGGCGCACCGGGCGCTGGGACTCGCTGGTGGCCAACGGCCCGGCCTGGCACGACCGCTTCCCCGGCATGGAGTTCGCCGACGTCGACCCCGACGGCTTCGCCTCGAAGGAGCAGGTCGCGGACTACTTCGTCGCCTACGCGGAGAAGATCGGCGCGCCGATCCGCTGCGGCGTGGACGTCCGCAGCGTGCGGAAGAACGCCGGACGCCCCGGCTTCCGCGTGGAGACCTCGGACGGCGTGATCGACGCCCGGTACGTGGTGGCCGCGACCGGACCGTTCCAGACCCCGGTGATCCCGCCCGTCGTCCCCGAGGACGCGGACGTGACCCAGCTGCACTCCAGCTCCTACCGCAACCCGCAGCAGCTGCCCGAAGGCGCGGTGCTCGTGGTCGGCGCGGGGTCGTCGGGCGTCCAGATCGCCGACGAGCTGCAGCGCTCCGGCAAGCAGGTCTACCTGTCGGTCGGTCCGCACGACCGGCCGCCGCGCCGCTACCGGGGCCGCGACTTCTGCTGGTGGCTCGGCGTGCTCAACAAGTGGGACGCGGCAGCGCCGCCGCGCGGCGCGGAGCACGTCACGATCGCGGTCAGCGGCGCGCAGGGCGGCCGGACCGTGGACTTCCGGGCGCTCGCCGCCGACGGCATCACCCTCCTCGGCATGACCCGCACGTTCGCCGACGGCCGGATGCGCTTCGCCGATGATCTGCGCCAGAACATCGCCAACGGCGACGCCAACTACCTGAAGATGCTCGACGAGGCCGACGACTACATCGCGCGCAACGGGCTCGACCTGCCCGAGGAACCGCAGGCCCGCACCTTCGCCCCCGACCCGGCCTGCGTGACCGACCCGATCACCGAGCTGGACCTCGCCGACGCCGGGATCACCTCGATCATCTGGGCGACCGGCTTCCGGCCCGACTACGACTGGCTGCAGGTCGATGCCTTCGGCGAGGACGGCAAGCCGCAGCACTCCCGCGGCGTGTCCGCGGAACCGGGGATCTACTTCCTCGGCCTGCCGTGGCTGTCGCGGCGCGGGTCGAGCTTCATCTGGGGCGTCTGGCACGACGCCGCGTACGTGGCCGAGCACATCTCGATCCAGCGCAGCTACCTCTCCTACCGCACCGAACCGACCGAGACGACCGGAGCCGCCTGATGCCGACGCACACCCGCATCCGCCCCTTCAACACCCGCGACACCTATCCCGAGCAGAACCTCGACAACGACCTGTGCCAGGCCGTGGTCGCGGGCAACACGGTCTACGTCCGGGGCCAGATCGGCCAGGACCTCGACACCAGCGAGTCGGTCGGCATCGGTGACGTCGGTGCCCAGGCCGAGCAGGCGATGGCCAACATCGACATGCTGCTGCGCGAGGCGGGCAGCCGGATGGAGCACCTGGTCAAGCTGACCATCTACCTGGTCGATCCGCGCTACCGGGAGACCGTCTACCGGACCGTCGGCCGCTGGACCAGGGGCGTGCACCCGATCTCCACCGGCGTCGTGGTCTCCGCGCTGGCCCGCCCGGAGTGGCTGTGCGAGATCGACGCCATCGCCGTGATCCCGGAGGACGAACGATGACACCCTTCGTGTCAACCGGAGTCCTGCTCAACCGTTGACACCCCTTGTCAACCGGAGTCCTGCTCAACCGCACCTCAGGGGAACGTGATGCAACCCAGCCACAAGAAACCGCACAACGCGAGATCGATCCCGGACGCGACCACCACTGAAATTCGCGGAGAGGCGGGACAGTGACCTTCTCCATCGCAGCCAGGCAGGACGGCCGCTTCGGCATGGCCGTCAGCTCCTCGAGCCCCGCGGTGGCCGCGCGCTGCCTGCACCTGCGGCCGAACGTCGGCGCCGCCGCCTCGCAGAACATCACCGACCCCCGCCTGGGCGGGCGCATCCTCGACCGGCTGGCCGTGCACGGCGACGCTCCGCGCGCCCTGCGGGAAGTCGGCGGCGACGCGACCGATCTCGCCTACCGCCAGCTGTCCGCGGTCGGGCCGACCGGGCCGACCGCGTGGTTCAGCGGTGAGCACACCCTCGGCACCCACGGCGCCGCCGTCGGTGCGCATTCAGTGGCCGCGGGAAACCTGCTCAGCCGCACCGAGATCCCGGCGATCATGGTCGCCGCCTTCGAATCCGCGACGGGCGAGCTCGAAGAGCGCCTGCTCATCGCGATGCAGGCGGCGGTCGCAGCCGGCGGCGAGGAAGGACCGGTGCACTCCGCGGGCCTCGCCGTCGTGGCCGACGTGGAGTGGCCGGTGACCGACCTGCGCGTCGACTGGGCCGAGGACCCGATCGACCGCCTGGCCGAAGCACTGGAGATCTGGCTGCCGCAGCGCGACGACTACGTCCGCCGCGGGCTGCAGCCCTCGGCCGCGCCGTCGTACGGCGTTCCCGGCGACCTGTAGGAGGAAACGCATGCCGAGCGAGAAGGACGCGGTCCGCGCCGCGGTGGACCGGGCGGCCGAGGACCTGGTGGAGCTGTCGACGACGCTGCACGCCCGGCCGGAGACCGCCTGGGAGGAGCACTTCGCCGCCGCCGCGGTCCCGCAGCTGCTCGAACGCCGCGGCTTCACCGTGACCCCGGCCTACCTGGGTCTGGAGACCGCGTTCCTCGCCAGCTACGGCTCGGGCCCGCTGCGGATCGCGCTGTGCGCCGAGTACGACGCGCTGCCCGGGCTCGGGCACGCCTGCGGGCACAACCTGATCGCCTCCTCGTCGGTCGGTGCCGCGCTCGGGCTGGCCGAGGTCGCCGACGATCTCGGCCTGACCGTCGAGGTGTACGGCACACCGGCCGAGGAGGGCGGCGGCGGCAAGATCGAGATGCTGGACCGCGGCGCGTTCCGCGACGTCGACCTGGCCATGATGGTCCACCCGGCGCCGGTCGACGTCGCCGAGGCGCGGCCCTTCGCGGTCAGCCACTCCCGGATCTCCTACACCGGCCGGTCCGCGCACGCCGCGGCCTACCCCGAGGACGGCGTGAACGCCGCGGACGCGTTCACCGTCGCCCAGGTCGCCATCGGTCTGCTGCGCCAGCAGCTCCCGCCGAGCTCGCGGGTGCACGGGATCGTCACCTCCGCCGGTTCGGCGCCGAACGCGATCCCGGAGTCCTCGTCGGGCCGGTGGTACGTGCGCGCGGAGACCCTGGCCGAGCTGGCCGAGATCGAGCCGAAGGTGATGCGCTGCTTCGAAGCGGGCGCGCTGGCGACCGGAACTTCGCTGGAGGTCGAGGCGGAGAGCAAGCCCTACGCCGAGTTCCGCACCGACGAGCGAACGCTCGCGGCCTACCGGGCCAACGCACTGCAGCTGGGGCGCGAGTTCGCCCCGGACGGGCTGGCGGGGCGGATGAACCGGGCGTCGACTGACATGGGCAACGTCTCGCAGGTCGTGCCCGCCATCCACCCCTACATCGGGATCGGGTCGCTGCCCGCCACCAACCACCAGCGCGAGTTCGCCGCGCACTGCGTCGGCCAGCAGGCCGAACGCGCCCTGCTCGACGGAGCGGTCGCGCTGGCCTGGACCGGCGTCGACCGGGCCCACGACGGCTCCTGACCGGGAGATCTCCATGTCCGATCCGAAAGTGCGGACCGAGCACGACATGCTCGGCACCGCGACCGTGCCCGCCGAGGCCTACTACGGCGTGCACACCGCACGTGCCCTGGCCAACTTCCCGATCAGCGGCGAAACCCTGGCTGCCCGGCCGCACCTCGTCGTCGCGCTCGCCGCGGTCAAGCAGGCCGCGGCGGCGGCGAACGCCGAGGTCGGGGCGCTGCCGGAGCGGATCGGCTCGGCGATCGTCGCGGCGTGCGAGGAGATCCGGGCCGGGCGGCTGCACGACCAGTTCGTCGTCGACCTGGTCCAGGGCGGGGCGGGCACCTCGACGAACATGAACGCCAACGAGGTGATCGCCAACCGGGCCCTGGAGATCCTGGGCCGGCCGCGCGGCGACTACGCGGTGGTGCACCCGCTCGACCACGTCAACCTCGGGCAGAGCACCAACGACGTCTACCCGACGGCGGTCAAGCTGGCCCTGGACGCGCACCTCGGCGAGCTGCTGGCCGCGCTGGCCGTCCTGCGGGCGGCGTTCGAGGCCAAGGCCGCGGAGTTCGCCGACGTCCTGAAGATGGGGCGGACCCAGCTGCAGGACGCCGTTCCGATGACGCTCGGCCAGGAGTTCGGCGCGTTCGCGGTGACCCTCGGCGAGGACGAGCTCCGGCTCTCGGAGGTCCGGCTGCTGCTGCACGAGCTCAACCTCGGCGGTACAGCCATCGGCACCGGGCTCAACGCCCGCCCGGGCTACCGGGAGGCCGCGCTGGCGCACCTGCGCGACATCACCGGGATCGGCACGCTGGTCTCGGCCACCGACCTCGTCGAGGCCACCCAGGACGTCGGGGTGTTCGTGCAGCTGTCCGGCGTGCTGAAGCGGACGGCGGTGAAGGTCTCGAAGATCTGCAACGACCTGCGGCTGCTGTCCTCCGGTCCGCAGGCCGGTTTCGGTGAGATCGCGCTGCCCGCGCGGCAGGCGGGATCGTCGATCATGCCGGGCAAGGTGAACCCGGTGATCCCGGAGGTGGTCAACCAGATCGCCTTCGACATCATCGGGAACGACGTGACGGTGACCCTCGCGGCCGAGGGCGGCCAGCTCCAGCTCAACCCGTTCGAACCGGTCATCGCCCGGGTGCTCAGCGCCGGGATGGGCCACCTCGCCGCCGGGCTGCGAGTGCTGGCCGAGCAGTGCGTGGCGGGGATCGAGGCCCGCCGGGAGCACCTCTCGGCGATCGTCGCGAGCTCGGCGGCGCTGGTGACGGCGCTGAGCCCGGCACTCGGCTACGAGACGGCGTGCGCGATCGCGGTGGAAGCGCACCGCGACGGCCGCCCGGCGCTCGACCTGGTGCGCGAGCGGACCGCGCTCACCGAGGAGCAGCTCGCCGCGCTGCTCGCCCCGGAGGTGCTCACCGGCCGGAACGTGGTCCCGGCAGGGGAGAGCGCTGGATGACAGGCCGGAGCTGAACCGGCTGGCGGCCAGACCGATGCCGTCTGTCCGCCAGCCGCTTCAGGCGGTGCGACCGGTCTTGACGAAGTCGTCGGGCTTGTACTGGCCGCTCGAAGAACGGTGCTTCGGGACCGTGGGAGCGGATGCTGGCGAACCAGCCGCGCCAGGGAACAGTTCTCGGTTTCTTCCGGACAGCGGAGTGCTTGAAGAAGAGTTCGTCTCCCAGCGCTCGCGCGGTGGCGTTCGTGGGATGGACACCGGCGAACGGAGGCGATGCCGGGTCTTCGTAGCGGTCGAACTCGGACGTCATCAGCGGACACCTCCGGTGCGGAGATCAGCTCACTGCGCATTCTGTTGCCACCAAGGTGCTTTCGCCGTTGCGAGGTCACCAGGACAAGAGGCCCGATGCCAGGTGGCGCGTTGTCGGGGGTTCCCGTTCCCCGGTGTTGCGGGTGTGACCGACGCGGCGTCGCGGATGCCCCCGGTGGGTATGCTACTACTTAATTACTATCCACAGTAGTAGATACACTCCCGGGAGGGTGGTGCGCATGTCGGCGGGTTTCCGGCGATCGGGCATGAGCAGGCGAGGATTCCTCGGATTGGGCGCCGGGCTGGCGGCCGTGGGCGTGGCGCAGGCGTGCGGCGTCCGGTCGGCGGCCAGCTCGCCGGTCGGCCCGGGTTCACCGCAGGTCGCCGAACTGGAGCGGACGCGGCGGGCCGCCGGCGCCCGGGTGGTCGACGTCCCGCTGCGCGCGAAGCAGGCCACCGTGGATCTCGGCGGTGTCCAGGTGCCGACCTGGGTGTTCGACGACCGGTTGCCCGGGCCGGAGATCCGGCTGCGGCGCGGGGACGTGCTGCGGGCGAGGCTGAGCAACGAGGTCTCGGAGGACACCAGCGTCCACTGGCACGGCATCGCGATGCGCAACGACATGGACGGCGTCCCCGGCCTGACCCAGGACCCGGTGCGGCCCGGCAGCACGTTCACCTACGAATTCGCCGTGCCGCACGCGGGAACCTACTTCTTCCACCCGCACGTCGGCGTCCAGCTGGACCGCGGGCTCTACGCGCCGCTGATCGTCGAGGACCCGGACGAGCCGGGCCGCTACGACGCCGAAGCGGTCATCGTGCTCGACGACTGGCTGGACGGCGTGACGGCAGGTCCCGACGCGAAGCTGGCGGAGCTGCGCCGGGACGGCATGAAGATGGACCACGGCGGGATGAGCGGGATGGGTCACGGTGACATGGGCCACGGGAGCGCGGGCGGTGGGGCGTCTCCGCTGGGTGCCGACGCCGGTGACGTGGACTACCCGCACTACCTGGTCAACGGTCGGCTGGCTACCGCACCGGAGACGGTGCCCGCCAAGCCCGGGCAGCGACTGCGGTTGCGTCTCATCAACGCCGCGGGGGACACGGCCTTCCGGGTGGCGCTCGGCGGCCACCGGATGACCGTGACCGACACCGACGGCTTCCCGGTGGAACCGGTCGAGGCGGACTCGCTGCTGATCGGCATGGGCGAGCGCTACGACGTCGTCGTCACCCTCGGCGACGGGGTGTTCCCGCTGGTGGCGTCCGCGGAGGGCAAGCAGGGCCAGGCGATGGCGCTGATCCGCACCGGTGCGGGCGCGGCGCCGCCCGCCGACGTCCGGCCTCGCGAGCTGGACGGCGGGCTCCTGATGGCCGACGCGTTGTCAGCGGCGGCGCCGGTCCGGTTGGCCGCGGGGCAGCCCGACCGCACGCACACCGTCGAGCTCGGCATGGACATGTCCCAGCCCTACCGGTGGACGCTCAACGGCAAGGCGTTCGACGAGCACGTGCCGATGCCGGTCCAGCAGGGCGAGCGGGTGCGGCTGCGGTTCGTCAACAAGACGATGATGTTCCACCCGATGCACCTGCACGGCCACACCTTCCAGGTCGTCGGCGGTCAGCGGCCCGGGCCGCGCAAGGACACGACGAGCGTGCTGCCCATGCAGACGGTCGAGGTGGACTTCGTCGCCGACAACCCCGGGCAGTGGATGCTGCACTGCCACAACATCTACCACGGCGAAGCGGGAATGATGACCACCGTGTCCTATGTGGAATAACGCCACCCGGTGAGTCCTCGGCCAGTGCGCGTTCGAGGGCTCGCCGGAAGTCTCGACGAGGTCAGATCGGCGGCCACCTGAGGTGGGAGTAGACGGCGAGCATTCCGCTCAACATCGCGGTCCACCCTCCGGTCAGCACGGCGATTCCCATCGTGGCGAGCACGGGCGGGGGTGAAGGTCCGCCCGCCGTCGGTGCTGCGCACCGGTCCCTGCTCGGTCGTGGCGATCAGCTCCTCCGGGTTGGTCGGGCTCACCGCGAGGTCCGCGGCGGCGAGCCGCGCGCGGCGGTCCCAGGATCGGCGATCGTCGCTGACCATGATCTCGCCGGTTGTGCTGCTGTAGCCGTAGACGCGGTCGTGGTCGGCTTCGAGGGCTTGGAAGTCGATCTCGCCTGCAGCGACGACGGCTCATTCTACTATCTAGGTTAGTAAAGATTGACCGGAGCGGATCGGCCGCGAGGGCGTCCGGGTTGCGCTGATGAGCGGTGGATCGGCATCAACGTCCAGGACCGCGGGGCCGCTGCCCTGGAACTGATGGCTGAAGTCGGCGTGCACTACCCGTCGCTGGTGGATGTGGACGCGCAGCTGCAAGCCGCTCTGCGCGTTCCGCCGATCCTGCCCGCCACCTACCTGCTGCGCGCGGACGGCTCGGTTCAGCAGATCACCGATCCGCTCACCTTCAGCACGGCCGATGAGGTGGCGGACGCCGTGCAGCGCTACTCGTCGAGGCGCGCGGTGCCCGGGAGCTGATCACGGCTCGCCGATGCTGCGGAAGATGAGGCCGGGGTGCGGTTTCGGGCCGAACGACGTGGACTTCCCGGGTAGCCGGACGCCCGCCGCCGCGGCATTCCTGAGGTCTTCGTAGGTGAGCGGGGTCAGCAGGACTGCGAGACCGCCCCGCTGCTGGACGCGGCGGACCGCGCTGGCGGCACTGGTCTCGTAGAGCACCTGCCCCGGCAGATCCGGAATCCGCCAGAGCTTGTCTATCAGCAGGTCGTGCAGGATCGACAGGTGCAGCCGCCGGAGTGCCGGAGGCACGTCGGTCGCATGCGGGTGGTGCGGGCCGGGTGAGGTGAGCAGGAATGCCTGTGACTGCGTCACAACGACGTATGCGGGGGTGTGGCGCGCGCTCTCTTTGAGCGCCGGAAGCCAGGCCCGCAGATCTCCGCGCAGCGCTTGGACCCGGAACCGCGTCGATGCCGCTTGCAGCGCGGTGTGGGGATCGGCGCAGGGGAGGACCCGGTGGACGGGGCCGAGCCGCAGCGGGCTGTGGCCGGTGTCGACGAGCAGCCCCGGGATGCAGTCCCACGGACCCGGTCCGTCACCCGCGGCGTAGTACTCACGCCGGAGCTGCCTGGCTGCCGCGTGGCGGTGGTGGCCGTCGGCGATGAACGCGGCGCGGGATGCCAGTTCCTCGGCGATCTCCTCCTGCGCACCGGGGTCCGCGATGCGCCAGAGGCGGTGCAGTTGTCCGTCATTGGCGAGCACTTCCGCGAGCGGGGCCGTTCGGGTGGTGCGTGCCAGCCACGAGCTGGTTCGCCCACCGCCGGAGTAGCCGAGCAGGAGCGGGTCGAGGTTCATCCCGCAGTCGTGCATGAGGTCCGCGATTCCGCCGGCCCGTTCCGGAATGATGTCCTCGTGGGGCAGGAGCGCGCTGTCGAGGTGGACGGCTCCGAGCACCCCGCGGAGCGTCCCGTGCGGACCGACCTGCTCATAGGCGTAGAGAGCGGGCTGCTGGTCGCGGACGAGCACGCCGGTCCGCTGCCAGCGCAGGAACGTGTCGGTGCTCCGCTCCCACGGAGTCGCGTAGCGGGTGGCGACGGCGCCGAGCTGGTGGTCGGCGATCCGCCAGCCGGTGAAGGGAGCCACCGAGACCCCGCTGCGCGCGGGCTCGGTGGCGGTCGGCAACGGCACGGTCTCCTCCGGGGTTTCAGGCCGGTCATGTTCCGCGCGTGCCGGACCGAGAGCCAGGATGGCCCCGGCCCCGCACACCGCTGCCATGAGCAGGACGGCACCTGCCACTGGCAGGGTGCCCACCGCCGGTCCGGCCAGCAGCGGACCGGCGGACTGGCCGACGAGCAGGTAGCTGTTCGCCGTGCTGACGAACGCGCTCCTGCTCTCCGCCCGGGCGTGGTTGCCGAAGTGCAGGAACAGGGACTGGGCGAGTGCGGCGAAGCAGAATCCCTGGACCAGGCGGAACGGGATGAGGGCAACGGGTTCGAGGGGCAGGGCCAGCGCCGCGATGCTCGCGGCGCACCCTGCGGCCGCCAGGGCGAACGCGCGAACCGGTCGCTGCGCGCGGTCGTTGTGCTTGCCCCACCAGAAGGATCCGATCAGCGACGCGCCCCACATCACCGAGTGCAGCACACCGACCCGCAGGCCCGCCGAACCGGGTTCGGGCACGATGGCGCGGACGTGCTCGGCGAAGACCGGGATCAGGCCGTAGACGCCGAAGTAGGCACCGGCTGCCGCCAGTGCCAGCGGAACAACACCGGGCACCCGCATGACCGACGAGCGCGTGCGGTCCTTTCCCGGCGCGCCGTCGTCGGTGCCGGGGTCGTCCGGTTCGTGCAGGCCGACGGCGCAGCTGATGGCCAGCGCCACCGCCGCGCCGGCGATCACGAGCATGAGCTGCGGCAGTCCGCCGCTGTTGACGAACAGGCCACCGGCGATCGGCCCGGCAAGCGCGCCCGCCGCCGTGGCGCTGAAGGACTTGCCCAGGGACGAACCCCGCTTCGCGGCCGAACCGGTCGAACCGGCGAACGCCGCCGCGGCCTCCACCACACCGCCGAACGCGCCCTGCAGCAAGCGCCCGGCCACGAGAGCCAGCGGAGTGGCGGCGGTGGCCATACGACCATGGACACCGCCAACCCGGCCAGCGCGCGGACCACCATCCACTTGCGGCCGATCCGGTCGCCGAGCCTGCCCCGCAGCGGGGTGGCGACGGTGAGGGCCAGAGCCGGGGCAGCGATGGCCACCCCGGCCCAGGTCTGGGTCTCGGCGGTCCCGGTGGTGCCGATCCGCTCCAGGTAGAAGGGCATGACCGGCACCAGCATCATCAGTCCGGCGGTGTTGGCGAACTGCCCCCGCCCACAGCAGGAGGAGATTCCGGCGACCGCTGTCCGGGGCCTGCTGGTGCTGCGGGCCCGGCCGTTCCCGCTGGAGCGTTCGCGTCACGGGATGACCACGGATTCCGGCTCCGGTCGCGGGGCACCGGCCGCCCAGTCGTCGTCGTAGACCAGGTCGAGGTAGCGCTCACCGCGGTCCGGCAGGAGGGTCACGATGCGCGCCGGGGCGTCGAGTCGCGCGATCAGTCGGCCGATCCCGGTGATGACGGCTCCCGAGGAACCGCCGGCGAATATCCGCTCCGTGGTCAGCAGGCGGCGGCAGCCTGCCACCGACTCCGCGTCGGCGATGTGCAGGACGTCGTCGATCTTCCACTGCGGGGAACGGGAAATCTGTACTACCGACAATAGTGGATGGGTTCCGGTGCGGCTGCTCGGGGGTGTCCGTTCCGCTGCGGGGCGCCGGCTCGTCGCGGGTTCGTTGCGACGGTGCTGGCCCGGATCGTTCCGGTCGTGCCGTTCGCGGCGGTGAATTACGTCGCCGGGATCACGCGGGTGCGGACGCTGCCGTTCCTCGCGGGCACTGCGGTGGGCAGCCTTCCGGCCAACGTCTCGTACGCGATGTTCGGCGGAGCTCTCGTCGCGGACAGCGGAGTGGGCGGATGGCTCGCACTCGGTGCGGGTGGGATCGCGCTCGTCGGCGTGGTCCTGGCGCGAATCGGCCGGAGGCACCTGGCGGAGTCCGGCGCGCCGCGCGCTCGCCGCCGGGAGTAGGGGATTTCCTTATCCGCGTCAGGGAATCGCTGACGACCGGGAGGGGAACCTCCAGTTGTTACCCGGATCACGCGAAATTAGCGTACCGGGCACGCCGACGACCGGCGGCCCGGTCCTTCGCCGATCCCCGGCGGGCCCGATGAGATCACCGAACTGCAGAGGGCGCTTGCCGATGACCGACGAAATGCTCCCCGAAGCGCGGAAGTCGTACCGCTACCAGTGGTACGTGGTGGCGGTCTGCATGATCGCCTACGTCTTCTCCTTCGTCGACCGGCAGATCCTGTCGCTGATGATCGAGCCGATCAAGCGCGACCTGGGCCTCACCGACACCCAGTTCAGCCTGCTCAACGGGCTGGCCTTCTCCCTGCTGTACTCGTTCATGGGACTGCCGATCGCGATCCTCGCGGACAAGCGCTCCCGGCCGCTGATCATCTCCATCGGCATCGCGTTCTGGAGCCTGGCCACCGCGCTCTCCGGCCTCAGCAAGGGATTCGTGCACATGTTCCTGGCGCGGATCGGGGTGGGCGTCGGCGAGGCCGCGCTGTCGCCCGCGGCGTACTCGATGTTCAGCGACATGTTCCCGAAGAACAAGCTCGGGCGGGCCTACGGGATCTACTCGCTGGGCTCGTTCATCGGCGGTGCCGCCGCGTTCATCATCGGCGGCTACGTCATCAACCTGCTCAACTCCGTGGACACCGTGGTGCTGCCGCTGGCCGGTGAGGTGCGCGCCTGGCAGCTGACGTTCCTGATCGTCGGGCTGCCCGGTCTGCTGCTGGCGCTGCTGGTGTTCCTGACCGTGCGCGACCCGGGTCGTCGCGGGCTCAAGCACAACGCCGACGGCGGAGTGCAGAAGGTCGCGCTGCGCAACGTGTTCGGCTTCCTGTGGAGCCACCGCAAGACCTTCGCCATGCACTACCTGGGATTCTCGCTCTACGCCCTGGTGCTGCTGGGCATGATGGCCTGGACCCCGGCGTTCTACATCCGCGCCTTCGGCCTGACCTCCACCGAGGCCGGTTACCTGCTGGGCGTCGTGGTGCTGGTGGCCAACGGCAGCGGGGTGCTCTTCGGCGGCTGGCTGATCGACCTGCTGGCCAAGCGCGGGCACTCCGACGCCGCGATGCGCGCCGGGGTGATCGGCGCGGTGGGCATGACGGTCCCGGTCATCGCGTTCACGCAGGTCGGGAACCTGTGGGCGTCGCTGGTGCTGCTGGCGGTGGCGATGTTCTTCGCCTCGTTCCCGATGCCCGCCTCCACCGCCGCCATGCAGGTGCTCAGCCCGAACCAGATGCGCGCCCAGGTCTCGGCGATGTTCCTGCTGATCTCGAACCTGATCGGCCTGGCGCTGGGCACCACCCTGGTCGCGCTGGTCACCGACCGGGTCTTCGGGGACGAGAAGATGGTCGGCTCGTCGCTGTCCATCGTCTACGGCATCGCCTCGGTGGTGACCATCGCGCTGCTGTGGCGCGGCTGCAAGCACTTCCGGCAGAGCCTCTCGCGTGAAAGGCTGCTCACCGAGCAGCGCGAGACGGTGCAGGCCGGCTGAGTTCCGACACGAGAAGGGTCCGACGAGTTGAGAATCGCAGTCCTCGGAGGCGGGCACGGGTGCTGGGCCGCAGCAGCGGAACTCGCCGAGCACGGTCACGACGTGCGGTGGTGGCGGCGCGACGCCGAAGCGCACGAGGCCCTCCGCGCGGCAGGCGCCATCACCGTCCGCGACCACCGCGGCACCCGGCAGGTGCCGGTGGGCGACGCCGACGGCGCGATCCGGCCCGTCACCGACCTCGCCGAGGCGGTGCGCGAGGCCGCGCTGATCGTCATCCCGCTGCCCTCGACCACCCACCAGGACCTGGCCGGGCGGCTGGCCCCGCTGCTCGCCGACGGACAGGTCGTCTTCCTGCCGCCGGGCACGCTCGGCTCCGTGCTGTTCGGCAGGGCGATGGCAGACGCGGGCAACTCCGCCGAGGTCGCGTTCGCCGAGACGGGCACGCTGCCCTACCTGGCCCGCAGGCACGGCGACACCGAGATAGTGATCAGCTGCTACGCGACGCGGCTGCCGACCGGGGTGTTCCCGAGCCGGCTGGCGGACAAGGCGTTCGGCGTGCTGCGCGAGGCCTACCCGAGCGTCGAGGTCGCCGAGGACGGGCTCAGCGGGGCGCTGATGAACGCCGGGCCGATCATCCACCCGCCGCTGATCATGATGAACGCCGGGCCGCTGGAGCACTTCGAGGCCTGGGACATCCACAACGAGGGCACCCAGCAGTCGATCCGCCGCGTCACCGACGCGCTGGACGCCGAGCGCGTCGCGCTGCGCGAAGCGCTCGGCTACCGCGCCCCGCACTTCCCGCTGGCCGACCACTACGCCACCGACGGCGAGGAGTGGATGTACGGCCGCGCCGCCCATGAGAAGCTGACCGACAGCGGCGACTGGCGGGAGAAGATCGACCTGCTCAGCCACCGCTACATGCTGGAGGACACCCGGCTGGGCCTGTCGCTGCTGGTCTCGGTAGGCCGGTGGGCGGGCGTGCCGACCCCGGTGGCGCACGGCCTGCTGAGCATCGCATCGGCGATCACCGGCCGCGATCTCTACGCGGAGGGGCGCACGCTGGAGAGCCTGGGCTTGGCGGAGTTGTCCCGGGACGAGTTGGCGCAGCTGCTGGTGGAGGGGTTCGAGTCGTGACCGACGAGATCGCGGTGGTCGGTGCCGGCCGGATGGGCGAGGGCATCGCGCTGACCTGCCTGGCCGCGGGCCTGCCGGTGGTGCTGGCCGACGTCAAGGACCGCACCGACGAGGAGCGCAGCGCCTACTGCAGGCGCGTCCGCGACCGCCTGGCCGAGCAGCTGCGCGCGAAGCTCGGCGACGACGCGGCGCTGGCCGGTTTGACGGTGTGCGGCCGGGAAACGGCGCGGCTGGCCGATGCGGTCGTGGTGTTCGAGGCGGTGCCGGAGGTCATCGAGATCAAGCGCGAGGCGCTGGCGTGGGTCTGCGCCCAGGTCGGCGAGTCCGCCGTGATCGCCTCGACCACCTCGACGTTCCTGGTCACCGAGATCGCGAAGCTGGTCGACCGGCCGGGCCGGGTGGTCAACGCGCACTGGCTCAACCCCGCCGACCTGATCCCGCTGGTGGAGGTCAGCCGCAGCGACGACACCGACCCGGACGCGGTCGCGACGCTGACCGGCCTGCTCGAACGCATCGGCAAGGTCCCGGTGGTGTGCGGCCCGGCGGCGGGCTACATCGTGCCGCGGCTGCAGGCGCTGGTGATGAACGAAGCCGCCCGCATGGTCGAGGAGGGCGTGGCCAGCGCGGCCGACATCGACCTGGCGGTCCGGGCGGGTCTCGGCCCGCGCTTCTCGGTGCTCGGCCCGCTGGAGTTCATCGACTGGGGCGGCTGCGACATCCTCTACTACGCCTCCCGCTACCTGACCTCCGAGCTGGGCGAGCGCTTCCAGCACCCGGACGTGATCGAGCGGAACATGTCGACCAGCCGCCGAGGCCTGCAGGACGGCACCGGCTTCTACGACTTCGACCCCGAGGGCGTCCCGGAGTACCGGGCAGCGCGAATGCGCGAGTTCGAGGCGATCTTCGGTCTCCGAGAACCGCACCTGCGCAACGGAACCCCGGTCCCCACCAAGCAGGAGGACTGAACGGCAACGCCTCAGAGCGGCGGCCGGATGCCCCAGACCTCCTGAAGCACCTGCGGGGTCAGGACGTCGTCGGGCGGGCCTTCGGCGAGCAGCCGCCCAGTGCTGAGCACGAGGCAGTGGTCCGCGCGCCTGGCTTCGGTGAAGTCGTGGGTCACCTGGACCACGGTCGTTCCGCGCGTCTTGACGTGCTCCAGCGCTTCGATGATCAACTGTCGCGCCTCCGCGTCCAGTCCGGTTCCCGGCTCGTCGAGCAGGAGGAGCCCGGATTCCTGCGCGAGGCCTTGCGCCAGCAGCGCGCGCTGCCGCTGGCCGCCTGACAGCGAGCCGAGCCTGCGGGTGGCCAGCGGGCGGAGTTCCAGGCGGGCCAGGCATTCCTCGACAACAGCCCGGTCGTGGGCGGTCAGCCGCCGCCACGGGCCGCGATGCGCCCACCGTCCCATGGAGACGGTGTCGCGGACGCTGATGGGTAGCGAATCCGACACCGCGCTCCGCTGCGCGACGAACGCGGGGCGCCGGCCGGTCACGCCTTCGACCGCGCCCGCAGCGGGGCGGAGCACGCCCGCGATCGCGCTGAGCAGGGTCGACTTCCCGGATCCGTTCGGCCCGACGACGGCGGTCGTCCGCCCGCGCGGGAGCACCGCGCTGAGACCGCGCAGCACCGGTTCGCGCGTGTAGCCGACGGTCAGGTCGCGGATGGTGATCTCCGTTCGATCGCTGGCGATCGTCACTGCACTCCTCACGTGGTGTTCGATGTCACGGCCATATTATCGACATTGAAAACCATTTTCGATAGTGTCCTCGGTCATGGATTGGCTGTTCGTCCCGTTCGAGGTGTCCTTCGTGGCGCGGGCGCTGTGGGCCGGAGTGCTGGTCTCGTCGGTCTGCGCGCTGGCCGGTACGTGGGTCGTCCTGCGCGGCATGGCCTTCCTCGGTGACGCGATGTCGCACGGGATGCTCCCGGGCGTCGCGCTGGCCTCGCTGCTGGGCGGGAACCTGCTGCTCGGGGCGGCGCTGAGCGCCGGTGTGATGACGCTGGGCGTGACCGCGCTCAGCAGGTCTTCGCGGCTCTCGCAGGACACCGCGATCGGGTTGCTGTTCGTCGGCATGCTGTCGCTGGGCGTGATCGTGGTTTCGCACTCGCAGTCCTTCGCGGTGGACCTGACCGGGTTCCTCTTCGGCGACGTGCTGGCGGTGCGTCAGCAGGACCTCGGTTTTCTCGCGGCGGCGCTGGTCGTCGCGTTCGTGGTGTCCGTGCTCGGCCACCGGTCGTTCGTCGCGCTGGCCTTCGATCCGCGGAAGGCGCACACCCTCGGCCTGCGGCCCCGGTTGGCGCACGCCTGCCTGCTGGGCCTGGTCACGCTGGCGATCGTCGCCTCGTTCCACGTCGTCGGAACGCTGCTGGTGTTCAGCCTGCTGATCGCACCGCCCGCCGCGGCCGTCCTCTGGGTCGACCGGATTCCCGCGATCATGCTCGGCGCGGCCCTGCTCGGCGCGGCCGCGACGGTCATCGGGCTGGTGGGTTCGTGGCACTGGGGCACCGCTGCCGGAGCGACGATCTCGGCGGTCGCGGTCGGGCTGTTCTTCCTCTCCGCGCTGGCCGCGGAGCTCCGCCACCGGGCGCAGCGGCTCTCGACCACCTCGCGCGGGCGGGTGGAAGCCGGAATCGAAAGGTTGACGTGAGCAAGAAATTCGTTGTCGCAATGGGAATTTCGGTCGTGGCCGTCCTCCTCGGAGGGTGCGCGAGCAGCGTGCCGGACCCGCCCGCCGAGGAGTTACCGCACGGCTACGTCGAGGGTGCGGAAGAAGCCGCGGAGGCGCAGTCGCGGCTGGTGTTGTCCGATGTGGACTCCGGTGTCGTTCGGGTGTTGGACCTGATCACCGGGGGCGTGACGGACGTGGGGCGGACGTCCGGCGTGGAGGAATCCGCCGGCGACGGGAGGTTCGCCTACCTGGCGGCAGATGGGAAGGTGCGGATCGTCGACAGCGGGACCTGGATGGTCGATCACGGCGATCACGTGCACTACTACCGCGCCGCTGTTCGCGAGGTCGGCGCGATCCCGGGGCCGGGGTTGACGGGCGCGCACAGCGATGTCGCGGTCGTAGCGGTGTCCTTCGGTGACGGCCGCGCCAGCCTGCTGGACCGAGCCGAGCTCGACGCGGGCACGATCGCCGAAACCGGCACGATCGAGGACGTCGCGCGGGAAGCGTCGGTGGTGCCCTACGACGGTCACCTCCTCGTGCCGGTGGAGCAGCCGGGACAGGTCCACGTTCGCAGCCGGAGCGGGCAGCCGGTGACGACCATCGACCAGCCGTGCCCGAGCCCGGCCGGTGCTGCGGTCACCCGGCGAGGCGTCGTGTTCGGCTGCGCTGACGGCGCACTCCTCGTCACGTCGGAAGGCGGAACGTTCAGCGGTGCGAAGATCCCGTATCCGCGCCCGGTGTCCGATGCGGAGCGCGCGCGGGAGTTCGACCACCGGCCGGGAAGCGACGTGCTCGCGGCGAAGGCCGGGGAAACCGGTGCCTGGTCGCTGGACATCGCGCACCGCGCGTGGACGTTCGTCGCCACCGGCCCGGCGCTGGCGGTCAGCGCGGTCGGCGCCGGTGGACCGCTGCTCGCCGTGACAGCGGACGGAGCGCTGCACGCGTTCGACGGTGGAACCGGCCGGGAAACGGCAGCGATCCCGCTGCTGAGCGCGCCCGGCGGTGCCGCGCCGACGATCGAGGTCGACACCACGCGGGCCTACGTCAACGACGCGGGCGTCGTCCACGAGATCGACTACAACGACTCCCTCCGCCGCGCCCGCACCTTCGAACTCGGCGGCCGGATCGCGCACATGGTGGAGACCGGCCGATGAGCGCGGCAGGTCACCACGGCGGGCGACGACTGCTCGTCGCCCTGGGATTCGCAGTCCTGCTGGTCCTCACCGGCTGCACCGCCGCGGGCCAGGACAGGTCCGGCGTGGTCGTCACGACCAACATCCTCGGCGACATCACCCGGCGCATCGTCGGCGGCGAAGCCGAGGTGACGGTGCTGATGAAGCCCGACGCGGACCCGCACTCGTTCGGGATCTCGGCGCAGGAGGCCGCGAAGCTGGAGCAGGCGGGCCTCGTCGTCCACAACGGACTGGGCCTGGAGGAGGGCATCGCGCGCAACGTCCAGGCCGCCGAATCCGCCGGGATCCCGGCCGTCGCCGTGGGCGAGCGGGTGGATCCCCTCGGCTACACCGCGGCGGGCACCGGCGGGCAGCTCGACCCGCACTTCTGGACCGATCCCCGGCGGGTGAGCAGGGCCGTCGACGTGATCGCCGAGCAGGTCATCGCCCACGTCGACGGCGTGGACCCGCAGGTCGTGCGCGCCAACGCCGCGCAGTACCGGGACGCGGTCGACCGGCTCGACTCGGAGATGGGCAGCCGGTTCGCCGGCATCCCGGCCGAGCGGCGCAAGCTGGTGACCAACCACCACGTGTTCGGCTACCTGGCCCAGCGGTATGGCTTCGAGGTCATCGGTGCGGTGGTGCCCAGCGGGACGACGCTCGCCTCGCCCAGCGCATCGGACCTGAAGTCCCTCGCGGACACCATCCGCGCGGCGGGTGTGCCCGCGATCTTCGCCGACTCCTCCCAGCCGGACCGCCTCGCGCAGGTCCTCGCCGACCAGGTCGGGCTGCGGGTCGAGGTGGTGCCGCTGTTCTCCGAATCGCTGAGCCGACCGGGACGGGGCGCAGGCGACTACCTGGAGATGATGCGGTCCAACACCGAATCCATCGTCCGCGGGCTCGGCCGGAGCTGACCCGGATCTGTCCATCCACAGTGGAATGGTGATGATGAGCAGCAGTTTACGCGAGAAGATCACGGCAGGGGGCGTCGCCGCGTCCCTGGCAGTCGTGCTGGGGGCCTGCGGCACCACCGCGCCTCCGCCGGAACGGGCGGCGGTAGTGGCCGATCCCATCACCGTCACCTACGACGGTGGCGTGTACGTCCTCGACGGCAGGACGCTCCAGGTCGTCGAGGACCTGCCGCTGGCCGGGTTCAACCGCCTCAACCCGGCAGGCGACGACCGCCACGTCCTGGTGTCCACGGCAACGGGTTTCCGCGTTCTCGACGCGGCCGGTGCGGTGCTGACCGATGCCGAGTTCGCCGGTGCCAAGCCCGGCCACGTCGTGCGGCACGCGGGCAGGACGGTGCTCTTCGCCGACGGCACCGGTGAAGTCACCACCTTCGACCCCGCGGAACTCGGCGACGGGCTGCCGCCGACCGAGGTGCACCGGGCGCCGGAGCCGCACCACGGCGTCGCGATCGAGCTGGCGAACGGCGAACTGGTGATCACCGTGGGCAACGAGGAGGAGCGGCGCGGCATCGCGGTGCTCGACGCGGCGCGGAAGGAGATCGCGCGCAACGAGGACTGCCCCGGTGTGCACGGTGAGGCCACCGCGCAGGGCGAGGCGGTCGTGGTCGGCTGCGAGAACGGCGCGCTGATCTACCGCGACGGCACGATCACGAAGGTCACCAGCCCCACCGAGTACGGCCGGATCGGCAACCAGGCCGGTTCCGACGCCTCGCCGATCGTGCTGGGCGACTACAAGCAGGACGAGCACGCCGAACTCGAGCGTCCCGAGCAGGTCTCGCTCATCGACACCACCAACGGCACGCTGCGGCTGGTCGACATCGGCACCAGCTACACCTTCCGCTCCCTCGCCAGAGGACCGGCGGGCGAGGCCCTGGTCCTGGGCACCGACGGCCGGATCCACCAGATCGACCCGGTGACCGCCCAGGTGACGCGGACCATCCCGGTCCTGGACGCCTGGCAGGAGCCGCTGGAGTGGCAGCAGCCGAGGCCTGCGATCTTCGTCCGAGGCGGAACCGCGTACGTCACCGACCCGGGCAAGAAGGAGATCCACGCGATCGACCTGGCCTCGGGCGAGCGCCTGGCCACCGGAAGCCTGCCCGCCACCCCGAACGAACTCAGCGGAGTCCAGGCCTGAAACCTGACCGGAACCCGGGCAGCCTCCCGGGTTCCGGTCAGCGCAGGCAGTCCTCGAAGCACCCGGCGGCTGACGCCGGGTGAGGTCACGAGGAGCGGCGGGCGAGGAGGTCGTCCAGTCGGGTGCCGACGTCCGCGCAGTTCTGGCGCACCACCGAGAGGAATGCCGCGAGGACCGGTGAGGAATCGGTGGCGCGGAACGACATCTGCAGATCCGGCAGCCGGAAGCGGGGCGTGACGTCGCAGAACCAGATGTCGTCGCGGGCGATGAGCCGCATCCGGTCGGGGCCGAGGCCCACTCCGGCGCAGCAGGCGGCGAGTCCGGCGATGGTGTGCACGTCGCGGGCCATCGCGGCACCGTCGAGTGCCTCCGGGGCAGGCGCGAACAGCGGCGTCAGGTAGGAGCTCGCGGCGTCCGCGCTGGCGATCAGCGGCTCCTGGACCAGCTGCTCGACGTCGATGGACGGGCGCCCGGCGAAGGGGTGCGCTTTCGAGACCACGGCCACCAGGTGGTCCGCACCGATCGGCACGGTGATCAGGTTCTCCGCTCCGGCGCCGCGAGGGCCGCCCCGGCCGACAGCGACGTCCAGTTCGCCCGCGAGCAGCGCCGCCGCGGAGGCGGGGCTGTCCAGTTCCTGCAGCGTGAGCCGGACGTCCGGGTGGGTCCGGCGGAACCGGCCGAGCACTCCCGGCAGCGGGTGGAGCAGCGCGGAGCCGATGAACCCGATCCGCAGCCGCCCGGTCTCACCGCGCGCCGCCCGGCTCGCGTCGACGCGTGCCCGGTTCATCTCCGCGAGCGCCGAGCGGGCCCGGGCGAGGAACGCTTCTCCTGCGGCGGTGGGGAAAACGCCGCGCGAGGTGCGGTCGAAGAGCCGCTCGCCGACCTCCCGTTCCAGGGCGGCGATCTGGGTCGACAGCGGAGGCTGCGCGATGCCCAGCGAGGCCGCGGCGCGGCCGAAGTGCTGGTGCTCGGCGAGCGCGAGCGCATAGCGGAGATGACGGGCTTCCACGAGGACGACGATACTCCAGAAGTATCGCGGGGGTCTCCGTCAGATATGGCGGTGGATGAGGTCGGGCTGCGGGTGTGACCTGGAGAGGTCAAACGATCACCACTCCAGAAGGGCTCCACGTGAACCGCCCGTCCTCCTCCGAGACCGTCGTCCTGCTGGTGCACGGTGCCTGGCACAACGCGCTGCACTGGACCTCGACGCAGCGCGCTCTAGCCCGGCACGGCCTGGCCAGCATCGCCATCGACCTGCCGGGCAGCGGCCTCGACGCCCCGGTTCCCACCGGATACCTCCAGCCCGGCCAGCCGGGACTGACCAGCGAGAAGTCGGCGCTCAGCGACGTGACGACGCAGGACTCCGCCGACGTCGTGCTCGATGCGCTGGTCGGCGCCCGCACGCGGTACCGGAACGTGGTCCTCGTCGCGCACAGCGCCGGAGGTTCCGCCGCGTCCGCCGCTGCCGAGCAGGCGCCGGAACTCCTCGATCACCTGGTGTACCTCTCCGCGTTCGTCCCCGCGGGCCGGCCCCGGTTCGCCGACTACATCGAAGCGGAGGAGAACGCCGGTGCGGTCCGGATCCCGCCGCTCGGCGATCCGGCCGAGCTCGGTGCCGTCCGGATCAACCCGCTCTCCCCGGACCCGGCGGTGATCGAGCTCATCCGGCGGGCCTTCCTGAACGACCTCCCCGCCACCAGCCCGGACTCCTGGCGCCAGTTCCTGCACCCGGACCACCCGTTCTCCAGCATGACCACGCCGGTCCCGGTCACCGCCGGGCACTGGGGGCGGCTCCCGCGCACCTTCATCAGGCTGACCGAGGACCTGGCCCTGCCGCCCGTGACGCAGGACCTGATGATCGCCGAGGCGAACCAGGTGGTGCCGGACAACCCGATCCAGGTGCGCTCCCTGCCCGGTGGTCACTCGCCGTTCGTGACCAGGCCCGCTGAACTGGCTGCGGTGCTCACCGAGATCGCGCTGGCGCGGACCCTCCGGTGACGATCGCGCACAGGCTCCTGCTGCCGGTCATCCTGTCCGGCACCTTCGTCCAGCTGTTCAGCGTGACGGTCATGCAGGTGGCGGTGGTGGACGTGCAGCGGGACCTCGGCGCGGGTGCGGGGGAGAGCCAGCTCGTGCTCGCCGGTTACACCCTCACCTACGCCTGTTCGCTGATCGTCTCGGCACGGCTGGGAGACCGGTACGGCTACCGGCGGATGTTCGTCGCCGGCATGGCGTTGTTCACCGCCGCTTCCCTCGGAGCGGCTGTGGCGCCGAGCGCCTGGCTGCTGGTGGTGGGCCGGCTCGCGCAGGGCGTGGGCAGCGGGCTCATGGCGCCGCAGATCCTCTCGATCATCCAGTCGGCGCTGCCCGCGAGCCGCCGTCCCGCCGCGTTGAGCGCGTTCGGCGCGACCATGGCGGCGGCTTCCATGGCGGGCCCGGTGCTGGGCGGCGTGCTGATGCAGCTGCACCCGCTGGGCTGGCGGGCCGCGATGCTGCTGGTGGTGCCCGTAGGAGTCGTCGCCCTGGTGCTCTCCCCGGCGCTGCCGCGCGTCCAGCCCGCGCGCGGGGCGCAGCGCATCGACCCGGTCGGCGCGGGCTTGAGCTTGACCGGGCTCGTCCTGCTGGTGCTGCCGCTGACCGCGGGCCGGGATGCCGGCTGGCCGATGTGGACGTGGCTGAGCCTGGCTGCGGCGGTGGTGCTGCTGACCGGTTTCGCGGTGTCCCAGCGAAAGGTGGCGGATCCGCTCGTCCACCCCGCCACCCTGGCCGATCCCGCGACGAGGTGGGGACTGGCGATCGTCTTCGTCTTCAACGCGGGCGTGCCGTCGTTCACCCTGCTGCTGTCGATGCACCTGCAGGGCGAGCAGGGCTGGGGTCCACTCGAGACAGGGCTGGGCATCATCCCGTACGCGGTCGGGGCCCTGGTCGGCAGCGGGTTCGCGAACGTCCTCGGCAGGCGCTTCGGCCCGCGGGCCCTCGCCGCGTCGGCGCTCGCGATGGGGCTGATGGCCATCGTCGTGGCGGCGACCATCGACGGCCCGCGGTGGCCGTACTGGTTCGCGCTGTGCCTGAGCGGAATCGGCTTCGGAGTGTTCACGGCTTCGGCGTTCACCCAGATCATCACCCGGGTCAGCGCCGAAGCCGCCACCTCGATCTCCGGCCTGCTCCCGACGGCGCAGCAGCTCGGCGGAACCCTGGGCGTCACGCTGGCGGGCATCGCGTACTCGGCGGCGGAGAACGCGATGTGGCACGCGATGGCTTACGAGGCAACGGTGTTCGCCCTGGCGGCGATCTGCGCTACGAGGCTGGCCGGAGCGAGAGCCCGCGCTGTCAACCGGGGATCAGCGCCGAGGTCCTCGAAGGACTCATCGGTCAGGTGAGGGAATCCGTTGCACGCAAGGCCATTTCGGCCGCGCGTTGCATTGCCCGGCGGGTTTCCCGAGGCGCCTGACCGAGACTGAGGCTCGTGATCGCCGCAGCGTTGATCGCTCCCATGAGCGCGCCGACGGTCGCCGCCGCTGATGTCGCGTCGAGCAGGTCCGGGTAGGCGCGGTGCAGTGCGTCGGCCAGCCTGGTCTGGGCGCTGAACAGCACGTGCAGCATCCGGGCCTGCACCGCCGGGTTCGTGACCACGAGCTCGGCGCGCAGCGCCGCCAGGCCGCTGGGCAGTTCGGTGGCCGAGACGTTGGCGATCATGCTGTCGGCCGCTGCGGCGAGCACCTCGCGGACGGATGCCGCCGGGCTGCGGTCCTCGATCGCCCGCAGGGCCAGCCCGGTCCTGACCTCGGCGTCGGCCAGCAGCACGTCCTCCTTGGTGGGGAAGTGCAGGAAGAACGTGCGCTTGCTGACGTCGGCGGCCTCGGCGATCTCCGCGACAGTCGTCCGGTCGTAGCCGCGCTCGTCGAACAGGCGGATCGCCGCTGTCACCAGTGCCTGGCGGGTGAGCTGCTTCTTCCGTTCGCGTCGGCCGGTTTCCACGCACCGGACCCTACCTTGCCGAGCTGCGAATTCACCAGGTATAAAAATGCACCAGGTGAACTTATTGAGGAGGATGCGGTGGCAGAGCTGACGGGACGCACGGTTCTGGTGACGGGAGCGGGCCGGGGCATCGGCCGAGCCGAGGCCCTGTACCTGGCCGCGGCCGGAGCGAACGTCGTGGTCAACGATCCCGGCGTCGAAGTGGACGGCTCCGGGGGCGACGGCGGCGTCGCGAACGCGGTCGTCGAGGAGATCCGCGCCGCGGGCGGCCGCGCGATCGCCGACACCGGCAGCGTCGCCGACTGGGCGGCGGCCCAGCGCATGGTCGAGCTGGCCGTCGCCGAGTTCGGCGACCTGCACGCGGTGGTCAACAACGCCACCGTCGAGGTGAACAAGGGCGTGGAGCGGTTGAGCGAGGCAGAGTTCGACGACGTGGTGGCGGTCAAGCTGAAGGGCACGTTCGCCGTCACCCGCTGGGCCGCCGCGCACTGGCGGCACCAGTACGAGCGGGGAGCGCGCGTCGACCGGTCGGTCGTCAACACCGCTTCCGGCTCCGGGCTGCTCAACCCGCTTCCCACGCAGACCAACTACGCGGCGGCCAACGCCGGGGTCGCGGCGATGACGACCGTGCACGCGCTGGAGCTGAAGCGGCTCGGGGTGCGGGTGAACTGCGTCAGCCCGTCGATGGTCCGCACCCGGCTGACGACGGAGGTGCCCGGCATGCAGCAGACGCCGGAGGCGGGACTCGATCCGAAGGACCCGATCACCGTGGCGCCCCTGGTCGCCCACCTCGTCCACCCGGACTGCACGTTGTCCGGGCAGGTGCTCTCCGTGCGGGGCGGTTCGATCGCGGTCAACCACGGCTGGAGCCGCGGCGACCGGATCGACAAGGAAGGGGAGCTCTGGACGACCGGGGAGCTCGCGGAAGGCCTGGCGAGGCTGAACCTGGAGGACCCGTTCGACCGCTTGGCCACGGCCATCGGCGGAGCGCTGGGCGTCGAAGGCCGCGAGCAGTTCGAAGAGCTGGTGAACGCCAACCTCGACAAGGCTTGAGAGCGGGCGGGCCGTGTGGTGGCGGGACGGACCGGCGCCGGGGGCGCCGGGGTCGTCTCAGTGTGCACCGGTGCGCGCCGACCTGCTCACGCAGGCGCTGAAGGATGACGGGTGCTCGCCCGGTCGCGAGCACCCGTCACCGGTCAACCCAGGACTCGCCCGAGGAAACCGCGCATGTAACCGGCGACGACGTCCAAGTGGCTCTCCAGCAGGAAGTGCCCGCCGTCGATCAGGTGCACTTCCGCGTCCTTGGCGTCACGGGCGAAGGCCTGCGCTCCTGCCGGGCCGAAGATCTCGTCGTTGCGTCCCCACACGGCCAGCACCGGAACTTCGCTGGTGCGCAGGAACTCGTGCAGCAGCGGGTAGAGCGGGCGGTTGTGCTGGTAGTCGTGGAACAGCGCCAGCTGGATCTCGTCGTTGCCCTCGCGGGAGACGAGCGCGAAGTCGTGCGCCCAGGTGTCCGGGCTGACGACGCTCGGGTCGGGCACGCCGTGCAGGTACTGCCAGCGGATGGCGTCGAAGCTCAGCGCAGCGCGGACGGCGGGTTCGGTGTCGGGGCCGGGGTTGGCCCCGTAGGCCCAGAGATCCGCCCAGAACGACTCGACGAAACCGTCCTCGTAGCCGTTTCCGCTCTGGGTGACGATGGCCGAGATCCGTTCCGGGTGCTTGAGCGCGAGGCGCCACCCGATGGGTGCGCCGTAGTCCTGGACGTAGATCGCGTAGCGATCCAGGCCCAGCTGGTCGAGCAGCCCGGAGGTGAGCTCGGCGAGGGCGTCGAAGGTGTAGGTGAACTCGGCCGCGGAGGGCGCGGCGGAGTGCCCGAAGCCGAGGTGGTCCGGTGCGATGACGCGGTAGTCGCCGGCCAGCAGCGGGATGAGCTCGCGGAACATGAACGAGCTGGTGGGGAACCCGTGCAGCAGAACGATCGCGGGAGCGTCGGCGGGGCCGGCCTCGCGGTAGAAGATCTCGTGGCCGTCGACGACGGCGGTCCGGTGGTGCACCGAGCTCATTTCTAACCTCTTTGAAGGTCTGATCCGGTTAGTTGTTCGCCATGCAAGCACGCGATCGGCTAACCTGTCAAAGGCTTCGATCCGGTTAGAGAGGAAGTGCCTGGTGGACGCGCTGCTGGACCTGCTCAACAGCAGGCCGCTGATCAACGGAGAGGAGCAGGACGCGCTCGCCGACCCGGCCGGAGGCAGGCGCTGGGCACGGGAGCACGGCGGCGACGGCAGCCCAGAGGAACTGGCGCTGCTGCGCGAGGTGCGCGACGTCCTGCGGGACGTGGTGTGCGGAGAACGCCAGCCCACCGCGCTGAACCCGCTGCTCGAAGGCGTCAAGCAGCTCCCGGAGATCACCCAGGACGGTCTGCGGTGGACGGTCGAGTCACCCCCGCACGCCCGCCTGGCCGTCGAGCTGATCCTGGCCTGGGCGGCCACCGAGGAACAGCTGCCCGGCCGCCTGCGCCCCTGCGCGAACGAGAAGTGCCAGCTCTTCCTGCTCGACCGGAGCCGAGCCAACCGAGCCCGCTGGTGCTCGATGGCCACCTGCGGAAACCGAGAAAAGGCCCGCCGCCACTACAACCGCACCCGCTGACCGGAAACCGGTCTTCAATCTCGTAGCGGCCCCGTACAAGCCCGCGTCGCCGTCTGGCTCGAACGGGTGAACTGCACCCGAACCGGTTGAGGATCACTTTCGTGATCTCCATGCTGTGCCGCTGTCAGTTCATGCCTTTGGCGGTGTGGAGGGAAGCGCGTGGCAGGTCGTCGAATCGGCGGCGCAGGCGGAGGATCAGATCCCGGCCCGGGCAAGAGTAGTGCCGGAAGTCTCGTCGTTGCAGGCACGCTCGCTTTGGCGCTTGCTTCGGGCGGCGGTGCGGTGACTGCGGGCTCCGCCTTCACGGCGGAGACCGCAGCGGGCGAGGCGGTGAGCGGGTCCGCGAACGCGGCAGTTCGGAATGCGGTTTCGCGAAACCTCAAAGCGCGCAAAGCAGAAGCCAAGCGTTCGGTGCGGCGGGGAAGGGTGGACGACGCCTGGCAGCGCATGGGCTTGCGCAGGCTGCGGCAATCGGACAAGATCTCAGCCGTCGATTGCGCCGTGCATTCTTTCGGTGAAGTCCGCGAGTTCCTCATCCGTACTCCGTGCAAGTCGCTGGACAGGATTCTCCTCGTCGTCGGCGACGATCAGGGCAATGCTGCCGTCGTTTCCGTAGCTTGGGTGGAGTTCCGCAACCGCAGCACGGTCTGGAAGTTCCAGCGTCTGGAGGATCGCCACGGCACTGGAGACATCAGACCACTGGGTGGTTCCCTCCTTGGCATGCGCGATATCGAGTTCACCGGGCATCACTACAGCACGGAGTTGAAGAAGAACACGATCGCGATCGCGGAAGCGGAAACGGTCTCCGGCTCCTACAGCGCCGAGGATCTCGACGCCATCACCGAGGTCGCAGCACTGATACCTCGCCCGTGACGACGCGAAGGCGCACGGGACTCGCCAAGCCGTCAGAGCCCTTGTCACAGTTCACCGCTCCTCCAGTGCCCCATCGCCCGTTCGGCGGATCGTTGTCGGGCGAGGTCGGCGAAGAAGATGGCGCTGGTGAGGTGGCAGACGACGAACAGCGCCAGGTAGAGCGCCGTGGAGGGGCCGAACTGCTGCTTGAAGGAGACCGCCAGGGTGCCAGCCGTGTCGGCCGGGGGTTCGTGTTCCGGTGGTCAGCGTTGACGGCGAGCACGCTGATCGAGCCGTCTGCCGAGGTCGCCAGCGGGATGAACAAGCGGAGCACTTCGGCAGGAACGACGACGGCGAATCCCCGCCTGCGCCCGGAGAGGACGAGCACGGTGGCGACGACCTCGGCGGCGGCGAGCACACCCGGGACAAAAGAGCTTCCCAGCTCCTCCCGCCCGTGGGAGAGGTCGGATTCGAACTCGGTGAGGGCGCTGTACATGACCCAGCTGGTCAGCGTGAGCACGACGATGAGCGCGGCGGTGCTCCGAGCGTCCTGCCTCGGCCAGGAATGTGCGCCGGTGCCCAAAGACATGGCGCCCCACCTCTTCGCAAGACAGCCGGAGCGGTCGAAGCCCGGCTGAGAACGCGAAAAGTCCAGCCGGAGCCACCACGAGAACCGGGTCCAGACGGCCCGCTGGTCAGCTGGTGCGGTTGGCGTGCCACATGGTGTGCTCTCGGCTGATCGCCGATTCCGCGTCGACCACCTCGTCGGACCACTGCTGTTCGGTCAGGTCCCGGTCGAGGAGGTCGCGGACCGTCGCCAGTTCGTGGGAGGCCATCACGTAGGCCGTGGCGGTCGTGCTGTGCTGGCGGGTGGCGCTCCAGGCGGCGACCGCCGAGATCGCGGCGGCCACGATGCCCGCCAGGTCGAAGTCGACCACGCCGACCGCCTTCGCCAGCGCGCTGGCCACGCCGAGCACCTCCATGGTCAGCATGATCGTCCGGAAGATCCGCGCGCGGCGCTGGTGGAAGACGGCCTTGGCGGCGTACCACTGCTGCTGGTCGTGCACCCGGCCGCTCAGGTAGGCCGCCTTGCGCTCGGCCAGCGGAGCGGCGCGGAGCGCGCGCATGCCGCTGGTGATCGCCGAGGAGGTGTTGGGCAGCAGCAGAACGCCGGGTTTGTCCTTCTGCAGGGCGCGGACGCGCGACACGAAATCGTCGTCGGCGGACTCGGAGTCCAGCGCGAACGGCGCGGCTCCCACGGCATAGCGCCAGGTCAGGGTCTTCACCGACTCGGCGAGCGCCCGCCCTTCGTACCAGACCTTGTCCGGTCGCGACCCGGCGGTGGCCATCTCGATCACCATCACACCGACCAGCGCCAGCGCGGTTCCCACCGCGAACACGTCGAAAGAGCCCACGACCACGGGAAACGCGGCGAACACCGCGGCCGAGACGGTCAGCAGCAACTGCGCGCGAACACCTCGCAGGTACGAGCGCTGCTGCCGCACCGAAGCCGTGTCCGCCGCCTGAAACAGCCCCGGGAAGTCGGCGTCGCTCAACGTCCGAAGCTGATCGGTACTCGACATGCACACTCCATGACTCGGGGACCCCAGTGAATCCTGGCCGAACCACCTACCGGAAGAGGCCATTTCGGCACAACTCCCCGGACCGGGTGACCGGTGCGGTCAGGCGCGGGACTCCAGCCATTCGCGGACTTCGCGGCGGAGCAGGAGGAAGCCCAGCGCCGGCAGGGGGATCGTGCCGACCAGGTAGACGGTGAACTGGAAGGGCAGCAGCGCGGCGAGCGGGGCGAAGGACTTGAGTGCCAGGGAGAGGCTGATTCCCCAGGTGGCCGCGCTGAACGCCATCGGCACCAGGCTCAGCAGGAGCACGAACCCGGTGAAGATGCTCATGATCTGCAGCATGAGCACCGCGACGGGGCCACCGCGCAGTGCGCGGCGCATCCACAGCACCAGCGGGATCGCCCACAGCAGTGTCAGCGCGGTCAGCGGGAAGACGGTGTCCAACGTCGGGTTCCCGGTGAGCGCGAGGAGGCCGGTGACCTCGCCGGGGCCCAGGCCGAACATCCCGATCGCCACCGGCACGACCAGGTAGGCGAGTTCGGCGCAGGGCCAGAACGAGGCGAACGTGGCCACGCAGGCGGTGACCACCGCCGGCCGCGGCTTGGTCGGCCGGTCGCCCGGTGGTCGCAGGCCGCGGGGGACGCCGATGCGCGGGAACCTGCCGTTGAGCTTCTGCAGGTGCGGGGTCCAGTCCGGCTCGAACCAGATCAGGGCGCGGACGTAGCGGGAGCGGAAGAGCTTGCCGCGGATCCGTACCGGCGGGTGCTCCGGCAGTCCCTTCGGGAACAGGTGGCCCACCGAGTTCCGGAAGTCCTCGTACTGGTGCTGGTCCCTGGTGATGACGACGGCCAGGCGGCCGGGGGCGCCGCGCGCCACCACCTGGCGGACCTCCCACTCCAGGCTTTGGCCCGGCCCGGCGGCCAGCAGCACGAGGTTGGCCCGGTCGAGGGCGGCGAGGATCTCGTCCTGCCACTGCTCGTCCGTGGCGTAGGCGCGTTCGGCGCCGGTGCGCGGCAGCCGGTCGCCGGGCTTTCCGAGCGCGACCATCCGGCCGAACGGCGCAACGCTCCTGGCCACCTGCTGCTCCTCGGTGCGGACGTCGTTGACGGAGACCAGGAACTGCCGGAGCAGCAGGTGGCGGAGGCGCAGCTTCGGGGTTCGCGCGAGGCCGCGGCAGCACGGCCCACAGGCCGAACCCGATCAGGACCAGGCCCAGCACAACTCCGGTCACCGCCAACCAGTCCGGCCCGATGCTGGCGAACGTGGGGGACAGGACGCCCATCAGCAGTGCGAACCAGCCGAAGGTCTCCAGCTGCATGCCGGTCGTGCGGGATTGCTCGGTCTTCGGCACCTGGGCCGGGTTGTCCGCCACTTCTGCATCCTCGCCGGTTCGGGGGCATGAGCAGATCATCAGCGCAGCGAGACCCGGCAGCGTACAAGGGTGAATGCGGCGTCGGGGAGGATTTCCGCGGCAGGGCTTCGGGAGTTCGTGCGAACGGATGTTGTGCCCGCAACTTCTCTCGATCGGCTGTCAACTGGGCGTTGTGGTGGAACGTGCCGTTGAAGAACGGGAGTCCGTGTCGAGGGCTGTGCCGGGGAAGGTCGAGTGGTCGTCGTTCAACAGTCCTGTTTGGACGCTCGTTCCGGATGTGTTCGGCCTTTTCAGGAGTGCGGTGGTTCGCGGCGTGGCGAGCGGGCCCCGATCGATGCTGTGCCGCACTTCCAGTGTGGTCTCCGGTGGGCTGTCCTATGTGGATGATTGCCGTGCGAGGCGCGCGGGAACGTTCCGCTGGAGCGCGGGGTTCGACGTCGGAGTTCGAGGTGGTCGGTTCCGGCGGCCGCTGCGATCGGCCTATGAGGAATGCCACTCTCGTCGGCGCGTTCGTGGACGTCTGCCGGGGGTGCAGGCAGGGTGGTCGGCAGCACTGGCGCTCCAGCGGGGGCGTCGCGTTCGAGGCGTTGACGCTCGCAGGGCGTCGTCGGGAGGCACGCACATGACCGAACGGAGCAAGGGCGAAGAGCCGACGGCCGAGGAGCCGGTGGTCGGGGAGAGTCCGGAGCCGGACGGCTCGGCGCAGGCCGGGGAGCAGGTGGAGGCCGCGCAGCACGACTCGTCCGACGAGGCCGCAGCGGCCACCACCGAGGCTGAGGAGTCCGCCACCACTGAGGCTGAGGAGTCCTCGGCCGCCGCGAGTGGCGGGGGCAAGAAGGGGCTGTTCATCGGGCTCGGCAGCGGTCTGCTCGTGGGTGCTGTTGCCGCGCTGGCGTTCGCCGGGTTCGTCAAACCGGACTTCCTCGTCGGACCGGGCAAGCCGGACGGCACCGCCTCCGCGGTCACCGCGGCGCTGGCGGGCAAGGACGCCGCCGGGCTCGCGGCGAGCTCCTGCCGGGCCCCCGATGGCACGCTGGCCCCGCAACTCCCGCCACAGGCGTTGCAGCTCATCCAGTCCGCGGAGCAGTCGGGCCCGCCGCGCCGGTCGCTGGACAGCGAGGCGCTGACGCCGGTGGACCTCACGATCAACGTGCAGGGCCAGACGCAGACCGTGCCGATCGACGTCGTGCTCGGCGTGACCGGCGGCGACTGGTGCATGAAGGGCATCGCGGACCGGCAGCAGTAGCCGCTCCCGGGCCCGCCGCGGTGGGGCGTGCTGGCCGTGCGGCTCGACGTCGTGTAGCTTTGGTCGTGGTAGGAGTAGTTCTGTTTCGTGTTTTGCGCATGCTCGCAGGATATCGATGCGGGTGAGCGGCTTTCTTTGGTGCAGCTGGAGTGAGCAGCCGTCTGAGATCCCCTCCGGCCCCGGCAGGCGCGCAAGGTGTCGCCGGTTCCTCTCTAGCTCTCAAGGAGATCGTCATGGCACAGGGAACCGTGAAGTGGTTCAACGCTGAAAAGGGCTTCGGCTTCATCGCCCCCGACGACGGTGGCCCGGACGTGTTCGTGCACTACTCGGCCATCGAGGCCTCGGGCTTCCGCGAGCTGTCCGAGGACCAGCGCGTGACCTACGAGGTCACCCAGGGGCCGAAGGGCCCGCAGGCCGCCAGCGTGCGCGTCTGACCTGATCGTTCTCCGCTGGCCCCCGTCCGGTTCCGGACGGGGGCCAGCGGCGTTCGTCGGCGAGGTGTTCCGCTCGACCGCGGGAGCGGAGCGGTTCTTGCCGTTCAACATCTCCTGTGGATGAAGGCGGTTCCCGGAAGCGCCGCACCTGGGGCGGTGGACGGGGATGTGTGTTCGACCCGGCGGTGGCGGAAGTCGTGCCGGGCCACCGCCAGGAAGACCTCCGGCGGGTTCAGCACCCGCAGCGACCAGGCGTCCAGCCGGCGCAGTGCGGTTTTCAGGCGGGAACGGTCATCGCCGGTCATCGCGTGCTCCTCGTCTCCGGGCTGGGCAACGTCGCGCGGTGCCCCCGGTTGGCGCAACAGCCACCAGATCGCGAGCAGGCACAGCGCGTTGAGTCCGAACAGGATGATCGGCACCGCGGTGGTGGAGGCGAGTTCGATTCCCACGCCGATCAGCGGCGGGAACACGACACCGCCCAGCATCGATGCCGCGATCACGTACGCGCCCGCGCGCTGCGCATCGGGCACCAGCCGGTGCAGCCACGGCAGCCCGGTGGGGAAGACCGGTGCGATGAACAGGCCGAGACCGGCGTAGGCGTAAGGCGCCAGCGACGGCACCACGGCCAGCGCGAGGCAGACCGCCATGCCGACGCAGCTCCAGGTGAGGATGCTCTGCTCGGACCACCGCAGGGTCAGCGGCGCGACGAGGAACCGGCCGACCGTCATCATCAGCCAGTACACGGCGGTGGCCGACGTCGCCGCGCTCGCGGTGTGACCGGCGGCGATCAGGTGGGTCGGCTCCCAGCCGCCCGCTCCGGCCTCGACGCCGATGTTGAGCACGTACAGGATCACGAACGCCCCGGTGATGGCGATGCTGCGGTTGCGCAGCATCGCGTCCCGGTCGGGTGCTGTGCCGCCGCTCTCCACGCGCGTGTTGCGCACGCCGCGGAGAGCCGCGATCAGCACCGCCGATGCGATCGCGAAGGCGAAGAAGACCAGCGGATAGCTCTCCGGGCCGAGCTGCGCCAGCGCCACCGGAGCGAGGATCGAGCCGATCCCGAAGAACGCGTTGAGCAGGTTCAGCATGGCCGGGCTGCGCGCGCCGAACCCGATGGCGAACAGGTGGTTGAGCCCGTAGTCGATCGAGCCGTAGCCCAGGCCCGCGACGAAGGCGCCCAGGAGGGCCACCGGCCAGGGCGGTGTCGCCGCGAACACGACGGCGCCCGCGGCCATGGCCAGGTAGGAGCAGCCGAGCAGCAGGCGGTTCCCGGTCTTGCCGCAGCACCGGTGGAACACCACCACGCCGAGCAGTCCGCCGACGAAGTGGGCGCTCAGCCCCAGGCCGCCCACCGCGGGAGAGACCCCGTAGTGGGCGCGCACGGCCGGGATCGCGGGGCCGTAGAGGGCCTGGAGCGCGCCGATCAGCACGAAGCCGGCGAACGCTCCGGCGATCCCGACGCCGCTGAACAACCGCGGCCCGGCGTCCTTCTCATCACCCACGGTGCACGACCTCACGTCTGTGAACGGTCACGTGAACGTTCACGAGGATGCTGCGGGAGGACGTCGATGTCAAGGCGCCGAGCGTGCGGCGCGGTTCCCGGGTGACTGCGCGGTGTGCTGAGATGGGTGGATGGCGGCACCCGCGCGAAGGCCCACGATCAAGGACGTCGCGCGCGCGGCGCAGGTCTCGTACCAGACCGTCTCCCGGGCGATCAACGACAAGCCGGAGATCGATCCGGACACCAAGCGCCGGGTCCTCGAAGTCGCCGAGCAGCTCGGGTACCGGCCGAGCAGGCACGCGCGGGCACTGGTCAAGCCCCGCCCGAGCACGCTCGGCCTCGCCGTCCCGGACCTGACGAACCCCTTCTTCCCCGAGGTCATCGCCGGCGTGATCGACTCCGCCGCGGCGCACGGCTGGCAGGTCAACGTCGTCAGCGGGGGGCCTGCCGCCGAGGCCGAACTGCTGCGGTCCTTCGCCGCGGAGGTCGACGCGCTGGTCGGCTACTTCAACCACCTCGACCGCGCGCCCGAGGGCCTCGACATCCCGGTCGTGCTGCTCGATGCCGAGGTGCGGGTGCCGAGGTGCGGGGCCGTCGCGGTGAACGTCGACGCGGGCGTGCGGGCCGGGGTCCAGCACCTGCTGGACCGCGGGCACCGCCGCCTCGGCATGATCGACTGCTCCACCAGCTGCGACCGCTACCAGCGCCGGAAGTCCTTCCAGCAGGCCCTCGCCGACCACGGGATCGCGCTGCCCGCCGACGCGGTCGTCGAGAGCGAGCAGTCGGTCCCGGGCGCCGAGCGGGCGACGCACCGGCTGCTGGACAGCCACCCGGAGACGACCGCGGTGTTCGCGTTCAACGACCTGACCGCGGTCGGGGTGGTGCGCGCCGCGCACGCGCGCGGGCTGCGGGTTCCGCAGGACTGCGCGGTGCTGGGCTTCGACGGGCTGATGCTCGGTGAGCTCATCACGCCACCCCTGACCACGCTGCACATCGACAAGCGGCGCCTGGGCGCCCTGGCGGTCGGCGAGGTGGAGCGCCTGCTCGCGGGCGAGCGGGAACCGGCGCCGGTCGAGCTGACGCCGGAACTCGTCATCCGCGAATCGGCCTAGCGAGCCGCCCGGCGGGAGCAGCTGCCGGGGCCGGAGCGCGCGGTGCGCGGTCGGGTTCGTTCACAGGGCAATATTTACTGTGAACGGGCGCGCATCGCGGGTGGGATCGTGCAGAGTGATCAGCCGGGATGGCGGCGCTTGCACGGCCGGGCGGTGGTTGCGCACGCTTCCCGTCATGGACGCAGCTGATCTTCGTACGCTCCACCGCCTGATGCTGGTGGCGCGGCGGCTGGACGAGGAGGCCATCGCGCTGCAGCGCCAGGGCGTTCTCCCCGCCTACGCGCCGGCGAAGGGGCAGGAGGCCGCGCAGGTGGCCAGCGGCGCAGCCCTCGACCTGAACCGCGACTTCGCGTTCCCCACCTACCGCGAGGTCGGCGTGGCGGTCGGGATGGGCGTCGATCTCGCCGCCTACCTGGCCTCGCACCGCAACATCTGGCACGGCGGGCTCTACGATCCGCAGTCCTCGCGCCTGGCACCGCTGAACGCGATCGTCGGCGGGCCGGTCCTGCACGCCGTGGGCTGGGCGATGGGCGCGAAGCTGGACGGAACCGGCGGCGCGGCCATCGCGTACTTCGGCGACGGCGCCAGCTCGCAGGGCGACGTGCACGAGGCGATGAACTTCGCCGGGGTGTACCGGCTCCCGGTGGTGTTCTTCTGCCAGAACAACGGCTGGGCGATCTCGGTGCCCACCGAACGCCAGGTGGCCGGCGGCTCGGTGGCCGCCCGCGCCGCGAGCTACGGGATCGAGAGCCTGCGCGTCGACGGCAACGACGCGGTCGCGGTGTTCGAGGCGACCCGCGCCGCGCTGGAGCGGGCGCGCGACGGCGGCGGGCCGACGGTGATCGAAGCGATGACCTACCGGATGGGCCCGCACTCCACTTCGGACGATCCCGGCCGCTACCGGACGCTGGAGGACGAGCAGGCGTGGACCGGGCGCGATCCGCTCGTGGTCGCCGCGCAGCAGCTCACCGCCGACGAGGTCGCCGCGGCCGAGGAGAACGCCGCCGCCGTGGTGCGCGAGGTCCGGGAGAGCCTGGTCTCGCTCGACGTGCGTCCCGGCGAGGAGCTTTTCTCGTTCGTCTACCGCGAGCCCACGAAGTCCCTGCTGGCGCAGCAGCGGGCGTGGAAGGAGCACCTCGATGCCTGAGCTGTCCCTGCAGAAGGCCCTCAACCTGGCCCTTCAGCACGCGTGCGAGGACGACGACCGGGTGCTGATCTTCGGCGAGGACGTCGGCACGCTCGGCGGCGTGTTCCGGGTGACCGACGGCCTGCGCGCCAAGTTCGGCGAGGACCGCGTGTTCGACACGCCGCTGGCCGAGTCGGCGATCATGGGCATGGCGGTCGGGCTGGCGATGCACGGCTGGCGCCCGGTGCCGGAGATCCAGTTCGACGGCTTCAGCTACCCGGCCGTCGACCAGATCGTCAACCAGATGGCTCGCATGCACTACCGCAGCCGCGGCGTGCTGAACATGCCGATCACGCTGCGGCTGCCCAGCTTCGGCGGGATCCGCGCGCCGGAGCACCACAGCGAGAGCCTGGAGGCGCTGTTCGCGCACGTGCCGGGCCTGAAGGTGGTGAGCCCCTCGACTCCCTCGGAGGGCTACCACCTGCTGCGGCAGGCCATCGCCGATCCCGACCCGGTGATCTTCCTGGAGCCCAAACCGCGCTACTGGCAACGGGAATCCTTCGACCCCACCGAACCGGTCGAGGTGCTGCCGCCGGGCACGAGCCGGGTGGTGCGCGAAGGGAAGCACGCCACGCTCGTCGCGTGGGGTGCGATGGTCGCGCGCTGCAAGCAGGTCGCCGAGCTCGCCGCCGAGGACGGCGTCGAGCTGGAGGTGCTGGACCTGCGCTGGCTCAAGCCGATCGACACCGACGGCCTGGCCGCGTCGGTGGCGAAGACCCGCCGCGCGGTCGTGGTCCACGAAGCCCCGCTGACGGCCGGGCTGGGCGGAGAGGTCTCCGCGCTGGTCACCGAGCGCTGCTTCGGCGACCTGCGCGCCCCGGTGCAGCGGGTCACCGGCTACGACGTGCCCGTCCCGTCGGGCGAGCTGGAGGACCAGTACCTGCCCAGCGTCGACCGCATCCTGACCGCCGTCCAGACCACATTGGAGTACCGCCGTGGCTGAAGTGACCTTTCCCCTGCCCGATCTCGGCGAGGGCCTGATCAGCGCGCGCGTGCTGGAGTGGCTGGTGGCCGAGGGCGACTGGGTGGAGCGCAACGCGCCGCTGGTCGAGCTCGAGACGACCAAGTCGGCGGTGGAGATCCCCTCGCCGCAGTCCGGCCGGGTCGCGCGACTGCACGTCGCCGAGGACGCGGAGCTGGAGGTGGGCGAGTCGCTGGTGACCTTCACCGTCTCCGACGACCAGGCGGGCATCGTCGGTGCCGTCCCCGAGGAGCGGAAGCCGCAGCGGCGCGTCCGCCTGACCTTGCCGGAGGACTGACCGTGTTCGCCACGACCGGCGATGGCGCGAAGATCTGGTACGCCACGGCACCCGGGCCGGCTCCGGTGCTGCTGATCCACGGATTCGCCTCGGACGGCGAGAGCACCTGGGTGCGCACCGGTTGGGTGCGGGCCCTCGCCGACCGCGGTCACGTCCTGGTCGACCTGCGCGGGCACGGGCAGAGCGACCGCCCGGCGTCCGGATACGCGCCGGGAGCACTGGCCGGCAACGTGCTGACCGTGCTGGACGAAGCTGATCTGTCCACTGTGGATGTGGTTGCCTACTCGATGGGCGGGCTGGTCGGCTGGGAGCTGGCGAAGCTCGCGCCCGGCCGGGTCCGCCGGCTCGCCCTCGGCGGCATCGGCGGCCGGGCAGCCGACCGCGACTCGATGCGCCGCGTGGCGGAGACGCTGTCGGCGACCGGCCTGGACGCGTGCATCGAAGAAGTGGCGGGCCACCGGCTCGAAGGCCCGCCACCGGCACCTGTGCTCTTCGCCGCGGGCGAGCAGGACGACGTCGCAGCGGACGCCCCGGAACTCGCCGCGGGCTTCGACGCGCCGTTCGTCTCCCTCGGACGCCGGAACCACTTCAACGCGGTGTCCAGCCGCCTGTTCAAGGAGTCCGCGACCGCGTTCTTCGAACGCTGACACCATCCCGGCAGGTCCGCGTCGTCACCTGCCTCCCGATCGTGACGACCGCATCCCGGAGCGCAGCAGTTCGGCGAGGTGGACGGGACGCCGGTCCGGGAGGCCGTGCTCGATCTGCGTGCGGCAGCTGAAACCGTCGGCTACCACCGCAGTGTCGCCATGCCCAGCTGGCCGGTCGACATCCAGGTCAGCCCGCAGCACAGCGGTTGCGGGGGTACCGCGACGCGCAGCCCGGCGTCCTCCAGGACGTCCACCGCCGCGCGGCCGATGTGCGGGGCGAAGTGGTTGGTGAAGGTGTCCGGCCACAGCAGCACCGCGCCGGGCTCTCCCGGCGGCGGTGCTACACGGTGACGGCACAGGCGTTGGAAGCTCACCTCGGCGAAGCGCGGTGGTGTGCGCTGCGGTGCGATTCCGCCCAGCCGTTTCGCCGTCTGCGCGAGCACAGGTGCGCGCAGGGCGCTGTTGACCAGGCGCGGTGCCCACTGGGCGAACCGGCCGACGAGCGGGAGCCAGCCCAGCGAGTAGTGCGCGGCGGGGCGGAGCCGGTGCCGGTAGTGGTGCGCGAGGAACTCCGCCTTGTAGGTCGCCATGTCGACGCCCACCGGGCAGTCGGACTTGCACCCCTTGCAGGCCAGGCACAGATCGAGTGCGTCCCGGACGGCGGTCGAGCGCCAGCCGTCCCGCACGGGCGCGTCCGGGTGGCCCTGGAGCATCTCGAACAGCAACCGGGCCCGGCCGCGGGTGGAGTGCTCCTCCTCGCGGGTGACCATGTAGGACGGGCACATGACCCCGCCGGCGCTCCGGCGGCAGTTGCCGATCCCGACGCACCGGGAAGCCGCCTGCGGGAAACTCCCGCCGTCGTCCGGGAAACCGAGGAAGGTGGCCGGGACCGACGGGTGGTAGCCGGCGCCGAGGCGGAGGTTCTCGTCGGTGCGGTACGGGTGGACGAGCTTGCCGGGGTTCATCCGGTCACGGGGATCGAACGCGGCCTTGACCTCCTCGAACGCGGACACGATCGCGGGGCCGAACATGCAGCGGAGCAGTTCGCCGCGCGCCTGGCCGTCGCCGTGCTCGCCGGACAGCGATCCGCCGTAGGACGTGACCAGCTCTGCGGCGCTTTGCAGGAACTGCCGGAAATCGCGCAACACCGGGCCCGGACTTGAGCCGGAACGGCATCCGGATGTGCACGCAGCCGTGCCCGAAGTGGCCGTAGAGCGCGGGCTTCTCGTACCCGTGGTCGGCGAACAGCGACAGCAGGTCGCGCAGGTAGTCGCCCAGGCGGTGCGGCGCGACGGCCGAGTCCTCCCAGCCCTCCCAGCTCGCGGGCATGTCCGGCGGATGCGCCGTGACACCCAGGCCCGCTTCGGAGAGCACGGGCACGTGGTGCTCGCGGCAGACGGCGATCGCTCGCGCGCCGGCTTCGACGCTGCGGGGCAGGACCACGCCGATCGGGACCTGGCGGTAGTTGGAGGCGTCCGTCGAGTACGCCCCGCGAGCGCCCGCGTCGAAGCGGATCTCGCCGTCGACCTCGCGGAGCAGATCGCGTTCGAGCAGATCCGTCGACATCGTCGGGCTCCTCTCAGCTGATCCGGAAGCGGTGCGCGTCGGGTTCCTTGAGCCTCATGCCGTGACCCGGTCGGGAGAGTTCGGCGCGCACCTCGCCACCGCTGGGGTCGAGAGTTCCGTCGAACAGCATCGACTCGATGCGGTCGTGGTCGTGGAACCACTCCAGGTGCCGCGCGTTGGGAGTGGCCAGCGCGACGTGGGCGCTGAGGTTCTGGGCGCAGTGCCCGGAGATCTCCCGGTTCCGCGCGGCGGCCAGCGCCGCCACCCGCAGCCATTCGCCGAAACCGCCGCAGCGGGTCACGTCGACCTGGAGGCAGTCGACCGCTCCGGCGTCGAGCATGGCCGCGAAGTAGGGGAGCTGGTAGCCGTACTCCCCGGCGGCCACGTCAGCATCTACGGACTCCCGGACGTCGCGCAGACCGGCGAGGTCATCGCTGGAGACCGGCTCTTCGAACCACAGCACGTCGCGTTCGTCGAGCCGCGTCCCCACCCGCACCGCCTGCGCCGGCGCGTACGCGCCGTTGGCATCGACGTAGAGCGCGGTGTCCGGCCCCACCACCTCGCGGGCCAGGTCGACCCGTTCGAGGTCGCGGTCGACGTGGCGGCCCCACCCCTCACCGATCTTGATCTTCACCGCGGGCATCCCGAGCCGGTCCGCCCAACGCCGCAGCTGATCGGCGAGCTGGTGGTCGTCGTAGCTGGTGAACCCGCCGCTGCCGTAGACCGGAACCGATTCCCCGGCCCTGCCGAGCAAGCGGCACAGCGGAAGTCCCACGACGCGGGCGGCGGCGTCCCACAGCGCGATCTCGGTCGCCGACATCGCGCACGACACCAGGCCCGGCCTGCCGAGGTTGCGGATCGCCCGCTGCATCGACTGCCACGCCGCCGGCACGTCGAGCCCGTCGCGGCCGTCGACCGCCGCCGCGAGCACACCGCGCACGAGGTCCGCGCAGGCGGCGTCGGTGTAGGTCCAGCCGAGCCCGCTCACCTCACCGACGTCGGCGTGGACCACGACGATGGTCGTCGCGGTCCACGCCAGCGTTCCGTCCGCCTCGTCCAGGTCCGTCGGGATCCGGTACGCGCTGGCCCGCAGTCCTCGGATGCGCGTGTCCGGCGGGCTCACTCGCGGCCACGGCCCCGCGGGTAGAACTCCTGGAGCTTGGACTTCACGCCTTCGCGGACCACCGACCAGGCTTCCGGATCGCCCTTGAGCAGCGAGCTCGTGACCTTCTCCAGCTGGTCGAGGTCGGCGCGCGGCGGGATCGGCGGCACGGACGGATCGGTGACGAACTCCAGGACGCAGGGCCGGTCGCTCGCCAGCGCCTGCCGCCACGCGTCCGCGACCTGGTCCGGCGTGTCGATCCTGCTGCCGCGCAGGCCGAACTGCTCGGCCACCGCGGCGTAGCCGACGTCCGGAAGCCGCTGGGACGGGATGAACTGCGGAGCGCCGCTCATCGCGCGCAGCTCCCAGGTGACCTGGTTGAGGTCGCCGTTGTTGAGCACCGCGATGATCACCCGCGGATCGGACCACTCCTGCCAGTAGTGCGCGATGGTGATCAGCTCGTTGAGGCCGTTCATCTGCATCGCGCCATCCCCGACGAGCGCGATCACGGGCCGGTCGGGGTGGGCGAACTTGGCCCCGGTCGCGTACGGCGCACCCGGCCCCATCGTCGCGAGCGTGCCCGACAGCGAGGCCCGCATGCCGCGCCGGATCTTGAGGTGCCGCGCGTACCAGTTGGCCGCCGAACCGGAGTCGGAGGTCAGGATGACGTCGTCGGGCAGCTGCGGGGAGAGCTCGTGGAAGACCCGCTCCGGGTTCAGCGGCTCGGCGTCGACGTGGGCGCGGCGCTCCATGACGTCCCACCAGTCGCGGACGTTCTTCTCGATGGTGTCCCGCCACTTGCGGTCGGTCTTGCGGTGCAGCATCGGCAGCAGCGCCTGCAGCGTGTGCTGCGCATCGCCGACGAGGTTGACCTCGAACGGGTACCGCATGCCGATGCGGTTCGGGTCGATGTCGATCTGCACCCCGCGCGCCTGGCCGAACTGCGGCAGGAACTGGCTGTAGGGGAAGCTGGAGCCGATCACCAGCAGCGTGTCGCAGTCGCTCATCAACTGGTAGGACGGCTTCGTCCCGAGCAGACCGGCCGCACCGGTGACGAACGGCAGGTCATCGGGCAGGACGTCCTTGCCCAGCAAGGCCTTGGCGACTCCGGCACCGAGCTGGTCGGCCACCGCGACGACTTCCTCGGCGGCGTCCCGCGCGCCTTGGCCGATCATGATCGCGACCCGCTCACCGGAGTTGAGCACCTCGGCGGCGGCGCGCAGCCCCTCCGCGTCGGGCACCACCGAACACCCGGAAACCCCGGTGCTGGATGGCACCATCTTGAACTCGTGCTGCGGCGGCGAGTACGGCAGCGTCTGCACGTCCCCCGGCACGATGACGGCGGTGACCGTCCGCCGCGTCTGGGCGGTGCGCATCGCCCTGTCCAGCACGTTCGGCAACTGCTCCGGGACGGTGACCATCTCCAGGTACTCGGAGGCGACGTCCTTGTACAGCGACATCAGGTCGACTTCCTGCTGGTAGGAGCCGCCCATGGCGGACCGGGCGGTCTGCCCGATCAGCGCGACCACCGGAACCCGGTCGAGCTTGGCGTCGTAGAGGCCGTTGAGCAGGTGGATCGCTCCCGGGCCGGAAGTCGCCGCGCACACGCCCACCCGCCCGGAGAACTTCGCGTAGCCAACGGCTTCGAAGGCGGAGAGCTCCTCGTGCCGGGACTGCACGAACCGGGGCTTGTTCCCGGCGCGCTCCCACGCGGCGAGCAAGCCGTTGATCCCGTCGCCGGCGTAGGAGAAGACGTGGTCCACGCCCCACTCCCTCAGCCGGCGCAGGAGGAAGTCCGCTACCAGTTCCGCCACAGTCGTACCTCCTCGTCTCCGTGACGCGACCTCACCGGGCCATACCCAGAAGCCCGCCCGGCTATTCGGATCCCCCGGTGAAGGCCGCGCGATGCGGCGTTTGACCACCGGGTCCAGCGGCTAACCAGGAGCCGCGAAGCATCGAGCCGGTACCGAATCGGAGGCGTTCATGTCCGGAGTGGCGGGTCAGCAGCAGCAGTACCCGGGCGCGACTTCCCCGATGGAACCCGTTCCGGAAGACCGGATGGACGGCTATCAGGGCAGGGGCCTGCTGTCGGGGAAGCGGGCGCTGGTCACCGGCGGGGACTCCGGGATCGGCCGAGCTGTTTCGGTGGCCTTCGCCAAGGAGGGCGCGGACGTGTCGATCGCCTACCTCGCCGCCATGGAGGACGAGGACGCCGAGAAGACCGCCGAGCTCGTGCGCGCCGAGGGCAGGCGCTGCGCCCTGCACCGCCTGGACCTCGCGTCCGAGGAGGAGTGCGAGCGCCTCGTCCGCGAGACGGTCGAAGAGCTGGGCGGTCTCGACGTCCTGGTCAACCACGCGGGAACCCAGGCGCCGGTGGAGGACTTCACCGACACCACCACCGAGCAGTTCGACCGCACCTTCAAGGTCAACGTCTACAGCGTGTTCTGGTTGATCCGCGCCGCGCTGCCGCACCTGAGCGCGGGCTCGTCGATCATCAACACCGGGTCGGTCAACGGCTTGCGCGGGAACAAGACGCTCATCGACTACTCCGCGAGCAAGGGCGCCATCCACGTCCTCACCATGTCGTTGGCGCAGTCGCTGGCCACGACGGGTGTTCGGGTGAACTGCGTGGCGCCCGGTCCGGTGTGGACTCCGCTGATCCCGTCGACGTTGCCCGCCGAGCACGTCGAAGGGTTCGGCGAGCACGTGCCGATGGGGCGGATGGCCCATCCCGACGAGATCGCGCCGTCCTACGTCTTCTTCGCGGCCGAGCAGCTCTCGAGCTACTACACCGGCGAAGTGCTGGCCCCGGTCGGCGGTGAGACCCACCCCGGCTGAAGCCGCACCTTCCGTCCTCGTGCAGAGGGGAACCGCACCGATGGCGACCGAGTCCACCGCGGCACCGTACGTGCCGGACCGGGGCGGTCTGCGGGCACTGGAGGAGGCGTCCCGCGGCTGCCGCGGCTGCGACCTCTACCGCGCGGCGAGCCAGACGGTGTTCGGCGCGGGGCCTGCCCCGGCGCGGCTGATGTTCATCGGCGAGCAGCCCGGTGACCGGGAGGACCTGGAGGGAGAACCGTTCGTCGGCCCGGCGGGCCGGCTGCTGGACCGCGCGTTGGGCGACGCCGGGATAGACCGGAGCTCGGCATACCTGACCAACGTGGTGAAGCACTTCAAGTTCGTGCGGGAGGAGCGGGGGAAGCGCCGCATCCACCAGAAGCCGAACGCCGCGGAGATCCGCGCCTGCCGCCCATGGCTCACGGCGGAGCTCCAGGTCGTGCGCCCCGAGATCGTGGTCTGCCTCGGAGCGACGGCCGCGAAGTCGTTGCTGGGAAGCAGCTTCAGCGTCACCGCGGACCGCGGTGTGCTCCTGGACTTCCCGGACGTGCCCGAGCTCGGCTCGCAACGGCCCCGCTTGGCGCTCGCCACCGTGCACCCGTCCTCGGTCGTGCGCGCACCGGACCGGCGCTCGGCCTTCCAGGGGTTGCTGGCGGATTTGGAGGTCGTGGCGCGGGCGTGAGGGGAGCAATGCGGGAGCGCACGGCCCCGGTGGCGACGGAGCGCTCTCGGATCCGCGTGCCCGCCCGGCAGCCGTGTAGGAAGTGGCGCGCGGGGTATGTGACTGGCATGCGATTAGGTGTGCTGGACATCGGTTCCAATTCCGCGCAGTTGCAGATCGTGGACCTCCATCCCGGCGCGCCTCCGCTGCCCACCCACGCCGTCAAGGAACCCACGTTGCTGAGCGAGTCGTTCACGGCGGACGGCTCGATAGAGCCCGCGGGAGTGGAGCGCGTGGTGGAGGCCACCAGCCGAGCGCTCGTCGCGGCCAGGCAGTCCTCGGTGGAGCAGCTGTTCGCGTTCGTGACCTCTGCGATCCGCGATGCCGCGAACCGGCACCAGGTCCTGGACCGGCTGGAGCGGGAGACCGGGATCCGCCCGCAGTTCCTCAGCGGTCAGGACGAAGCCAGGCTCACCTACCTCGCGGTGCGCAGCTGGTACGGGTGGTCCGCGGGACGGCTGCTCGTCGTGGACATCGGCGGCGGGTCGATGGAGATCATGCTCGGTCGCGACGCCGAGCCGGAGCTCGCGGTCTCGCTGCCGCTGGGCGCAGGCCTGCTCACCCGGGAGTTCCTGCCCGACGATCCACGCACCGGGGAGCAGATCAGCTTGCTGCGCAAGCACATTCGCGACACCCTCCGGGACGTCATCGACCGGATTCGGTGGGAGGGCGAGCCCGCGCGATCGATAGCCGCTCCCCGCGCGAGGAACCTTCCCGGTCGGGCTGAACCGGGTTCCGGCTCCCCGCGCCGGGCGATCGCCGTCGCCGACCGAGCGCGGTCAGCTCCGGATCAGCTGCTCGCGCTTGTGCGTGATCTCGTCGAACAGCTTCTGGAACGACGCGGCGAACTTGTCCACGCCTTCGCGCTCCAGCACCGCGGTGACGTCGTCGTAGTCGACGCCGACGGCGGCGAACCGGTCGAGACGACTGCGCGCCTCGTCGACACCTCGCTCCAGGGTGTCCGCGACCTGGCCGTGGTCCTGGAAGTCGTCCAGCGTCTCCCGCGTCATCGTGTTCACGGTCTGCGGCCCGATGAGTTCCTCGACGTAGCGCACATCGCGGTATTGCGGGTTCTTCGTCGAGGTCGAAGCCCACAGGCAGCGCTGCGGGTTCGCGCCGGCGGCGGCGAGCTCCTCCCACTCGGGACCCGAGAACAGCTCCTTGTAGCCCTGGTAGGCGAGTTTGGCGTTGGCGATGGCCAGGGTGCCCTTGAGCTCCTCGTGCCCGCCGATGGCGTCGAGCCGGCGGTCGGCTTCGGTGTCGACGCGCGACACGAAGAACGACGCCACCGAGGCGACCGATCGCAGGTCTCCGCCGTTGTCCCGGAGCCGCCGCAGCCCCCGCAGGTAGGCCTTGCCCGCGGCGCGGTGCCGGTCCAGGGAGAACAGCAGCGTGACGTTGACCGGGATTCCCCTGGCGATGGACTCCTCGATGGCGGGCAGCCCGGCCAGCGTGCCGGGGATCTTCACGAAGAGGTTCGGCCGGTCGATCATCTGGTGCAACCGCGAGACCTCGGCGATGGTGGCCCGGGTGTCGTTCGCCAGGTTCGGGTCGACTTCGAGCGACACCCACCCGCCCAGGTTGTCCTGGTCGTGGTCGAAGACCTCGCGGAGGGTGTCGCACGCGGCCCGGATGTCCTCGCGCGCGATGGCCAGGAAGATCTCCTTGGGGTCGGACTCCGCGGCCAGCAGGTCGCGGAGCTGGTCGTCGTAGAAGTCCCCTTCCGCGATGGCGCCCTGGAAGATCGTCGGGTTCGAAGTCACCCCGGCCAGGCCCCGCTCGACGAGGCGGGCCAGGTCGCCGTCGCGGATGAACCGCCTGGACAGGTAGTCGACCCAGGCGCTCTGCCCGTGCTCCGCCAACGCGTGCAGTGGTGTCCTCATGGCATCTCCCGTACGAGTCGTGTCCAGCGGTCTACCCGGAAGATCCGCCGGCCACACCCGGTCGGTCCGCGCGGGCCGCGACTGGGCCGATCCGGTGAACATCGCGGATGAAATCGATCTACGTCGCAACCGGATGTGTGCGTCGGCGAGGCGCTGGGTAGCGCGCTGGACAGCCGCTGAACGTCGACAAGTGGGAGGGTGAGCAGCATTGGCCGCGACATCTCGTCTGCCCAAGCCCGTCAGCGAGGCCTGGCACTGGCAGCTTCACGCCGCTTGCCGGGACGTGAACGTCAGCCGCTTCTTCCACCCGGAGAACGAACGCGGTAGCGCACGCGAGGACCGCGAGGAGCAGGCCAAGCAGATCTGCGCCGGGTGCCCGGTGATGCGCCAGTGCCGCGAGCACGCGCTGGCGGCTCGTGAACCGTACGGCATCTGGGGTGGCCTGGGCGAGCGGGAGCGACGTGAGCTGATCGACCGGCGTCACGCCGCGTGATACCGGGGTGCGCGCCGCGTTCACGCGCTGGCGCGGGGCAGCAGTGAGCTCTCGTTCCTCGCCCAGCGCTCGAGCAGCAGCGCCTCGAACCTGCCTGCCAGGTGGATCGCGGCGCGCACCCCGAACACGACGTCAGTGGCCAGTTCCGGTTCGGCCGTCAGCAGCGGGCCGAGCACGCCGCGGCGGACCAGCTGTTCGTGGACCGCGTCGGCCTCGACGTGCTCGGCGTAGAAGTCGATGGCCTCGGGGCTGCAGCCCAGCCGCCGCATCGCCCGGACGAGCCGGTCGGAGCCGGGCGAGGAGGTCAGCTCGACCGTGGCGAACTGCCCGAGCAGAGCACCTCGCAGGCTGCGGTGCAACCCGCACATCGACATCAGGTTGACCTCGGCGAGCGCCTCGGCCGGCACGACGTCGAGATGCGCCCCGTAGCGGTCGTCCACGCCGAGCGCGCGCATCATCACGGCGAACAGGTGGGAGTGCATGCGCTCAGGTTGGCCGGCGCCGTACTCGTCGTGCTCGACGGTGACGAAGCAGGCTTTGGCGGCCCCGGACAGCCGCGGGATCACCCAGGCTTGCGGGTCCGCCTCCTTGAGGTGGTAGAGGGAGCGGTGCGTCACGTACTCGCGCAGCTGCCACAGCTGGCCGTCGCGGCGGAGGTGGTGCGTGGCGCCCCAGGCGTCCGACGGCTCGACGAGCAGGCGTTGCAGCTCGGCCGCCACGTCGTGGCCGACCGGGATGTCGTCGCGCAGGGTGGACAGGAACGCCAGCTCGAGTTCTCGGCGGAGCGCCAGCAGCTCGGGATCCCACTCCCGCTCCGGCTCCACACCGCGAAATCCGCGGTAGTGCAGTTCGTACAGGCAGTAGAGGGCGAGCTGCAGATCTAGCCCGTAGGGTTCGGCGTCGTCGTGCGGTGCCGGGGTCGAGCCGTCGCGGAGCGCTTCGACGACTCCCGCTGAGAGCGGGCCGCGGGGAGCCGGCAGCTCGGGGACCTCAGTGCTGCTGACCGTCCCTGTTGGTCGCATCGTTGTCCCTAAGGTTGATGTTGTTCGGGGTTGGATGCCCTGGATGCCCAGGGCGACGGGGTGTGGCTGATCGTTGTCTGCCGCGCGGTGGCTCGGAAGGAATGGCCGCCCTGTCGTTCTGGACGCCCTGGCCACTGATTCAGATCTGATGCGGACTGTCGCTGTTTAGGGACCTGTTGGCGGGGTTGTCCACGGGGTTGACCTGCGATAACAGGAGATCTTGCGTGAAGGTTCGGCCAGTGATCTGGGTCGGGATCGACGCGGGCAAGACCATCCATCACGCGTGTGCGATGGATAGCGAAGGCAAGGTCGTCTTCTCGCAGAAGGTGACCAACGACCAGACCGCGATCGAGCAGCTCATCGCCCGCGCGAACAAGACCGCCACCGAGGTGCGGTGGGCGGTCGATCTGACCAGCAACGCCGCCGCGCTGCTGTTGGCCGTACTGGTCACCGCCGGCCAACGAGTGGCATACGTGCCCGGCCGGGTGGTCAATCGCATGACCGGCGTGTTCCGCGGTGAGGCCAAATCCGACGCCAAAGACGCCCGGATCATCGCCGAAACCGCCCGCATGCGCTCGGACCTCACCGAACTGTCCACACCAGACGAATTGGTGGTCGAACTGACCCGGCTGACCGCCCACCGGGAGGACTTGATGGCCGACTGGGTGCGGGGCGTCAACCGCCTGCGTGACCTGCTGACCAGCATCTTCCCCGCACTGGAACGCGCCTTCGACTACTCCACACGCAGCGCGTTGATCCTGGTAGCGGGCTACCAGACCCCTGATGCCGTCCGAGCAGCCGGCGAGCACGGTCTGACGCGACATCTGCTCGACCACAGCGCGTGGGCCAAGGGGACACCGTCCATGGTGGACAAAACCTTGGCAGCTGCGGCATCCCAGACCGTGCGGCTGCCCGGTGAGACCACCACCGCTGTGCTTATCGCCCGCCTGGCCCGGCAACTGCTCGACCTGGACCGGGAAATCAAAGACACCGACAAGCTGATCAAGGACCGCTTCCGCGCCCACCCGCAGGCCGAGATCATCGAATCGCTGCCCGGGCTGGGACCGATCTTGGGTGCGGAGTTCATCGTGGCCACCGGCGGCGACCTGGCCGCCTTCGCCAACTCCGGGCGCCTGGCCTCTTACGCAGGCCTGGTACCCGTCCCGCAGGACTCCGGGCGTGTCACCGGTAACCTCCGCCGCCCCAAGCGCTACAACCGCAAGCTGCGCCGGGTGTTCTACATGGCCGCCCTCTCCAGCATCCGAGCAAACGGCCCCTCGCGGACGTTCTACGACAAAAAACGCGGTGAGCGACTGATCCACACCCAGGCCCTGCTCGCCCTGGCCCGACGCCTGGTCGACGTGCTCTGGGCCTTGCTGCGCGACGGCCGGACCTTCACACCAACCGCGCCACCACCCGCTACCACTGCGGCTTGACACGATCATTCAGATTCCTTCCGACGATTTCGGGCGCAGCGGCGATGACTGGTGTCGCACATCGGGTAGCGGCGACTCCGCCGGCAGGTGCACAGCGCGGTGACCGCACGTTCGGACCGGATGCGGACCCCGTCCGGCATGACCAGCTCGACCGGGCCGTGGATGAGCACCGGCCCCTCGCCGGTGATCTCGACGCGCGCCGGCGAGCGGTCAGGCACGGCGCGCCTCCACGACGACCAGTTCCTCCTCGCGGCGGCCCGGCTCCACCAGCTCCCGGCCTTCCAGGAGTGCGGCGCGCGCTCGCATCACCGGTCCGAACGGCACGATCGACCGCTCGATCACCTGCGCCCGTAGGCCGGCTTCGCGCATGCGCGCCACGGTCGCGCTCTCGTCGCACACCTCGGACTGCACGATCAGGACCGTGCCGTCGCGGGTGAGCGCCCGGACGGCCCCGGCGCAGATCCGGTCGAGCACCTGCCTGCCGTCCACACCGGCGTCCCAGCAGCGAGCGATCCGGTGGCGGGGGAGCGCCGGAGTGGGCGCGGGCACGTAGGGCGGGTTGGCCAGCACGAGATCGAACACCTGGCCCCGCACCGGCTCGAAGAGATCACCGCGGCGCACGACGACGGAGGCCCGGTGCGCACGGGCGTTGAGCCACGTGGCGGCGATCGAGCGGATGGAGAGGTCCACCGCGGTGACCGATGCGGCACCCGCCCGGGCTGCCGCGAGGGCCAGGGCGCCGGTCCCGCAACCGAGGTCCAGCACGCGGCGGCCACGGGCGTAACCGCCTCGGCGCATGACACCGGCCAGCAGCGATGTGTCGTCGGCTGCCCGGTACACGCCGGGCGGGCGCACGAGGTGCATGCCAAGCCCCATACCCAGCGGCGACCGGGCGAAACGTCCGGTGGTGAGCCTCAGCGGCGGTGGAACAGGAAGATCCCGTAGCGCCAGCGCTCATCCGTCCAGCACGAGCCGGGGACGAGGCCGAACTCGCGCATCTCGTCGGCGAGGCGCACCGGGTCGAACTTCGCGGAGATCCCGACGTTGATCACATCACCGGCCCGGAAGGCCATGCTGAGGCCCAGCGCGCGCAGTCGCGCCACGTGCTCGGACGTGGCGTGGAGGTGACCTTCGACCGCCTGGATCCGCTCGTTGAAATGCGCCTCGGCCCAGAACTGGTCGAGCGCGAAATCACCGTCGAAGCGGCGGTTGAGGTGGGTCAGGTGGTTGAGCCGGAAGCGCGCGAACGCCGAATGCCCTGGCGGGTCGTTGTAGCAGCGTTCGAGGATGTCCGCTGGCTTGATCAGGTCCGCCGACACGAGGAAGCGGTCGCCGGGCGCGAGCGTGCGCACGATCTCGGCGATCAGCGCGCGGCGTTCGGCCGCGGTGGCGTTTCCCAGGGTGCTCCCCAGCAGCATCGCCGTCACGGCCGAGGTCCGCTCGCGGCGGATCCACTCGAGTCCGGCTTCGTACCGGCCCCACAGGCCCCGCACGACCACCTCCGGGCACTCGGTGGCCAGCGCGTCACCGCTGGAGACGAGCATCTCGTGGCTGACGTCGATCGGCAGGTACGCGGTGTCCCGCCGGGCGGCGCACGCGGCGAGCAGCACCCGCGTCTTCTTCCCGCTGCCGCTGCCGAGTTCGGCGACCCACGGTGTGCCGACCGCGTCCGCGATCGCGCTGGCGTGCCGCCGCATCAGGCGGTCTTCCACTCGGGTCAGGTAGTAGTTCGGGAGTTCGGTGATCTCCTCGAAGAGCTGCGAGCCGAGGTCGTCGTAGCCGAAGTGCGGTGGGATCCGCGGCGGTGCCTCCCGCAGCGCGGACCGCAGGCAATCACCATCGGCCCAGAAGTCGGTGTCGCCGTCCACGGCTTCGACCGCAGTTGCTCCGCCCACCTCGCGCACCTCCCTCGCCGCTGGTACCGGTTCCCGCAGTGGGATGTCGAACCAGTGTTGGCGGCAACTCCGGCGACCGAAACTCGGGCGGTGGTCCGCCGGAACGGACCACTCGGCGGCCAACACGTCCAGGCGGACTAGTCCGCACCGCCGAACCCGCTGACCCCGTTGCTGCCCAGTGCCTTCACCACCGCGGATGTCCGGTCACCAACGTCGAGCTTCGTGAAGAGGTTGCGTAGGTGGTTCTTCACGGTGCGCTCGGAGATGCCCAGCGTGCGGGCGATCTCCCGGTTGGAGAGCCCGCGCATCAACTGACCGAGCACTTCCTCCTCCCGCTTCGTCAGCGGCGGGAGCACTCCGCCGGTCACGGCGACGTGGGTGTCACGATCGCCGTTGTGGGATTGCTCGAGCCGAACCCGCATCGCGACGAGCCGGCTCACATGGCCCAGCACGTGCCGCATCGCGCGGGAGTGCTCGACGGCCTCGTGCAGCAGAGCGGCTATCGCGCGGTCCAGCGCCCGCTCGTCGGCACGGCCCATCAAGCGCCTCCACTTCCCGCACGGCCCGGTCGTCCAGATGGGGCACCCGTGCCCGGTTTGTCGACCGCTCACCCCTTATTTCGCCACGCGATCTGCGCAGCAGTTCGGCCCGGCGGGCAAATCGCTCGAATGCCGACCGGGTAGACCCGTATAGCCGAACGCCGCCCGGTCCTGGCACCCGTCCGGAAGGGCTGGGCCGAATTGTTCATGGCACCGCGCGCTCCGCCGCTCGTAGCGTGGCCGTCGTACGGCAGACCACGAGCGAAAGGGGGTACGCGATGTCGGCTCTGCTAGAGGGGAGCGTGGCGTTGCCACAGTCCTCACCAGAATGCTGCGATGCGTTCCCGCAATCCGGCCTGGACGCGATGACGGCCTCCGAAGTCGTCCGCCAGAGGCTGCGCGGCGACTGCGCACCAGCCCGCAACCTCGCCACCTTCCTGACCACGACCATCGACCCGGAGGCCCAGCGGCTCTTCCACGACTACGCGAACTGCAACTTGGTCGATCGCGAGCAGTACCCGGCGGTCGACGAACTGGTGCACGACTGCGTGCGGATGATCGGTTCGCTCTGGCACGGTGAAGCGTGCCGGGTGGTCGGCAGCGCGACCACCGGTTCCAGCGAGGCGGCGCTGCTGGCCGGAGCTGCGCTGCTGCGGCGCTGGCAGGCGCGCGCCGGAACGGAAGGGCTGCGCCCGAACCTCGTCATGGGAGCGAGCGCGCACGCCTGCTGGCAGAAATTCTGCCGCCACTGGGGAGTGGAGGCGCGCATCGCACCGGCAGCGCCGGACCGCCTCGGCTTGGACGGGCCGAGCGCCGCCGGCCTGTGCGATGAGGAAACCATCGGCGTCATCGCCGTGCTCGGTACTACAGTGGACGGACGTTACGAGCCGGTACGGGAGATCGCCGGGGCGCTCGACGCGCTCGAGCAGCGGCGCGGGATCGACGTGCCCGTCCACGTCGACGCGGCCTCCGGGGGATTCATCGCGCCGTTCTTGGACAGCGAGCTGCGGTGGGACTTCCAGCTCTCGCGCGTGGTGTCCATCAATGCTTCGGGCCACAAGTCCGGCCTGGTGCTGCCCGGACTGGGCTGGCTGCTGTGGCGGGACGCCAGCTGGCGCCGACCGGAACTGGGGCAGCGGGTCAACTACCTGGGTGGCGATGAGACGCATTACGAGCTGAGCTTCTCCAGACCGGCCGCCCCGGTGGTCCTCCAGTACTACAACTTCGTCCGGTTCGGATTCACCGGTTTCCGCGCCGTGCACGAGCGCTGCCGGTCCCTCGCAAGGCAGCTGGCCGATCGCTTGCGCGGCATCGGTCGGCTCCGGCTGCTCTCGGACGGCAGCGAGTTGCCGGTCATCGCCCTGACCGCGGGGCCGGAGCTCAAGTTGGAGCAATTGGCGATGCACCTGGCGAACCGGGGGTGGGCGGTGCCCGTCTACGCGCTTCCCGGGGAGCTTTCCGACATCGAAGTGATGCGAGTCGTCGTCCGCAGCGATCTCAGCGCGGCAGAAGTGGAGCGTTTCTCCGCTGCGGTTGAGGAATTCGCCACCGCGGCGAACTGATCAGGAGAGGAGTTGCCATGCGTCCTGTGCGCATCGTCAGCCGCTTGAGCCACCGCGAGCCGCCGGAGCCAGGAACCGGGCTGCGGCTGTCGCTTTTCCAAGCGGAGAACCCGGCCGGATCGCCTGATGCGGTGAAGACAAACCTGGCCAGGATGGAAGAGGCAGTCGCGTTGGCGGCGGGCTACCGCACCCAGCTCTGCGTCTTCCCGGAGTGCTTTAACACCGGCTACGCGCTCGGCCCCGATGAGTGCCGGCTGCTGGCGGAGCCCTGCGACGGCCCGTCCGTCGAACTGGCCCGCGAGCTGTCGCAGGAGCACGGGGTGGGGATCGTGTTGCCCTACGTGGAGCGGTCCGAGACCGGTGCCACGCACGATTCGGTGGCGGTCGTCGTCGGCGGGCTGCTCTGCGCCAACTACCGCAAGACGCACCTGTACGGGGCCGCGGAACGCGCGAACTTCACGCCCGGGGACGACCTGCCGCCGGTCGTCGAGGTGAACGGCTTCCCGGTCGGCGTGCTCAACTGCTATGAGTGCGAATTCCCGCCGCTGTACCAGAGCCTCGCCGAGCGCGGTGCGCGGCTGATCGTCGGACCCACTGCCGCCGACCGGCACTTCACGCTGCACGACGGCACACCGACGCTGGTCCCCTACCCCGACGCCACCGAGCACATCATCCCGGCGATGGCCGCAGTGTGGCGGATGTTCGTGGCCTACGCGAACCGGCGTGGTTGGGAGACCTCGGACCGGGGGCAGTGGGAGTACCGCGGCAACTCCGGGATTTGGGCACCCGACGGCACCACGGTGGTCTCGGCTGGCCCGGCGGAGCGGGCGGTGGACTCGCTGCTGGTGGCCGACTGCCTCCCGGAGGCCGTCCACCCGTTCAGCCCCGAGGGGGACCACCTCGCGGACTCCCGGATCCGCCCGTCTGACCAGCTGCTGCCAGCGGGCTGACGGACCCCCGCTGGTCCGCGACCTCGGCCATCGGCGCCAACCGCACGCACTCGGCGTCGAACCGGTCGCGGATCGCCTGCGCGACCTCGACCGCGTTCGGCCGGTCGCCGTGCAGGCAGATGGTGTCCGCGTCGACGGCGATCGCGGTGCCCGCGGCGGAGGTGACCTCGCCCCGGAGGACCGCGATCGCCTGGTCGGCGCAGTGCTGCGGCGACCTGGGCCGGGGCTCCGGCTCGATGATGATGTGCCCGGAGTCGTCGTAGTCCAGGTCGGCGAACGCCTCCCGGACCACGGGGAAACCGCGCTCGTGGAGCCGATCGGCCACGGGCCCGGCGATGAGCACCACTCGCACCCCGGGAGCGGCCGTGGCGATCGCCTCCACGACGGCCTCCGCCACGCCCTCGTCCTTCATCGTCAACCCGTACAGCGCGCCGTGCGGTTTGACGTGCGCAATGGTCGCGCCGTGGGCGTCGGCGATCGCGCGGAGCGCGCCGAACTGGTAGAGGCAGGCGTTGGCGGCTTCGGCCGGGGACATCACCAGCGCGCGCCGCCCGAAACCCACGAGGTCGGGGAAACCGGGGTGCGCGCCGAGCGAAGTGCCGCCCGCGAGCGCCAACTCGACGGACCGGCTCATCGTCGCCGGATCCCCGGCGTGCCAGCCGCAGGCGATGTTCACCGAGGTGACGAGCGGGATGAGGCGGGCGTCGTCACCGAGTCGCCACCGGCCGAAGCTCTCCCCGGCATCCGCGTTCAAATCTACGAGCGTGCGCACACGACACCTCCAGGTCGCTGTGGGCGGTGGCAATTGGATTCCCCGGGCGCGAGGGGGCCACACCGCGCCGCGCTCACCCGAAGAGGGCGAGTTCAGCCACGACCGCTCTGCGTCGAGCAGTGCCGCACCGCATCCTCGACTCGCACCCGGCGGCCGAGGAGGTGTGATCGTGAGCGCATCGGAAGTCCGGTTGCCCCCGGCCCGCTACGAGCACGGCGGGGACGAGTTCGTCTTCGTCGAGCTCGACCAGGAGATGAGCCTGGAGGCCAATCTCAAGGCGATGGCGATCACCGGGGCGCTGCGGCGCGAGGACATCGACGGGATCATCGACATCTGCCCGTCCAACGCCTCGTACCTGATCAGGCTGGATCCCGACCGGCTGCACCCGGCCGATCTGGTCGACCACCTGCGCGCGCTGGAGCACTCGGCGGGGCAGCTCCCGGACGATCACGCGGTGCGGACCCGCATCGTCGACGTGCCGGTGCTCTTCGACGATCCGTGGACCCGGGAGACGCTGCTGAAGTTCCGCGACCGGCACCAGGACCCGAGCGCGACGGATCTCGAATACGCCGCCCGCATCAACGGTTTCACCGACGTCCGGGCGCTGATCGACGCGATCACCTCGGCGCCGTTCCTGGTGACCATGCTCGGTTTCGTCCCAGGGCTGCCGTTCTGCTACCAGATGGTGCCGCGCGAGCGGCAGATCGAGGTGCCCAAGTACGTGCGCCCGCGCACCGACACACCGGAGCGGGCCTTCGGGTACGGCGGGGCTTTCGCCGTGGTCTACCCGGTGCGCGGCGCCGGCGGCTACCAGCTCTTCGGGATCGCCCCCGCCCCGGTGTTCGACCTGGCGCAGCGGCTGCCGGACTTCGCCGACGACATCGCCTTCCCGCGGCCCAGCGACGTCCTCCGGTACCGGGCCGTCGATCGCGACGAGTACGACCGCACCCGCACCGAGGTCGAATCCGGGCAGTTCCGCTACCGGACCCGCGAGGTGGAGTTCCTGCCCGCGGAGCTGCTCGCCGATCCCGACGCGGTGAACACCCGGCTGCTGGAGGTGCTGTACCGGTGAACGAACTGATCGTGCGCTCCGGCGGGTTGTCCACGACGGTGCAGGACACCGGTCGCGACGGCCAGTACGCCATCGGGATGCCTCCGTCGGGAGCGATGGACCAGTACTCCTTCGCGGTGGCCAACGCGCTGGTCGGCAACCCGCCCGGCGCTGCCGCGCTGGAGGCCACCTACCTCGGACCGGAGCTGGAGTTCACCGATCCGCGCAGCGTCGCGGTGACCGGTGCGGACTGCGACGTCGCGATCAACGGCGAACCCGCGCCGACCTGGGCGGCCCTGCGGGTGTCGGCCGGTGACGTGCTTTCCTTCGGGCAGGTCCGGGGCGGCGCGCGGCCCTACGTCGCGGTGGGCGGTGGGATCGACGTGCCGCTCTACCTGGGCTCGCGCTCGACCTACCTGCTCACCGGCATCGGCGGCTTCCACGGGCGTGCGCTGGCCGGTGGCGACCGGCTGCCGCTGGGAGAACCCGTGGGTGAGGCGCCGGTGGCGGGGACGGAAGTGCCCGGCGAACTGCGGGCCGAGTTCCCGGATGTCACCGAACTGCGGTTCGTGGCCGGGCTGTGCGCCTACCGGTTGACCGAGCGGGCGCTGGCGTCGTTCGTCGAGGTGGAGTGGAAGGTCACCAAGGACGCCGATCGCGTCGGTTACCGGCTGCGCGGCGGATCGCTGGAGTTCGTCGAACGCGAGCAGCCGTTCGGTGCCGGTCGCGACCAGGCCAACGTCGTCGATCTCGGCTATCCGGTCGGCTCGGTGCAGGTTCCGGGCGGCGACGAACCGATCGTGCTGCTCAACGACGCGGTGACCGGTGGTGGCTACGCGACCATCGGCACGGTGATCTCGGTCGACCGGGACCGCATGGCCCAGGCCAGGACGGGCGGCCGGGTGCGGTTCGCGCCGGTGGACGTCGAGACGGCGGTGGCCGCCCGTCGGGAACGGCGGGTGCGGCTGGACAAGGCGCGGGCGGCGGTGTCCGCCGAACAGCGGTGAACAGGGGGTTCTCATGTCCACAGTGGAAGCTCACGTGCCGGGGGTGTTCTACCGGCGCCCCTCGCCCGATGCGGCGCCGTTCATCGAAGCGGGCAGCGTCGTGGAGGCCGGGCAGACGATCGCACTGATCGAGATCATGAAGACCTTCAACGAGGTGAAGGCCGACAAGTCCTGCCGGGTCAGCAAGATCCTGCTGGACGACGGCGACGAGGTGGACGTCGGGCAGACGATGTTCGAGGTCGACGAGCCATGACCGGCCTGCGGAGAGTGCTGGTGGCCAACCGCGGCGAGATCGCGGTGCGGATCGTCCGCGCCTGCCACGCGGCCGGCGTCGAGGCCGTCGCGGTGTACTCCGACGCGGACGAGAACGCCCGCTGGGTCCAGCTCGCCGACGAGGCGGTGCACATCGGGAGATCCGCCGCGCAGAAGTCCTACTTGGACTCCGATGCGCTGCTCAAGGCGGCGCGGTCCGCCGATGTGGAGGCGGTGCACCCCGGTTACGGTTTCCTGTCGGAGAACGCCGCTTTCGCCCGGGCGATCGTCGAGGCCGGGCTGGTGTTCGTCGGGCCACCGCCTTCGGCGATGGAGCAGATGGGCGACAAGGCGGCCGCGCGTCGTGCCGCGCAGGCCGCCGGCGTTCCGGTGGTGCCGGGAAGCGGTCCGGTCGACGATCCGGAGGACGCCGTCCGCGTGGCCGAGGAGGTCGGGTACCCGCTGCTGGTCAAGGCGGCGGCGGGCGGCGGAGGCCGGGGGATCCGGCCGGTCGCCGACGCGGCCGAGCTGGTCGACGTGCTGCCCGGGGCACGAGCCGAGGCGCGTTCGGCGTTCGGCGACGGGACGGTCTACCTCGAGCGCGCGGTCCCCGGGGCGCGGCACGTGGAGGTGCAGGTGCTCGCCGACGAGCACGGGAACGTGGTGCACCTCTTCGAGCGGGACTGCTCCGTGCAACGGCGTCGACAGAAGCTCCTGGAAGAGGCACCCGCCTCGGACCTGCGGGAAAGCACCCGGCAGGCAATCACCTCGGCCGCGGTGCGGTTGGCCGGTCACGTCGGGTACCGCAACGCCGGAACGGTGGAGTTCCTGGTCGATTCCGACGAGAACTTCTACTTCATCGAGATGAACACCCGCGTCCAGGTCGAGCACCCGATCACCGAGGCGATCACCGGTGTCGACGTCATCGCCGAACAGCTGAGGATCGCCGGTGGCGCGGCACTGACCCTGGAGCAGGATTCGGTCGAGCGGCGGGGCGTCGCGATCGAAATGCGCATCAACGCCGAGGATCCGGAGCGCGACTTCGCCCCGACGCCCGGCGAGATCACCGCATTGCACCTGCCCGGTGGGCCTGGCGTGCGAGTGGACACCGGAATCGTGCGAGGCGACCGGATCAGCCCGTTCTACGACTCGCTGATCGCCAAGCTCATCTGCTGGGGAGCAGACCGCGAGCAGGCCTACGCCAGAGCGGGGCAGGCGCTGGCCGAGTTCCACGTCGGAGGCGTCGCCAGCACCATCTCGCTGCACCGCAGGCTGACCGCGGACCCGCGGCTCCGCGCCGGCCCGGTGCACACCGGATGGCTGGAGGAATCCCGCGCCGGGGATTGAGGTGCCCGCGAAGCCGAGCCGGGTTTCGCGCGTTCGACGAGCGGGTACTCGACGAAAACCACCGTCCGAGCGGGGCGGCTGGTTTTCCGGGGTGGCGCTGATTGCGACTGGTCCGGCCGCTGAGGCCGGGCCGGTCGCATGCGCGGTGCCGTCGACCACAGTGGTCGAGAACAACCGAATCGACGGGAATGGCCTGAACGAGCGGGTGTCGGTCGGTGAGAGGGGCCGGTGATGGAAACGACGAGTCGCGCGGTCGGCGGTCTGGTCAACTACGTCCGGAGCGTGGCCGGAGATCTCGGCGACGAGATCGCCGAGATCGATGTCGACGTGGACGGCGGCCTGGCCACGGTGATCATCCAGCTGCACTCGCACGTGCCCACGCTGATCGGCTTCCCGCTGCTGCTGACCTGGGACGAGGTCAGCGGTTGGGCGTTGCGAGTGGAGGCCGGCGGAGCGGGGCGGACCGTGTCGCTGGAATTCCTCGGCGAGAACATCCTGCCGCCGCCGGAGGCGGTGCGGGAGTTCCTGCGGGACGCGATCCGCGGCCGCAACCCGGGCACGCCGGTGGCTCCCGCGTTCCGGCTGCCCAACTCCGATGACGGTCTGGAGAGCCGGCTCGCCCGGTTCGACTGCTGAGGAGGGCGGGCGACATGGGCAGGTGGTACATCCGGCCGCTGGCCGACGGCTGGTGGAAGATCCTGAGCCCGGCCAAGGTGCAGGCAGCGGCTCCGCTGCCCACCGAGGCGCAAGCGTTCGCCGCCGCCTTCGTCATGGTCGGTGACGAAGGCGGCGGCGAACTCGCAGTGCTGGCGGACGACGAGCAACCCTGCTGCGTGCACCAGGTGCCGCCGACCAGCTCGCCCTACTGCACGGCTGCCGCGGGATCCGGCGAGGACGAGCAGCGGCTCGCGGCCGCGCACATCAGGTGCCGCTGACCAGGTGCCTCAAGCGTTCTCGTCCTTGAGGCGCTTCTGCAGGAGTTCCTTGCCCTGTTCCCCTGCCTTGTGGTTGTTGTGCTGGATCTTGCGGAACCACTCGGCGAGTTCTTCGTCGCCCTGCTTCTCGGCGTCCGCGATGTAGGTCTCCATGATCCAGACGTGTTGCAGCGACTCCTGCAGCACCGTGATCAGGTTGTAGTTCTTGTCCTTGACGGGGCTGCTCGGCTTGTCGGTCATGACACGCTCCAACAGATCGGGTTTCCTCTCTCCCAATGCGTTCCCGCCGGATCCACCGCCCCAAACGTCGGTGGATCTCGGAGGAATGGCGAGGACACCGGGTGGGAACCCCTGGACCGTCCGAACGGCGATCTCGCCGTGGTCCGGAGCTGCGCGGAGCGAAGCATGAGTGCTGATCAACCACCCGGGGCGAGTGCGGGCAAGGAACAGGCGGACCAGTACCGGGACGGCGCGCAACGGCCGCTGAGCGGCTACCTGGTCGTGATGGGCGCGTTCGTCGCGGTCGTCTCCGGGGCCGCGGGCGTCGCTCGCGGTGCCGGGCGGAGGCTGCCGTCGTCGCTGTCCGGGTTCGACGTGGTGCTGCTGATGGTCGGCACGCACAAGGTGTCCCGGACGCTGACCAAGGACGCCGTGACGAGTCCGCTGCGTTCTCCGTTCGCGCGGTACGCCGGGCAGTCCGGCCCCTCGGAGGTCGTCGAGGAGGTCCGCAAACCGAGCCAGCTGCGGCACGCGGTCGGGGAGCTGGTCACCTGCCCGTTCTGCTTGGACCTCTGGATCGCCACCGCGTTCATGATCGGCATGGTCTTCGCACCGCGGCTCACGCGGACGGTGGCGACCACGTTCTCCGTTCTCGCCGGCGCCGATTTCCTGCAGCTGTGCTACGACCGGCTGCAGTCGGAATCGTGAATCTCCGCCAGGGAGAACGGCAGCATCTCCAGGCAGCGCCGGTACTTGCGGATCAGCTCGCCCTCGTCCTGCGCCGCGAGGTAGAGGTCGGCGAGCTCGAAGCTGTAGCTGTCCTGCCCGTGCAAGTCCGAAAGGCGGTGTCCTCGGTCGGCGACGACGTCCACGATCGCCTCGGGGAACGTGCTCCGGAGGCGCTCGACGTCCTCCTCCGACGGCACGCTCCGCACCACGGCGTCGGCGAAGGTCCGCAGGAACCACTTCGCCGCCACGGCGAAGTCGCCCTGGCGATGCGGCATGAACGGTTCCTCGCCCAGCGCGAGCTTGACCATGCACAGGTGGTTGGGAGCTCCGTCGACGAACTTGAACAGCGGGGCGTGGGACTGGGACAGGCGCGGGTTGATCTCCAGGATGTTGAGCTTGTCCTGGTCCGGATCCCAGAAGTACTCGATGTTGAAGGCCGCGGAGGACAGGCCGATCTGGCGGATGACGTTTCTGGAGATCGCCGCGATCCGCTCCTGGACGTCCGCGGGCAGCTGGGACGGGTACTGGTAGCGGAGGAAGCTGGAGGAGCCCGGGTAGCACAGGGAATCGACGACTCCGTACACCCGCGGTTCCGCGTCGGCGCAGTAGCCCTCGGCCGTGACCTGAACACCGCCGACCTCCTCCTCGGCCAGGCACGCCAGGCCGCCGATCTTGGCGATCTCCGGCGGCAGCTCGAGCATGGAGAGCAGGAAGTCGAAGGCTTCGCCCACCCGGCACGCGCCCCGGCGGATCTCGGTGGCCGCTTCCGCCAGCTCGTCGGGATCTTTCACCTTGAACGCGAGGTCCGAGCAGAACGACTTGACCGGCTTCACCCACATCGGGAACGACAGGCCGGGCGGCGGATGCGGATCGTCGAGGTCGATGATCCCGAAGCCCGGGTGGGAATCGGTGACCTTGCGCTGCTCGAGCCGGCTCCAGTACTTGTGCTCGCACTTGACCACCGATTCGAGGCTCGGGCCCGGCAGGCCCGAGCGGGTGCACAGGACCGGGACCATGGAGCTGACGGGGAAGTCCCAGTAACCGACGATCGCGTCCACCGGGAACTCGAAGGAGCCGAGCCGGGCCTGCGCCTCGTCGAGCAGGCGGGCGAGCGAGACGTCGCCCAGCATCAGCTCTTCCTTCGTCAGCAAGGCGTGGAACCGGTACGGCTCGGAGCGCGCGATCTCCCGCAGCAGCATCAGGTTTCGCTCGTCCAGACCGAGGACGGCGATGTTCTTCGTCCGGTCTCCCACGCCTGGGGCCTACCCCGTCGAGGTGTCCGCTATCCCGATCGGGAGGGACCGCTTCTCAAGGGGTGACCGCTCCGCTGGTGCTCAGGGCTTCGTGGAGCGAGCGGCGGTGCAACTCGGCCAGCGGAGCCAGCAGGTCGGGGTGCCGGAGCAGGGCAGCTGCGTCCAGCTCCCGCTCGCTGGGCGAGGTGAGCCGGCGGAAGTGGTCCGGGGCGGCCGGGCCGTTGCGGGAGACGAGCACGTCGACCGCCTTCGCCGCCAAGGGCGGTTCGCCGAGCAGGCAGGCCGCCCAGCTCGCGACGACCTCGTCGACCCAGGTCCGCCACGCGTGGTCCTCCGCGCCGGGAGCAGTCGCGTTGCCCGCGATCAGCACGTCCAGGCGGCTGGAGCCACCTGGACCGGCGATCAGCACGAGGTCGGTGTCGACGGGCGTCGGGTAGCGCAACCAGGCCGCTGCGGTCACCGCCTGGTCGGCTTGGGCCTGCACCAGCGCACGGCTGAGGGCTCCGTCGGCGGGCGCGGGGTAGGCATTGGCGAGCCAGTGCGCGGTGGCCCTGATGATCGGGGAGAGGGCCGCGGACAAGTCGGGACCTCGCTTTCTCGCTGTTCGGGGACAGCTGGCCCTCACGGTAGCCACCTCGCTGACCTGCGCGAAGGGCGCGGCGGCGAGATGAGGCGGAGCGCACGTCAGAACTGACCGCGGGAACTGCGCGGTGCAAAAATCACCAACCTCGGTGGAACACGAAACAGCCCGGTGGCTGCGTGTGCAACCACCGGGCGAGCGCGGCCGGGTCGTGGTCAGGACTCTTCTCGGTCCGGTGGCGGGGGTGGCGGGGGCCGCACGTCGGTCTCCGGGTCGTCGTCGGCGGGCGGTTCCGCCTCGAGCGACTCATCGGCCCGCGTGGGGTGGCCGCTGCGGAGGTACCCCTCGAGCTCCTTCTCGAGCTCGTCGTCCTTGCGAGGTCCGTGCTTGTCCGATTCGCGTGGCATCAGAGCCCCTCCTCACCGTGGATCAACCGCCGGAACCGGCTTCCGGGTTCTGCGGGACCGCCTGCTCGACCTCATCGCTGTCCTCGTAGGTGCCCTCCGGGATGTTCTGCAGGGCGAGCAGCGTTCTGGCGCCGGTGCCGCGCTCTCGTGCGTACTCGACGAGGTCCTCCTTGGACGCGGGAAAGTCCGCTCCTTGCAGGGCTTTGCGAACCCGTCGATCGTCGGCCTCGGTCATCGGGCCTCCCTCCTGTGCGGTTCCCGACTGGCTTCGGGTACCCGGTGCGCTCGTCCGGCTATCAGATCGGTTCGTGCCGGGTACAGCTCGAGTGGAAGCGGTCGACCGTTCGAGGGCAGGTGTTCGAGGTGCGGATCGGAATGGCGCGAAAGGCGAAGATCGGGCCCGTGCGCTGGCGGCGAGGCCCGCTGGGCGCGACGACCTGGACGCTGCGGCTCGGTCCGTGGTCGTGGACCCGCCGCAGGCGTTCCAGTCGCGGATTCCGCAAGTTCCGGCTCCGGCGCTCGTCGTGACGCGGAGCTGCTCCGGCGACGAGCTGCTGCCTGGTTTGCCGGGCTTTCGACCGCGGGCATCCTCCGGGGTGCGCGCTTTCCCGATCCTGATGACCGAGGAGAAGTGGGGGACGACATGACGCAGGGCAAGACGCAGCAAGGCGATATGGTCGACGTCCTGGTCAAGGACCACCGGGTGGTCGAGAGCGCCTTCGAGGAGTACGAACGCGGCGGCCTGTCCGAGCAGGCCCGCCGAGGGCTCGTCGACCACATCATCACCGAACTGGTCCGGCATTCGGTCGCGGAGGAGCAGTACCTCTACCCGGCCGCTCGCAAGAGCCTGCCCGACGGGGATTCGGTCGCCGACCGGGAGATCCAGGAGCACGCCGAAGCGGAAGAGGTCATGAAGCAGCTCGAAGGGATGGAACCTTCGGACGCGGAGTACGACCGGCTCGTCCGCAAGCTGATCGAGGACATCAGGCACCACGTCGACGACGAGGAGCGGGACCTGTTCCCGCGGTTGCAGCAGACCTGCTCCGCGGAAGAGCTGATGGAACTCGGCTCGAAGATCACCAAGGCCAAGGAGTGGGCGCCCACCCGGCCGCACCCGTCGGCACCGGACAAGCCCCCGGCGAACATGATCCTGGACCCGGGCGCGGGCATGATCGATCGCCTGCGGGACAGCTTGTCCGGACGCGAACGGTGAGAACCGGCCGCGCTGCTGCCTTCCCGCACCGGGGAGGCAGCAGCGCGCGCAGCCGCCGGGTCTAGAACCAGTGCTTGCGGCCTGCGATGGCGTGACCGGTGCCACCGGCGATGGCCAGGACGGCGCCCACGACGACCGCGACGATGCCCAGGGTCCAGATGATCTGGATCCCGGTGAGGAACCCGATGAGGAGCAGGATGATTCCCAGCGTGATCATGATCGTCCTTTCTCCTGGTGGGATGTTGTGCACTTTTCCCCGTTCCCCGGTATTACCCGTCATCGAGGAGTTCCATACGAGCCGGCCCGCCCCCTGAACGTTCAAGGCCCGCCGGTGCGGGTACCTCAGGGGCGGAACGTCCTGCGTTCCGCGAACAGCCGATGGCGAAGGAAGAGGTAGCGGTCATGCCCGCACGGGAAGAGCTCCCTTCGACGCTGCGCCGCTCCCCGAAGGGGGCCCAGGAGACCTGGATCAAGGCGCACGACAGCGCTGTCGAGTCCTACGGGGAAGGACGGCGTGCTCACCAAACGGCCTACTCCGCCTTGAAGCACAAGTACGAGAAGGTCGGCGACCACTGGATTCCCAAGCAGCGCAAGGGACCGTCGGACGAGCAGGCCGAGCGCGGCGCCGGACAGCCGACGAAGCCCACCAGCGGCGGCGTCGACGAGAATGCGAGCAAGAGCCACCTCTACGAGGAGGCTCGAGAACTCGGCATCTCGGGCCGCTCGAAGATGACGAAGCACCAGCTCGTCGACGCATTGCGCAAGGAGAGCGACCGCCGGACCAAGCGGGCGCGGTCGTGATGTCCGCACCAGCGGAACCGGCAGCGCGCAGTGCACGCCACCGGATTCCGGTGCAGCTGCATGATGACACCCGGTGTTGTGGTCGAGCGGGAGTTCTGGGAGCGGTCATGCGCTATGACGCCTTCGTCGCGGAGGTGGAGCACCGGACCGGGTTGAGCGAGGGTGAGGCGGCGGCGCTCGGCCGGGCGACCCTGCGGACCCTGGCCGAGCGGATCCCGCCGGGAACCGCGGCCGGCCTCGCGGTGGCGTTGCCCGACGAGCTGGCCGGGCAGCTGCTCGGTGGGCGGACGCCGGGCGCGGAGGAGTTCGACATCTGCGAGTTCATCGGCCGGGTCAGCGAGCGTTCCGGGCTCGACGCGCCGCACAGCACCTACGGGGCGCGCGTCGTGTTCGGGTTGATCCACGGGATGGCCGCACGCCGGGCGGTGGACGCGGTCCGGGAGGCGCTCAGCTGCGACTTGCGCGTCCTGTTCGACGCGGGCAGCGCCGACCGGCCCGCGGTGTGAAAGTGCTCGACCGAATTCGGAGGTGCGCGTGAAGGCACTGACTTGGCAGGGACCGCGGAACGTGCAGGTGACCGAGGTGCCCGACCCCCGCATCGAAGCGGACACCGATGCGATCATCGCGGTGACCACCACCGCGATCTGCGGCTCCGACCTGCACCTGTACGAACTGCTCGGGCCCTTCCTGGAACCGGGGGACGTGCTCGGGCACGAGGCGATGGGCATCGTCCGGGAAACGGGTTCGGCGGTCGAGCACATCAAGCCGGGCGACCGGGTGGTGGTCCCGTTCAACATCTCCTGCGGGCATTGCTGGATGTGCGACCGCGGGCTGTTCGCGCAGTGCGAGACGACGCAGGTCCGCGAGCACGGCAGCGGTGCGGCGCTGTTCGGGTACACCAAGCTCTACGGCAGCGTGCCGGGCGGCCAGGCCGACCTGCTGCGCGTGCCGCAGGCGCAGTTCGGCCCGATCAAGGTGCCCGACGGGCCACCGGACGAGCAGTTCGTCTTCCTCTCCGACGTGCTCCCCACGGCCTGGCAGGCGGTGGCGTACGCCGCCGTCCCGGAAGCGGGCACGGTGGCGGTGTTCGGGCTCGGACCGATCGGTCAGATGAGCGCTCGGATCGCCGCGTTCCGCGGCGCCAGGGCGATCGGCATCGATCTCGTGCCCGAGCGCTTGGAGATGGCGTCGCGCCACGGGATCGAGGTGATCGACGCGCGCGACGTGGAGGACGTGCCGGGCGCGGTCCGGGACAGGACCGACGGGCGCGGTGCCGACTCGGTGATCGATGCGGTCGGCATGGAAGCCCACGGCTCGCCCGGAGCCGAGTTCGTGCAGAAGCTGGTCAGCGCGCTGCCCGGCGCCGTAGCGGAGCCGATGATGACCAAGGCGGGCGTGGACAGGATGACGGTCCTGCACCAGTGCATCGACGCGGTGCGGCGGGGCGGGACGATCTCGGTCAGCGGCGTCTACGCCGGTACCGCCGACCCGATGCCGATGCTGGCGATGTTCGACAAGGGCGTGCGGATCACCATGGGGCAGGCGCACGTGAAGCGCTGGATCGGTGATCTGCTGCCGCTGGTCGAGGACGAGTCCGACCCGCTCGGCGTGCGCGATCTCGCCACTCACCGGTTGTCCCTGGACGACGCGCCGCACGGCTACGACATCTTCCAGCGCAAGGAGGACGGAGCGGTGAAGGTGCTGCTGAGCCCCGGCGACTGAGGCGCAGGCGTTTCGGGAGAGCCGGCTTCCGGTTGCGCGCCAACGGAAGTCGGCTCGACCGGGAAGGCCTAGCGCCGATGCGTGCGCGCCGCGGCGAAGCAGAAGATCGCGAAGGCGACGAAACCGAAGGCGATCAACCCGAGAGCGACCTTGCCGGGATCGTTGGCGGCCAGCAGGTGCAGCGCCTGGTCGAGCCCGCCCGATTGCCGGGCGTCGCGAGACACCGCGGCAGCGGCGAACAGAACCCCGATGCTCGCGTAAGCGACGCCCTTCGCCACCCAGCCGATCACCCCGCACCGCTTGATCCAGGCCTTGGCGCGCGCGGACATGCCGCTCAGGTCCAGGTCCTCCAGGAAGCTCTTGATCAGCCCGCGCCGGATCGTGGCGACGGCCACGACCAGCACGACGGCCGCCAGCAGGCCCACGAAGATCCGGCCCGCAGGCAGTTCGAGGACGCCGGCGGTGAACTGCTTCTGCTGCGCGCTGCTGGAACCGACCTGGACGCCGGTGAACTGCCGTGCCGCCAGCACACCGAGGCCGAGCGACAGGACGGCGCGACCGAGCGCGCCGAGCTTGCGGGCGATGCGGGTGCCGCGGCCGCGAACCCAGTCGAACCCGATCGCGGCCATCGCGAACTGCGAGAGCGCGAACGCGATCAAACCCGCTGCGAGGAGGGCCAGCAGCGCAGTGCCGACGGGCTGCTGGGCGATCTTGGCGATCGCGCCTTGCGGAGCAGGTTGTTCCTGCGGCCGGCCGAAGGCGACCTCCACCGCGAGCCAGGCGATGACGAGGTGGATGAGCCCGTAGCAGGCCCAGCCCGCCATCCCCATCAACCGCACGGGAGTGTTGCGCTCCGCTCGGTGGGTCAGTCGGTTCCGCGTCTTCATCGCATCCCGCGACGAAAGCCGGGTGCAGCGCTGCCGTCCCGAAGAACATCGCGCACGACCGCGGCTACTCGCCGCCCTTCTGGACGTAGGAGCGGACGAAGTCCTCGGCGTTGTCCTCCAGCACGTCGTCGATCTCGTCCAACGTGGCTTCGGTGTCCTCGTTGAGCTTGTCCCGGCGCTGCCCACCGACGGTTTCCGGCTCGGTCTCGTCCTCGTCCTGGTGGTGCCGCTGGTGGTTCTTCTCCTGGCGCATGGTTCACCTCGCTCCCGATGTCCTCCTACCTCACTACCCGGCTGGTGAGGGCGACAACCCGTTGTACGTGGCACGTCACGACGCAGCGCGTTCCCGGGCGCGTGTTTGCCCGTGATCCGCCTTCGGGAACACGTGGGTGCGAGGCCCGCGGTCCTGAGCGGAATGCAGCGGGGGAGACATGTGGAAGCTCGTGCGCAGGATCGTGCAGTGGTCCGTGCTCGTCATCGGCATCGGGTTCCTGGTCTGGCAGCTGCCCGGGCTGGTGGGGGAGGCCGGCCGGTTGCGCTCCGCGCTCGCGGGGATGCGCTGGGAGTGGTTCTCGGTCGCCGTCCTGTGCGGGCTCGGCAGTTTGGTGGCTTACGGGGAACTGCACCGACGCCTGCTGCTGGGCGGCGGCGTGCAGGTGGGGACGTGGGCCATCCAAGCGATCCACTTCGCCGAGAACGCGCTGTCGACCACCCTGCCCGCGCTCGGCGACCCGGCGGGCTTCGCGTATGCCACCTACAAGCTGCACCAGCGCGGTGTGGGCGGGGTGCTGGCCGCTTGGTCGACCGTGCTGAGCGGGGTGGTGGCGACGATCGTGCTGTTGCTGCTGGGCGTGCTCGGTCTCGGAGCCACCGGCAGGGTCCCGGTCGTCACGGCGGCGGCGGTCGCAGTCGTCATCGTCGCCGGGTCCTGGGCGTGCTGGCGCGTTGTCACGAATGCCGGGCTGCTGCACCGCACCATGCACGCGCTGACCGAGCTCGCCCGACGGGTTCCGCTGCTCGGCCGAGGCGCCTGGGCGGCGGAGCCCGATGCGACCGCGCGCCGGGTGTCGGAGCGGATCCAGCTCCTCCGCCCCAGCGGGCCCCAGTGGACGGCGGTCGTGGTGGTCGCGGCCCTGAGCTGGGCGTTCGACTTCCTGAGCCTCACGGCCACCGCCGTCGCCCTCGGCGTCCCCCTGGCGTGGTCCGTGCTCCTCGTGGGCTTCCTCGTCGTGCAGGCGAGCATCGCACTGCAGATCATGCCCGGCGGCGCGGGACTGGCCGAAGCCGGACTGCTCGGCGTGCTGGTGACGTCCGGGACTCCGGCAGCCGAAGCGATGGCGGTCGTCCTGGTGTACCGGGGGATCAACTGGGTCGGCCTGGCGGTGCTGGGCTGGCTGGTCTACCTCGTCGACATGCGCGGGCGTGCCGGTCGGTGCGACGAGTCGTAGCTGCGCGGCGAACTAGTGCTGGTCGACGCGGGCAGCAGCGGACATGAGCTCCAGTCAGTCCTGTTCCTCGTAGTGCCGGTGGGCGCGGCGGCGCTCCTCCTTGCGCCTGCGCGCCCATTCCTGCTTGACCGTGCGGAACTGCTGGGGCGTCGCCGTGCCCTCCTCCGGAGCGGAAGCGATGATGTCCATTTCCCGGTTTTCCTCGCGGCGAAATGCCGAAACTCCGCCGACGGAGTGGTGGTCCCGGTCGCGGCCCGCGCAGGTTTGCACCGCTTTTCCGAGGGGCAGACCGGAAGCCGGAATTCGAACCTCACGCACGAGGAGATGAGTTGTCATGGCCGCCCCGGAACATCGCGGGTGCGCGTGCGCGGCGAGCAGCTGGAGGCCTGATGCCCGCACCGATGACCACAGACAGCAACTCCTTTCTCTTGCGCATCGCGGTGCCCGGCGGTTGACGGCGCCCGGTACGAGGCGGTGCGCATGATCGACCGGCGAACGGCCCCGGCGGCGGATCACTTCGTCCGCTACACCGAGACGGCCGCGGGGCGCATGCGCAGCAGGGTGTTCGGTTGCGAGCGCGCCGGTGCACCGCCGGTGATCGCGCTGATGGGGATGGGCGTCTCGGACTACTTGATGCCCTCCATGCGCGCGTTGGCGACGTGGACCCAGGCGCACCTGGTCGATCTGCCCGGGCTCGCCGGCAGCGGCCCGGCCCGTCGGCGGTTGGACGTGCCGGGCTACGCCGCGGCGGTGGCCGAGTGGATGGACCGCGCCCAGCTGCCGCCCGCGGTGCTGATCGGGAACTCCAGCAGCACGCAGGTGGCGGCGCACGCCGCGGCGATGCGGCCGGAACACCTCCAGCTCCTCGTGCTCGCCAGCCCCACCGTGGACCCCGCGTACCGGTCGACGCCGCGGGTCCTGCTGCACTGGCGGATGGACTCCCGCCACCCGATGCCCGGCCTGCAGCAGCAGCACACGCCGGACTGGGCGCGCGCCGGGTTCCGGCAGCTGTGGCACGTCCTGCAGGTGCACCTGCGGGACCGGATCGAGGAGACCGTGCTCCGGGTGCGGTGTCCGGTGCTGGTGCTGCGCGGCGATGAGGACGGGCTGTCCACCGAGTCGTGGGCGCGAGGGTTGGCGACCGAGGTCGCGGACGGACGCTTCGCGGTCATGCCCGGGCCGCACAGCTTCGTCTGGTCGGCGCCGTCGGCGTGGTCGGAACCGATTCGCGAGGCTGTGGCGTCCGTCCCAGGACACGGGGACGCCCAGAACCAGCGCTGAGCGCACAGCCCGGTCTAGCGGCTCTGATCGCCGCGACGCGCGGACCACGATAGTCCACTGTGGACAACTCTGGGTTCCGTCCCGCTGCTTCCTGATCGGCGCTGGGCGGGATGACTCCTCGTGACCAGTCGTTCGGCGGGATGTCGCGATCTACCTGCGATTTCACCGGTTTGCTGAGAAGCCGAACACAAATAGTGTTCAGATTCCTGGTCGGAGTGCCACCGTTCCAGGAGCGCCCGCACCGACTTGGCGCTGCCCGGTGGCGGGACACCCCGATCAACGGCCGCCGGGACGAGAGCAGGAAAGGACTCCCGCTTTGCGCGCCTCCGCGGCCCCGATGTTCCGCGCGCTGAAACACCCGAACTACCGGCACTGGGCGACCGCTGACTTCGTCTCGGTGACCGGGGCGTGGATGCAGAACCTCGCACTCAACTGGTTCGTCCTGGTCAAGACCGGTTCGCCGGCGATGCTGGGGCTTTCGCTGTTCTTCCAGACGCTCCCCGGCGTCGTGCTGGCACCGCTGGCAGGCGCGATGGCCGACCGCTGGCCGACCCGTCGGGTGCTGTTCACCACGCAGGGCCTGCACGGTGTGCTGGCGCTGGTCCTCGCCGGTGTCGCGTGGGTCGACGGACCGCTGTCGGTCGTCTACGCGACGGCGCTGATCGGTGGGGTGGTCACCGTGTTCGACGGGCCGGCGCTCGGCCGGTTCGGCTCGCAGCTGGTCCCGAGGGAGGACCTGAGCAACGCACTGGCGCTCGGGTCGATCATCAGCTCCGGTGGCCGGATTCTCGGCATGGGGCTGGCCGGCGCGCTCGTGGTGGTCACCGGCGTGCCGCTGCTCTTCCTGCTCAACGCGCTCAGCTTCGCGGCGGTGCTCTTCGCGATCTCCCGAGTGCGTCCCGAAGGGATGTTTCAGCTGGCGACCAGCGCACCGGGACGGGCAGGTGCGATCGCGGGCTTGCGCTACGTGTTCGGCCAACGACCGCTCGTGCTGCTGTTCCTGCTCAGCTTCGTGCTGTCCTGCCTCGGGCGCAACTACCAGGTCACGATGGCGGCCATGAGCGCCGGGCCGCTGCAGGCCGGAGCGGCGGGATACGGCGTCCTGTCGGTCGTCTTCGCCGCGGGCACGATCGCCGGTGGTTTCGTCGCCGCGGCCTGCAAGCAGCTGACCTTGCGCCTGGTGCTGGTCATGGCGCTGGTGACGAGCGTGCTGCAGTTCTTCAGCGGAGCCGCTCCGACGCTGGAGATCTTCGCCGCGGTGCTGTTCCCGATCGCCGTAGGCGCGGTGGTCCTCGACACCGCCACGAGCACCCGCATCCAGCTGGACACCGACGAGGACATGCGCGGCCGGGTGCTCGCGGCCAAGGGAATGGTGACGGCGTTGTCCGGCGCGGTCGGCGGTCCGCTGCTGGGATGGCTCTCGGAGGTCTCCGGTGCCGACCACGCGCTGGAAGTCGCCGGGCTGGTCACCGCACTGGCCACCGCCGTCGCCTGGATGCTGTTCGCCCGGTCTCCGCAGCGTCGCGCGATGCCTGCGCACACCCGCTGGGCGCATCTGGTCCCGCCGTCGGCAGCCACCGCCGCGGAGTCCTCCGGCGGGACCCGCAGGGTGCCCGACCGGCCGTCCCGGGGCCCGCGCTGGACCGGGCCGGGCCGTCGGCTCACCCGGCGACTGCGCAGCCGCCGCGCGAGGCTCTCGCGGAAGTAGGTCAGCCCACGTAGCGGCGGGCGGGGGAGTGCCGTTGCGGCTCTTCGAGGACCCGGAGGCAGCGCTCGATCCGCTCCGGGACCACCCGCCGCTCGCGCAGGACCCACGGCGTCGCCCTGGCGGCCGCCACGAGGGCGGCCAGCGTGCACCGGTCTTTGGGCGCGCTCGCGGCGACGGTGGCGCTGCGGCGGAGCGCATCGCGGACGGGGCGTCGCAGCCAAGCGGTCAGCACCGTGTTGCGGATCCCGAGCTGCCGCCGCAGCCGAGCGTTCCGGGACGGGGACGGAGCGTGGTGGATGACGATGTCCGGCCGCCAGCACAACCACCAGCCGGCTGCCACCAGGTCGAGGGCGAGCAGCTCCTCCTCACCGCCGAGCCACAGCTTCGGCGAGAACCCGCCCGCCTCGCGGAAGGCGGCGACCCGGAACGTGGTGAGACCGGCCATGAGGCTCATCAGCGCCGGTCCCGGCAGCCAGTGCGGTGCGGGCACGGGCGATTCGCGCAGCTCCGGGACGAGCGGGTCCTCGTGGAGATCCGGCTCGACCAGGCACCGCCCCATCACCGCGGCCACGCTGCCGAAGCGGTCCAGCACGGCCGCCGCTCGGCCGAGCGCGCCGGGCTGCCACGTGGTGTCGTCGTCGCAGAACGCCACGTAAGGCGTGGAAACGTGCTCGACGGCCCAGTTCCGGCCCACCGCACCGAGGTTCTCCCGGTGGCTCAGCAGACGTACGTCGGGGAAGTCGGTCCGGATGCGCTCCGAGGTGCCGTCGTTCGAACCGTTGTCCACGACGACGATCGGTGGCTTCTCGGGCAGCCCCGTCATGTGCGTCAGCGTTCGCAGCACTTCGGCGCACCTGTTGTGCGTCACGATGACGACCGAGACGCGGTGGTCGGTTCCTGGCGGCACGATTCGCGATTACCCGGCGGGGTCCGGTGGTAACCACCGGTTTGCCGGTCGGGCGCGCCGGGTAGCGCCGTATCGCGAGCCGATGGGGGTGGGAGACAGGTGTACTGGGATTTCGGCCGGGCAGTGGTGACGGGTGGAGCCGGTTTCCTCGGATCGCACCTGTGCGAGGAGCTGATCGCACGCGGAACGTCGGTGGTCTGCCTGGACAACTTGAGCACGAGTTCCGCGCGTAACCTCGCCGCGTTGCGCTCGGAACGGGACTTCGAGTTCGTGGAGCACGACATAGCGCGTCACGGCTACCAAGCCGACGGCATCGATCTGGTGGTGCACATGGCATCTCCGGCATCGCCCGCGGACTACCTCCGAATGCCCTTGCAAACACTCCGGGTGGGGAGCAACGGGACGCTGAACGCGCTCGAACTCGCCGAGCGCAACGGCGCCCGCTTCCTGCTGGTGTCGACGAGCGAGGTCTACGGCGATCCGCTGCGCCACCCGCAGGACGAGAGCTACTGGGGCAACGTGAACCCGGTCGGGCCCCGAGCGGTGTACGACGAGGCGAAGCGGTACGCGGAAGCCCTCACCTCGGCTTTCGGAGCGCACCGCGATGTCGGGACGCGGATCGCGCGCGTGTTCAACTCCTTCGGGCCGCGCATGCGGCCGGGTGATGGCCGCGTGGTGTCCACATTCGTGTGCCAGGCGCTGCGCGGCGAAGCGATCACCGTCAACGGCGACGGAAGCCAGACCCGGTCGCTGTGCTACGTGGACGACACGGTGCGCGGCCTGCTGGCCGTCGCGTCCGGCCGGCTGGCCACTCCGGTGAACATCGGACGTCCGGGGGAGATCCCGGTGCTGGGCCTGGCCGAACTGGTCCGCAGCCTGGTCGGGTCGCATTCGCCGATCCACCACACCGACGCCGCGGTCGACGAGCCGCGCCGGCGGTGCCCGGACATCAGCCTGGCGAACGCCGAGCTCGGCTGGCGCCCCGAGGTCGGTGTCGTGGAGGGGCTGCGGCGCACGATCAGCTGGTTCGCCGCTGAGGGCGGTGTTTCCGCCGCGGGGTAGTCGTGGTCTCGCGGACGAGCGCCGCGTGCCCGTTCCCGTCGCGCAAGAGGTCGGAAAGCTGTTTCCGCAGCTGCGCCACCGCGTTCAGCGCGGTGGGTACGTCGGTGTCGGCGAACGCGTGCGAGCGCTGACCGTAGAGGCTCACCGCCGCGCGCAGCTGCGGCTCGCCGATGAGCGGTACGACGAGGAAGCTGAAGACGCGCGCTTCGCGCGCAGCACGGGCGAATCCCGGCCACCAGGTCCGGATCTCCGTGACGTCGGCCAGGACGGCGCTGCGGGTGCGCATGGCCTCCGGACACGGCCCGGTGCCGTCGCGCAGCTGGCCCGCATCGATCCGCGCGGCCCGTTCATCGGTGTGCAGGAACAGGCGGGCCGGGGCGACGCAGCTGATGCCGCCCATGCCGGCGCCTGGAACCGCGACGACGAGTTCCGAGAGCAGCCCGCGCAGAACGGGTTCCGCGGACTCGGAGGTGCGTCCGCTGCGGGTGCGGTGTGCGTCCACCTCTCGCCCCCGTTTCGGTCGCTGGCACCTACCGGCCGAATTCCTCCAGCACGCGCACTTCCCGAGCTGTCTCGGCCGGAAGGCGTCTGCGCTGCGCCAGAGCTGCGGGAAGCCGCCGCGCGGCCCCGAGGACAGCGCGGCGGCTCGCCCCGGTGGTGACGGAATCACCGAGCAGCTTCAAAGTCCGTTCGACGGCGGCGCCGGCCGGGTACCGCATCCAGGCGATGAGCAGGTCGTTGCGCATCTCGAGGACTCGCCTGGCCTGAGGGGAATCACGTGCCGTTGACGGGTGGTGGTGCGCGACCACGTCGTCGACGTAGACCAGGTCCCACCCGGCCGCGCCGAGATCGCAGGCGAGCAGCTTCTCCTCGGCGCCGAAGAAGAGCGTGGCGTTGAAACCGCCGACAGCGCGGAACGCCCGTCGCCGGACGACGGCGGCGCACGCGGTGAAGCCGAGGATGCGCGGGCCCGGCAGCTCAACGGGCGTGCGCAGCGGCGAACGCGTCATCAGGTCGTTGACCGGGTCCGGGTGCTCATCGCGGCCGACGAGCGTGCGCGCGGCGATCAGCCCCAGTCCTGGGTGCTCGGCGAAGATCTCCTCAGCACGGGCGAGGGAGCCCTCCGTCCACCACGAATCGTCATCGCTGAACGCCACGTAGGTGCTGACCGCGTGATCGACACCGAGGTTGCGCCCAGCGGCGCCGAGATTGCGCGGTGCTTCGACCAGGCGAACCCACGGGAAATGCTCTGCCACCAGCTGCGGAGTTCCGTCGGCCGATGCGTTGTCCACGACGACGATCTGCGGCTGCGGACGCAACGCGCACAGCTCGCTCAGGGTCCGGCGGAGCTCCCCGCGCCGATTGCGCGTCGCGATCACGACGGTGGTGTCCAGCGCGGTGCTCATACCCGCTCCCGCTCCGCGAGGAGGGCGTCGACACCGGCGGCCAGCAGCGGCGAGCTGGTGGTGCTGCTTTGTCGCGCCGCCGACTTCCCCGCGGCTCGCAGGCACCAGACCCACCAGCGGTCCAGCAGCGACCGCGAATCGTCCCCGAGGAGCTGGTAGGGCTGGAGGAGCGCGGGCCACTGCCAGGCGTCGGCCTGCGCCGACACCTTCCCGCCACCTCGCACCGGGTCGACCGCCAGCACCGGCTTGCCGCGGGACAACGCGAGCACGAGGCCGTGCAGGCGGGTGGTCACCATGACGTCGACCCGGTCGACCAGCGCGATGAACTCGTCCACAGTGGAGCAGAGGCGCCAGTCGTCGCCGGTGAGCCGGGTGTCCAGCTCCAGCACGGCGCCGTCGAGTTCGTTGAGCCAGGACCGGAGCTCGGCGTGAACCTCCTCGTGCCTGCGCGAGTCCCCGTACTCGGGCTGGCCGGGAGCCAGCACGACTCCTACCACCGGGACCTCGCGGGCGTCGGCGGGAGCCGAGAGGTCCACCGCGGGCTCCCCGTCCCCGTCGCGGGGGAGCACGCGGTGGAAACCCGTCACCGCCGGATCGGCCCCGTCCAGCACCGAAACCCCGATCGCCACCCTGGTGCAGTCCGGGAAGCGCGAATGCAGGCCCGATACCTGCCAGCCGTGCGCGGGCCCGCAGACGAAGACGAGGTGCGTGTAGTCCGCCGGTCGTGCGTCGTCGAGACCGAGTGTGCCGGGCACGAACCGCGGGCTCCACGCCGTCTCGTTGCGGATGTCCCGCGCCGTCAGCTCAGCCGCCAGGTGCTGCATGCTCAGCACGTCACCCGCGGTCGCTTCACCGTGCAGGAAACTGGGCCATCCCGTGATCAGAACTCGCACAACACCTCCTGAACCGCCGCTTCGCATCGACTACCCGAGCGCTGCCGTGCGCATGCCAGTCAGCTGCGGACCGTGAGCGACTGGCGCGCATTCGACCGCTCACCAGGCGTGTTGCGTTTAGGAGTCGCTTCGCAGGGTAGCGATGTAGGCATGGCCGCTCCGAGTCCGGCCTCCCACCGGAACATCCGCACCCGCAGGAGGAGAACACCGTGCGAATCCTCGGGATCAACGCTGTTTTCCACGACCCGGCGGCCGCGCTGGTCGTGGACGGACGCATCGTGGCGGCCGCGGAGGAGGAACGCTTCTCCCGCCGCAAGCACGGGAAGCAGCCGGTTCCGTTCTCGGCCTGGGAACAACCCGAGCAGGCCGCCGCGTGGTGCCTGCGGCAGGCCGGGATCGCGGCGTCGGAGCTCGACGCCGTCGCCTGCTCCTACGACCCGCGGCTGGTGGACCACGCGGTGTCCGGAGTGGATTCGGAATGGGAACACCTGCGCACCACCTTCGCGCTTCGAGCGCCGTACTTCCTCCGCACCGCACTGCCCGGACTCGACCCGGAGATCGTGCACTTCGTGCCGCACCACGTCGCGCACGCGGCGTCGGCCGGGTTGGCCGCACCGTTCGGCGATTGCGCGGTGCTGACCGTCGACGGACGCGGGGAGAGCACCTCGGCCCTGGCCGGGGAGTACGTCGACGGCCGGTTGCGGGTGCTCGCCACGCAGCCGTTGCCGCACTCCCTCGGGCTGATGTACGAGGAACTGACCGAACACCTGGGTTTTCACCGCTCCAGCGACGAGTACAAGGTCATGGCGCTGGCCTCGTACGCGAAACCGACCTTCCTGCCGGACTTCACCGAACTCGTCCGGAGCGACGGAGAAGGGCTCTACGAGATCGGCGAGATCGAGTGGGATCGGTGGGCGCCGCGCCGTGGCCCGGGCGATTCGCTGGACGAAGTGCACGCGCAACTCGCCGCCAGCGTTCAGGCCAGGCTGGAGGAGGTCCTGCTCGACGTGGCCGGGTGGCTGCACGAGCGGACCGGACAGGACTGCTTGGCGCTGGCCGGCGGTGTCGCGCTCAACTGCGTGGCGAACACGCGGCTGGCCACGGCCGGACGCTTCCGGCAGGTGTGGGTGCAGCCGGCGGCGGGCGATGCGGGAACGGCGCTCGGCGCGGCGCTGCACCACGCTGCGGAGAACGGTGTCGCGGTGTCCCCGATGCCCGGAGCGGACCTGGGGCGCGAGTGGTCCGATGCGGAGATCGAGGAACTGCTCAAGACCGCCCACGTCCGGTACGAGCGACCGGACGACATCGCCGAGGTCGCGGCCGAAGCGCTGGCGCGGGACGAAGCGGTCGGCTGGTTCCAGGGGCGAAGCGAGTTCGGCCCGCGCGCTCTCGGGCACCGCTCGTTGCTCGCGCACCCGGGCCACGCCGCCAACGTCGAACGGCTCAACGACATCAAGGGACGCGAGCAGTTCCGCCCGGTGGCCCCGATGACGCTGGCCGAGCGGGCCGGCGAGCTGTTCTCCCGCGGGCCGCTGCCGAGCCCGTACATGCTCTTCGTGCACGACGTTGTGCCGGGCTGGCAGGACCGGATCCCGGCAGCGGTGCACGTCGACGGCACGGCCCGGCCGCAGACCGTCGACCGCGAGCGGGAACCGCTGCTGGCCAGGCTGCTGGATTCGTTCCACGACCGCACGGGGTTGCCGACCCTGATCAACACCAGCTTCAACACCGCCGGGCGGCCGATGGTGGACAGCCCGGCCGACGCGCTGGAGTGCTTCGGCTCCTCGGCGATCGATCTGCTGGCCATCGGGCCGTTCGCGGTGCGGCGTCAGGGCGGTGCGCGGTGAGCGCGCAGCGGCCCCGGTACGCGGTGGTGATTCCCACGACCGGACGCGCGAGCCTGGCGACGGTGCTGAGGGCACTGGACGCGAACACGGGTCAACCACCGGAGGAAGTGCTCGTCGTCGACGACCGCCCGCAGCCGGCAGCACCGCTGGAACTGCCGGAGACCGAACTTCCCGTCTGGACGGTGCGATCGGGCGGCCGGGGGCCGGCAGCCGCTCGCAACGCGGGGTGGCGCATCGCGGATTCCGAGTGGGTCGTGTTCCTGGACGACGACGTGGTCCCGGACCCGTCGTGGCGGGAGCAGATCGCCGAGGACCTGGACGTGGGCAGCGATGTGGGCGCCTGCCAGGCGACGATCAGGGTTCCGCTGCCGGGTGATCGTCGCCCCACCGACTGGGAGCGCGGCACGGCGGGCCTGACCACCGCGTGGTGGATCACCGCGGACATGGCGTACCGCAGGGAGGTCCTCGACGCGTGCGGCGGGTTCGACGAGGAGTTCCCCCGGGCATTCCGGGAGGACGCCGATCTCGCGCTGCGCGTGCAGGCGATGGGGTGGCGCCTGGTCACCGGGAGCCGGATCACCGAACACCCGGTGCGCCCAGCGGGTTTCCTCGCCAGCGTCCGGGCGCAGGCGGGCAACGCCGACAACGCCATCATGCGCCGCAAGTACGGCAGGCGCTGGCGGCGCCGGATCGGAGAAGGGCCCGGACGCACCCGGCGCCATTTCGCGACCACGGTCGCGGGCCTGATCGCGTTGACCGCCGCCTGCGGCCGACGACCGGGGTGGCGCGCTGCGGCGAAGTTCAGCGCCACCGCATGGTCGGTGCTCACCGCGGAGTTCTTGCTGCGCCGGATCCTGCCCGGTCCCCGGACGCCCGGCGAGCTCGCGCGCATGGCGGTGACGAGCGTGCTCATCCCGCCGGTGGCGTGCTGGCACCGGCTGCGCGGCGAGGTGCGGAACCTCCGGCCGAGACCGCGAAAACCGGCTGCGGTGCTCTTCGACCGGGACGACACGCTGATCCGCGACGTGCCCTACAACGGCGATCCCACGAAGGTGCGGCCGATGCGAGGAGCGCGCGGCGCGCTCGACCGGCTGCGGGTGCACCGCGTTCCCATCGGGATCGTGAGCAACCAGTCCGGAGTGGCTCGCGGCCTGCTCAGCGAGTCGGATCTCGCCGCAGTCAACGCGGAGGTCCGCCGTCGGCTGGGGCCGTTCGACACCTGGCAGTGCTGCGTGCACGACGAAGCCGCGGGCTGCGGTTGCCGCAAACCCGCACCCGGCCTGATCGAGCGCGCCGCAACGCAATTGCGCGTCTCCCCGCGGGATTGCGTGGTGGTCGGTGATACCGGCGCGGACGTCGAAGCGGCCGTCGCGGCCGGTGCCAAGGCGATCTTGGTCCCCACCGAGCGCACCAGGGCCGAGGAGATCACCAGCGCGCTGCTGACGGCCGAGGTCGCACCCACCATCGAAGCGGCGATCGAACGAGTGCTGGGCGGATCATCGTGAGCCGCCCGATCCTGGTGGCGCGCTTGGACAACATCGGCGACGTGCTGCTCGCCGGTCCGGCCGTGCGCGCCGTCGCGGCGCACGCCGACTCCGTCGTCATGGTCGCCGGACCGCGCGGCGCGGCGGCGGCGAACATGCTGCCCGGTGTCGACGAGGTGGTGCAGTGGTGCGCGCCGTGGATCGACCCCGAACCGCCTCCGGTGACCGCCCCGGCGATGACCGGGTTCATCGACCGGGTCCGGGAGATCGGCCCGGCGGGCGCGGTGATCTTCACCTCCTACCACCAGTCGCCGCTGCCGCTCGCACTGCTGCTGCGGATGGCCGGTGTGCCGCGGATCGCCGCGATCAGCGAGGACTACCCGGGTTCGCTGCTCGACGTCCGGCATCGGATCGACGGCGATCCACCGGAACCGGAGCGGGCGTTGTCGCTCGCCCGCGCGGCGGGCTTCCCGCTGCCGCGCCGCGACGACGGACGGCTCCGGGTGCGCACACCGCTGCCGGACGTCTCCGGCCGGGTCGGTTCGCAGCGCTACGTGGTCGTGCATCCCGGAGCATCGGTTCCCGCCCGGCAGTGGCCCGCGTTCCGGAGTTCCGCGCTGGTCCGGGCGCTGGCGGCCACCGGCAGGCACGTCGTCGTCACCGGAACGGCGGCGGAGCGGGACCTGACGGCCCGGGTCGCGGGCAGCGACGGCCTGGACCTCGGCGGACGAACCGACCTCCCGCAGCTCGCGGCGGTGCTCGCCGGAGCCGACGTGGTCGTCGCCCCGAACACGGGGCCTGCCCACCTGGCGGCCGCGGTGGGAACTCCCGTCGTATCGCTGTTCGCGCCCGTGGTGCGGGCCGCGAGGTGGGCGCCGTACGGCGTCCGCAGTGTCGTGCTCGGCGACCAGCGCGCTCCGTGCGCCGACACGCGCGCCCGCGTCTGCCCGGTTCCCGGGCACCCGTGCCTGTCGCACGTGACCGCCGACGACGTTCTCGCGGCGGTGGACCGGCTTCAGGAGGTCGCGGCGTGAAAGTCCTGGTCTGGCACGTGCACGGGTCGTGGACGACGGCGTTCGTCCGCGGTCGGCACACGTTCCTGGTGCCGGTCACGCCGGGCCGCGGTGCCGACGGGCGCGGCCGGGCGCAGACCTTCGAGTGGCCGGACAACGCCGTCGAGGTCGAGCCGGACCTGCTGCGGCAGGAGGACGTCGACGTCGTCGTCCTGCAACGCCCGCACGAGATCGAGCTGACCGAGAAGTGGCTCGGGTGCCGGCCCGGAATCGACGTTCCGGCGGTCTACGTCGAGCACGACACGCCGCGCGGTCCGGCGGTGGAGACCCGCCACCCCCTGGCCGAGCGCAGCGACATCCCGCTGGTCCACGTCACCCACTTCAACGAGGTCTTCTGGGATTCCGGCCGCGCTCCGTCCACTGTGATCGAGCACGGCATCGTCGATCCCGGCCACCGCTTCACCGGCGAGCTGCCCAGCGCGGGCGTCGTCGTCAACGATCCGATCCGCCGGGGCCGCCTCGTCGGCACCGACCTGCTGCCGCGGTTGGCCGCGGCGGTTCCGCTGGACGTCTTCGGGATGCGGGTCGCCGGCCTGCCGCAGCACCTGGGCACCGAGCGGATCACCGCGCACGAAGACCTGCCGCAGAGCGAGATGCACGCCGAGCTGGCGAGGCGCCGGGTGTACGCGCACCCGTTCCGCTGGACGTCGCTGGGCCTCTCGCTGCTGGAGGCGATGCTGATCGGCATGCCCGTGGTGGTGCTCGCGAGCACGGCGGCCGTGGAGACCGTGCCGCCCGGAGCCGGGGTGGTCTCCACGCGTCCGCAGGTCCTCGCCGAGGCGGCGGCTGCCTTCGCCGCCGACGTCGACCTCGCCCGGGAAACCGGCGCCGCGGCGCGGGCTGCGGCGCTGCAGCGGCACTCGCTCGACCGGTTCCTGGCCGATTGGGACGAGCTCTTGCAGGAGGTGTCGCGATGAAGATCGACCTGGTCTCCGAGCACGCGAGCCCGCTGGCCGCCCTCGGCGGTGTCGACGCCGGAGGGCAGAACGCGCACGTGGCGGAGCTGGCGACGGGGCTCGCCCGCCGAGGTCACGACGTCGTCGTGTGCACGCGGAGGGACGATGCATCGCTGCCGCACCGCGTCGGCACCGCGGCCGGCTTCGTCGTCGAGCACGTGACCGCCGGACCGGCGGAACCCGTGCCGAAGGACGACCTGCTGCCGCACATGGGCGAGTTCGGCGACCGGCTCGCCGAGAGGTGGGCGGCGGACCGGCCCGACCTGGTGCACGCGCACTTCTGGATGAGCGGCCTGGCGGCCCAGCGCGGCGCGGCCGGTGCGGGCGTGCCGGTGCTGCAGACCTTCCACGCGCTGGGCCGGGTGAAACGTCGTCACCAGGGCGACAAGGACACCAGCCCGCCGCAGCGGATCGAGCTGGAGGCCGACATCGCGCTCGGCGCGGACAAGGTGGTGGCCACGTGCTCCGACGAGGTCGCCGAACTGGCGGAGATGGGCCTGCCCGCGGAGCGGACCGCCGTCGTGCCGTGCGGCATAGACCTGGAGCGGTTCCGGCCCGGGCCGGGCGGTGGTCCGCCGAACACGCACCCCAAGATCCTGTGCATCGGCCGGCTGGTGGAGCGCAAGGGGATCGACATCGTCATCCGGGCGCTGCGGCGGATCCCGGGTGCGGAGCTGCTGATCGCAGGCGGGCCACCGGGCCCCCGGTGGCATCGCGATCCCGAGGTCCGACGGCTGCAGGAGGTGGCCGAGCGGGCGGGGGTGGCGGACCGGACCACCTTCCTCGGGCAGGTCGATCACGAGCGCACCCCGCAGCTCTACCGGTCGGTCGACGTCGTGGTCAGCACGCCCTGGTACGAACCGTTCGGCACCGTGCCGGTGGAGGCGATGGCCTGCGGAACGCCGCCGGTGGTCAGCGCCGTGGGCGGCCACCTGGACACGGTGGTCGACGGCCACAACGGAGTGCACGTGCCGCCGCACAGCCCGGCCGCCGTGGCGCAGGCGGTGCGCGAGGTGCTCGCCCGCCCGCGATGGCGCGCGGAGCTCGGCGCGGCAGGCGTGGCGTGGGCACGTGCGCACTACGGCTGGAACAAGTTGGTCCGGGAGACCGAGGCGGTCTACCGGCAGGTGCTGGCGGCCCCGGTCGTGCTGGGAGGAGGAGCGACGTGATCGAGGAACACTTCACCGCGCTCGGCACCGCAGCCCGGCGTGCCCGCGGCGCGGCGCCGACGGTCCGCCGCTGGGCCCATTCGCTCGTCGACGTGCTCGAAGGTGGTGGCCGGTTGCTGACCTGCGGCAACGGCGGAAGCGCGGCAGAGGCTCAGCACCTCAGCGGTGAGCTGGCCGGCCGCTTCCTGCGCGACCGCAAGCCCTACGCGGCGATTCCGCTGCACGCCGACACCTCGGCGTTCACCGCGATCCTCAACGACTACGGGGAGCAGGAGGTCTTCGCCAGAGGCGTGCGGGCCCACGGCCGCGCGGGCGACGTCCTGATCGCGTTGTCCACCAGCGGCCGCAGCCACAACGTGATCGCCGCGGCCAAGACCGCCATGGAGATCGGGATGCGGGCGTGGGCGATGACCGGGCCCGCCCCCAACAGCCTCGCGGCGTCCTGCGACGACGCGATCGCGGTCGACGCGACCGGTGTGGCCACCATCCAGGAGATCCACCTGGCCCTGGTGCACGCCCTGTGCGCGGAGTTCGACGCGCTGACGATCGGGGAGGTGGAGCCGTGAAGCTGGCAGTTGTCGGAGACGCGCTGCTGGACGTTGACCTGTCCGGCGGGGCGGAGCGGCTGTGCCCGGACGCACCCGTGCCGGTGGTCGACGTCGCGGCGCGCAAGTGCCGTCCGGGCGGGGCAGCGCTCGCAGCGGTGCTGGGAGACGCCAGCGGCGCGGACGTCACCTTGATCACGGGGCGCAGCGACGACTCGGCCGGGCGCGAGCTCGAGCGCCTGCTCGCCGCGCGATGCGTGCTGCTCGACGCGCCCTTCAGCGGTGGGACGCCCAGCAAGACCAGGGTCCGCGCGGACGGCCAGTCGCTGGTGCGGCTGGACGTCGGCGACGGGGTGGTGCCGGACCTCCCGCTGGCGGCCGGTCTGTTCGAGGCGCTCCGCAGCGCGGACGCCGTCCTGGTGGCCGACTACGGCCGGGGGATCACCCGGAACTCTTGGTTGCGGCGCGAGCTGGCGAGGTTGCCCTCCGACGTGCCGCTGGTGTGGGATCCGCATCCCCGCGGTGCCGAGCCGGTACCGCGCACCGATCTCGTGGTGCCCAACCACGCCGAGGCCTTGTCGTTCGGTGCCGGTTCCGGAACCGCTGAAGGTGCGGAGGCCCTGCGGCTCCGGTGGGGCTGCGGCGCGGTGGCGGTCACGATGGGCGCGCGCGGCGCCGTGGTGAGCCCGCCTGGCGAGCTTCTGCGCGCGCCCGAGCTGATGGGCCGCCGACCGGACGTCTGCGGTGCGGGCGACAGCTTCGCCGTCTCGGTGACCTTGGCGCTCGGCCGCGGCGTCCCGCTGCTCGAAGCGGTCCGCTACGGCGTGGACTGCGCCAGCCGGTTCGTGGCCGAAGGCGGCGCCGGGGCCTGGGCCTGCGACGGCAGCGAACCGCCGCCGCCGCGACCGGGCCCGTCGTTCTCGCGGGTGGAGCAGGTCCGTTCCTGGGGCGGCCGGGTGGTCGCCGCGGGCGGCTGCTTCGACCTGCTGCACCCCGGGCACATCAACCTGCTCAACCGGGCGCGGTCGCTGGGCGATGCCCTGGTGGTGTGCATGAACTCCGACGAGTCGGTGCGCAGGCTCAAGGGCCCGCCGCGCCCGGTGGTGCACGCGGAGGACCGCAGGTGCCTGCTGGAGGCGCTGGAATGCGTGGACGCGGTCGCCGAGTTCGACGAGACCTCGCCGAGCAGGCTGCTGGAGCAGCTGCGCCCGGACATCTGGGTCAAGGGCGGCGACTACGAACCCGATCAGCTCCCGGAGTCACGAGTGGTCGAGCGCCACGGTGGCCGGACGGTGCTGGTCCCGCTGGTGGACGGCTACTCGACGAGCAGGATCCTGCGCGACCTGGAGCACGGCGGCCGGATTCGGAGGGAATGCCATGGCAGAGCTGGGTAATGTGCTGATCACCGGCGGTGCGTCCGGGCTGGGCGCGGCCACCGTCGAAGCGGTGCGGGCGGCCGGCGGGACCCCGCTGGTCCTGGACCGGGCCGCGCCCTCGGCGTCGGTCAAGTTCGCCTGCGTGGACCTGGCCGACCGGAGGGCCGCCGAGCACGCGGTGCAGGAGCTCGCCGACGCGGTCGGCGGGCTCGACGGGGTGTTCACCGCGGCCGGGATCGATTCCTGCGGGCCGCTCGGATCGGTGCCGCCGGGCGATTGGGAACGCGTCATCGAGGTGAACCTCCTCGGCACCGCGGCGGTGGTGCGGGCGGCGCTGCCCTACCTCGAGCGCTCCAGCGGGACCGTGGTCACCTGCGCGTCCACGCTGGGCATCAGCGCGGTCAGCGAGGCGACGGCTTACTGCGCGTCGAAGTTCGGCGTCGTCGGCCTCACCCGCGCGCTGGCCGCCGAGACCAGCGGCCGGGTCGGCGTCACCCTGCTCGTGCCGGGCGGCATGCACACCGCGTTCTTCGACGGCCGCGACGAGCAGTACAAGCCGCCGCCCGACGCCAAGTTGAACCGGCCGGAAGACGTTGCGCAGTCCGTCGTCTTCGCGCTGAGCCAGCCGCCCGGCTGCGAGGTCCGCGAAATGGTCGTGTGCCACTCGCAGGAGTCGTCGTGGCCGTGAGCGGTGGCTCGGTGCTCGCCCTCCGCGCGCTGGGTCTGGGGGATCTGCTGACCGCGATTCCCGCGCTGCGCGGGCTGCGGCGCGCGTTCCCGCGGCACCGCCTGGTGCTCGCCGCGCCGCGGGCGTTGGACGGGTTGCTCCCGCTGCTGCCGGAGGTCGACGAGCTCCACCCGACCGAGGACCTCGCGGGTTTCGCATGGCACCGGCGGCCACCGGAGGTGGCGGTGAACCTGCACGGCAGCGGCCCGGAATCGGTGGCGGCGGTGTGCAGCACGCGGGCCCGGAGGGTCTTGACCCACCGCCACCCGGCCTTTCCCGCCGTGGCGGGGCCGGAGTGGCCCGCCGACCAGCACGAGGTCCGCCGCTGGTGCCGCTTGCTGGAGCACTGCGGAATCGACGCCGACCACGAGGACCTGCGGCTGCCGGAGCCGACCGGTCCGTCGCCGCCCGGCTCGGCGGTGCTGCACCCCGGCGCGAGTCGGGGAGCGCGGCGCTGGCCGGTGGAGCGCTACGCCGAGGTGGCGAAGTGGCTGACCGCCAACGGGCACCGGGTCGTCATCACGGGCACCGCGCAGGAGCGCGCGATCGCCCGCCGGCTGGCCGAACTGGCCGGACTGTCACCTGACGCCGTGCTGGCCGGTGACACCGATCTGCCGCAGCTCGCTCGCCTGGTGGCCCGCGCGAAGCTCGTGGTGTGCGGTGACACCGGCGTCGCACACCTCGCCACCGCGTTCGCGACGCCGTCGGTGGTCCTGTTCGGACCGGTCGCACCGGCGCTCTGGGGACCGCCGGCGGACGGTCCGCACATCGCGCTCTGGGACGGGCGCAGCGGCGACACCTTCGCCGCCGAACCCAGCCCGGGACTGCTGGCGCTCGGCCCCGGGCAGGTGATCGAAGCAGCCGGGGAACTCCTCGCGCGAATCGGTTGAGGCAGGAGGGGCGAATGTGTTCTGACGGGCGCACTCTCGTGGTCTGCGGTGCGGGGCGGGCAGCCGGCGTCGTGGCCACCGCGATGGCCTCGCTGGGCCACGACGTGATGCGCGTCCCCGGCTCGTGCGACGCCGACCTGACCCGTGCCGAACTCGTCTTCGCGTGCGGGCCGGACGAAGGCCGGATCACCGAGCTGGTGGGACGCGTGCCGCCGGGCTGCACCGTGGTGAACACCTGCGCGCCACCGTGGGAATCGACCGCGGAGCTGGCCGCGGCCATCGGCCGGGACGAGGCGGGCGTGGTCAGCAACCCGGTGGGGAGCGCGGGCCTCGACGACCTGCTGGCACCCGACGTGATCGTCATCGGCGCCGACGACCCGGCCGACGCCTGCGCGGTGGCCGACGTCTACGCCGCGATCACGGCCCCCACCGTGCACACCGACGTGCGCACCGCCGATCTCACCGGGCCGGCGCGAAGCGGTCTGTGCGCGGTGAAGCGGCAGTTCTTCGCGGAACTGGTCCTGCTCTGCCGGGCCGTCGGCGCGGATGTCGAAAGCGTCCTCGAGTGCCTCCGGACGGACCGGCGGATCGGTGTTCCGCTCACCCGCGCCGACGGGGATCACCTCGAATCCGGCGAGTGCGGCCGCGCCGATCGCTTGCGCGAGTTGGCCGGGCCGGACGCCCCACCGACGTTGCGCGCCCTCAGCTGTCAACGCCGATCGGGGTGAGGCCCACATGGCACAGCGAAGCGAAGCTCCCCCCGCCCGCCGGGTCGCCGTGGTGGGCACCGGTTACGTCGGTTTGACCACCGGGGCCTGCCTGGCGTCGCTCGGCCACCACGTGCAGTGCTGCGACGTCGACCGCACCAAGGTCGAACGCCTCTCCCGCGGCGAGGTCCGGATCCACGAGCCGGGTCTCGGGCAGCTGGTGCGCGAGGGAATCCGCACCGGCAGGCTGGAGTTCACCCACTGCTCGACGGCAGCCGTGCGCCGCGCGGAAGCGGTCTTCCTGTGCGTGCCCACGCCGATGGCGCCCGATGGCAGCGCGAACCTGGCGCAGGTGGAGTCCGCGGTGCGGGAGGTGCGCGATCACCTGCCCGCGGACAGCCTGCTGGTGACGAAGTCGACCGTGCCGGTCGGCACGGCGGCCAGGTTGTCCGAACTGCTGGACCGGCGCGACGTGGCGGTGGTGAGCAACCCAGAGTTCCTCCGCGAAGGACTCGCCGTGCGCGACTTCCTGAACCCGGACCGGATCGTCGTCGGCACGGCGAGCGCGGCGGCGGCGCGCCGGGTGTCCGAGCTCTACGCGCGACTGGAGGCGCCGACCGTGCACACCGACTCCGCCAGCGCGGAGCTGATCAAGTACGCGGCGAACTGCTTCCTGGCGACCAAGCTGTCCTACGTGAACGATCTCGCGGAGCTGTGCGAGCGCCTCGGGGCCGACATCGGCGGCATCACCGAGTGCATGGGCCACGACCACCGGATCGAGAACTCGTTCCTACGGCCGGGCCCGGGGTGGGGAGGCTCGTGCTTGCCGAAGGACACCGCCGCGCTGCTGCACGCCGCCGAGGCCATCGGCGCGGATCTGCCGCTGGTGCGCGCGGCGGTCGAAGCCAACCGGCGGCACCAGCGGCGCGTGGTGGACAAGGTCGTCGCGATGTGCGGCGGCTCGGTCACCGGCGTGCGCGTCGGGATGCTGGGCTTGACCTTCAAAGCGGGCACCGACGACCTGCGGGACTCCCCGGCGGTCGCGGTGGCGCAGCGGCTGGCCGAGCTCGGCGCCAATCTGATCGCCTTCGACCCGGCGCTGCACGGGGACGAACCGGGCGTTCCCGCCGGTATCGCTCTGGCGGACAGCGCCTACCAGGTGGCGAAGGGGGCCGGGGCGGTGCTGGTGCTCACCGACTGGCCCGAGTTCCGCGATCTCGACTGGCCGCAGATGGTCGGGCTCGCGGAGAAGCCGGTGATCATCGACACGCGCAACCTCGTCGATCCGCGGGTGCTGGAACGGGCCGGCGCGGTCTTCTGCGGAACGGGCCGAGCACCGAACCGCGACAGCGGAGAGGTTTAGCGCAGCGCACGTTCGGTCGTGGCACGGGCGGCAGCCAGTCGCGAAGCTGCTCCGGCGATCACTGCCGCTGACCGACGCCGGTGGCGAACTCCCGGAGACGTCCGCCTCGCGCGCGCCGCTGCAGCGGTGGTGTGCTCCCGCCCTCGGCCTTCTGCAGACCCCGGAGGAAGTCTGCGACGGCTTCGGTCGAACTGCGGCTCGGCGTCCACCCGAGCTCATCGCGAGCACGCGAGGTGTCCATGATCGGCAGCCTGAGGAAGGCGTCGAAGAGGTCGGGCGAGGCGGGGACGAGGTGCAGCTTCCACGCGGTGGACAGGGCGCCGCGCGCCACCTGCGACGGCAGCGTCATCGTGTGCGTGCCCAGGAGTTCGCCCAGCACCCGCGTGTCGATCAACGGCTCGGCGGCGATGTTGAAGGCACCGCTGCTGCTGGACAGCGCGGCGAGCCGGTACGCCTCGCCGACGTCATCGCTGTGCACCGCTTGGAAGCGCATTCCGCTGGGCGTCGGCAGAGCAGGCAGCAGATCCGGCCTGACGAGCCGGTTGATCACCAGTGGCCCCATGAACAGCCGGCGCTGCTGGGAGGCCGATTCGGGCTTGAAGCAGAACGCGGTGCGCATCCGGGTCACCTGCATCTCCGGGTGCTGCAGCTGGAAGGCGTCGAGGTAGCGCTCGAGGTAGGCCTTCTCCCTGCTGTAGGCCGAGCCCGGCCAGCCGTGCGTGGGCCAGTTCTCGTCGACGGGCCGTTCGTGGGGTCCCGGGCTGTAGGCGGCGATCGAGGAGGCGTACACCAGGTGCCGCACGCCCGCGGTGGCCGCGGCTTCGAACACCCTGATGCTGCCGAGCACGTTGTTGCGCCAGGTCGTGATCGGATCGTGGGTGGGCTGGAAGATCCACGCGAGGTGGATCACCACGTCGGCCTCGGCGAATGGTGCCGCCAGGTCGTCCGTCGTGATGTCCGCGCGCTCCCACCGGATTTTCTCGCCTGCACCGCTGGGCTCCCGGCGGGAGAGCGAGACGATCGTGCCGACAGCGGGATCGTGGTCGAGGGCCTCGATCACGCTGGTACCGATGTTCCCCGTTCCCCCGACAACGACGACGCGCTGAGCGCTCGCGGGTGGGTTCATAACGCCTCCTCCGTCTGCACTTGAGCCGCTCTCCGTCGGTTTCCCGAGCGATCCGAAGGCAAACTCGGGGGCTGATCCCGTTGCCGGCGGCGCCAGAACGCGGAATGGGCGGCCTGGAGAAGTTGGACGAAGCCCCGGGTCCGGTTGCGAGACCTCGGAAAACCCGTCGATGGCGGGGACGGGCGCATACTGTGGGTGAGCGCGGTGTTCTCCGGTCCGGTCAGGCCGGCACCGTTAGCTATTGATCGAGGACGCCCGGGACTGGCTTGCTCTTGCGCCCTCGGAGAAGGGGGTGCGCCATGATGAATTGGCTCCCTCGCCTGCTCGGAGTCGGCACAGCCGCACTCGGGGCGACCATCGTGCTGCGCCCGGACACGCTCGCCGGTCCATGCGGGCTCACCGATGCGACCGGCCGCACTTCGCCGGGCATGGCTGCGTTGTGCCGCAGCATTGGCGCCCGGGACATCGTGTCCGGTCTGGCCATGACCTTCGCGCCGGGCCCGGATCCGCTGCGGCTGGCCGTGGTGGCCCGGGTGGCGGCCGACCTCGGTGACGCGCTGCTGCTGGACCGCCTTCGCAGTGAGCACCCGGCCCGGGACGTCGCGACATTGGCGGCGGGTCGGGGTGCCCTGAGTGCCCTGAGCGGCCTGACGATCCGCTCTGAACCGGTGGAAGAGGAAGATGTGGCGCCGGTTGCGGAAGGAGCGCGGTGCGAGTGCCGCGCGGCGCCTCACACGTCGCCCCTCCGGCGCTGGGTCAGCGGGATCGTGGACGAGGAGCTCAGGGAGACCGGCGTGCTCGACTGATCGCGCTCCGCGCGCCGAAAGCGGCTGGTGCCTCGCGCCAGTCTGTTGCTCGGTTGCGCGCCGTACCTGAAGAATCTTCGCGAGACACCGGAATTCGGGGCGGTCAGGCGCGGCGAGGTGCCGACCGAAAAATCGATCTCCGTCCCGGCGAAAACCACGGATCCGATCACGGATTTGCCGATGGCTAAAGGTGTGCGGCGGTGGGAAGCGAGGGTAGCCTAGCAACATAATCGTCGTATTCGGTTGTTGCAGACACGGCGATTGTTGGTGCGCAGGGAAGGCGCGCTGTCTCCTGGTCGCACTCGGTTGCGCGAGCGTTCGCCCCGCGGGCGGCAGGCCCGCCGGATCGCTCAGGCACAGGGGGAGCAGATCATGAAATCCGGACCTCAAATCGCGATGGCGGTAGCTGTCGGATACGTCCTAGGTCGCAGCCGCAAGATGAAGCTGGCCATCACAGCTGCGGGCATGATGGCGGGCCGCCGATTCACGGACCCCAAGGAAATGCTCGCCATGGGCGGAAAGCTGGTGAGGGCGTCTCCAGCCCTGCAGAAGCTGACCGGCGACGCACGGGAACGGTTGCTGGAGGCGGCCAAATCGGCGGCGATCGCGGCGGTGAACAACAAGATCGAAACGCTCGGCGACAACCTCACGAAACGTGCGGCCGGTTTGCGCGAGCCCGTCGGAGAGCTCGGCGAACGGGCTTCCGATGTTGGGAGAGGCGCCGAGGACCTCGGCAGGCGGGCGATGCGGCGGACGAAGGGTTCGGAGGAGACCGCCGAAGCCGAGTCCACCGAGGAGCCGGCGGAGGCCGAGGAAGGCGAGGAAGAACGGGCGACCAAGCCGCCCCGAGGCAGGCAGCGCCAGCGGATATCGGAACGCACCTCCTCCGGTCGGGCGGGCAGCCGAACCGGGGCAGGCAGCAGTCGATCGGGCTCGGCCGCGCGGAAGCAGGAGGAGCCCGCAACGACCTCGAGGTCCAGCCAGCGGGACGAGGCGAGCACGTCGACCAAGTCATCTGGTGGTTCGGGCGGCCAGGCGGGGAACCGGCGCAGGTCCACGACGTTGGGCCAGCGCAAGCAGCCGACGAGCCCGAAGCCCAGGTCCTCCACCACTGAGAAGAAGTTGTGATCGGAGCTGAGGTGGTGACCATGGCGGAGCAATCCGGGAAGGGCCGCGGCTCCAAGGTGGGCGGTTTGCTGCGGGAGGTGCCGCTCGAACCGTTGAAGGCTGGTGCCAAGGCGGTGCTGACGTCGGCGGGGGAACGCGCGGTGGGCATCGTCGGAGACAAGGTCGAAGACATGACCCAGCGGTTGACGGAGTCGGCCGAGAACGGTGGTGCGGGTTTGATGGCGGCGGTCACCGGCGGCAAGGAAATGGCCAAGAGCGGTTCCCCGGTCAAGTCGGCGTTGAAGGCGGGGTTCACGGGCACTGCGGAGAAGCTCAAAGGGGCACTGGGCATGGGCGGCAAAGGGGGGAAGAAGGGAAAGTCGAAGGTCGTCAACATCATCGAGCACAACGACATCGGACTGCCGCGTCGCGTCGTCTACGACCAGTGGACCAGGTTCGAAGACTTCCCCAGCATGACGAAGAAAGTCCTCAGCGTGGACCAGGAATCCGACGAGAAGATCAACTGGCAGGCGCAGATCTTCCTCTCCAAGCGCAGCTGGCAGGCGACCATCGTCGAACAGGTTCCCGACGACCGGATCGTCTGGACCTCCACGGGTGCGAAGGGCACCGTGGACGGCTCCGTGACCTTCCACGAGCTGGCTCCGCGCATGACGCGGATCCTGCTCGTCATCGAGTACTACCCGCAGGGCTTCTTCGAGAAGACCGCGTACATGTGGCGTGCGCAGGGCCGCCGGGTCCGCGCGGACTTCAAGTACATCAAGCGCTACATGATGACCCGGACGATCTTGGCGCCGGACGAGGTCGAGGGCTGGCGCGGTGAGATCCGCGACCGGGAGGTCGTCAAGACCCACGAGGACGCCCTGGCCGAAGAGGAAGAAGCCGAGGGCGCCCCCGAATACGGTGCGGAAGAGGAACTGGAGGAGCAGGAGGGCGAACGCGGCGAAGCCGAAGAGGAGGGCGAGTACGAGGACGAGGAGCAGGAGGAGTACGGCGACGAGGAGTACGGCGACGAAGAGGAGGGCGAAGAAGAGGAAGGCGAAGAAGGCGAGTACGAGGACGAATATGGCGAGGAAGGTGAGGAGGAAGGCGAGGAGGACTACGCGGAGGACGAGGACCGGGAACCCGAGCAAGAGCGAGGTCGGCGTCGTCGAGCAACGGCGACGTCAGGCCGGGGAAGGTGATCGCATGACCGTCGCGAGCACGCAGGGCGGCGGGGGCAGCCAGGTCCAACGGGCCCCGTCCAGCACCTTGGCCGACGTGGTCGAGCAGATCCTCGACAAGGGCCTGGTGATCGACGCGTTCGTGCGCGTCTCGCTGGTCGGGATCGAGATCATCACCGTCGACGCCCGTGTTGTGGTGGCCGGGGTGGACACCTACCTCCGCTTCGCGGAAGCGACCAACCGGCTGGACCTCGACGAGAAGGGCGGCAAGGACCTCACGGAGCTGACCGAGGGCATGACCCAGCGCACCGTCGAGGGCAAGGCCAAGGGAATGATCGATGCCGCCAAGGACAAGTTCGACGAATTCCGCGGAAGCGATGAGCAGGAGAAGGAACCTGTGCGCAGACGTGAGTCCGGAGGCCGGAAGCGGGAGCAACGATGACGACGGACGCGCAACGAGGGCAGGGCGCCGCGGCGGTTCCGACCGAGGGAACGCGCGGGTTCTACGTGTACGGCATCCTGCGCTCCTCGGGAGCCGTACCCGGCGACCTCGCCTCGGTCGGTGACGAGGAGACGCCGGTCAGGACGGCTTCGCACGGCGATCTCGCCGCCGCCATCAGCGAGGTGCACCTGAACCGCCCGCTGGGCACCCGGGACGACCTGCTCGCGCATGAGCACGTCCTCGACGCCATCGCGGCGGAGACCACCGTGCTGCCCATCCGCTTCGGCGCCGTGGTGAACTCGGTGGACGCCGTGGTGGACGAACTGCTGGCGCCGAACGCCGAGAGCTTCGAGGCAGTGCTGTCCCAACTGGACGGGACGATCCAGTTCGCCGTGCGCGGCCGCTACCTCGACTCCGCTCACATCCGCGAGATCGTCGCAGAAGATCCCGCGATCAGAGAACTTCGGGAGTCGCTCCGGGGCGTGTCGCCGGACGCGGGCTACGACGCGCGGCTGAAGCTGGGCGAGATGGTCTCCAACGCTGTCACCGAGAAGCGCGCTCTGGACTTGCAGCAGCTGGTCGATGCGGTGTCGGGCAGCGTGGTCGCGACGTCGGAGCGCAGCGTCGGGGGCGAGGACGACGCGTTCGACGTGGCGATGCTGGTCGAACGCGAGCGGCGCGAGGAGTTCGAGGCCTCGGTCGACGCACTCGGCGACCAGTGGAGCGGGCGCGTTCAACTGCGCCTGGTCGGACCGCTGGCGCCTTACGACTTCTTGCCCGAGGAGTGATCATGGGACTTCTTTCCGGCATCGTCACCCTCCCGCTGGCACCCGTGCGGGGTGTCGTGTGGATGATCGATCACCTCAAGCAGCACGCCGAGGCGCAGTACTACGACACGGCGCTGATCCAGCGGGAGCTCGCCGCGGTGGACGACGCGCACGCGGCGGGCGAGCTGACCGATCAGCAGCGCGATGAACTCCAGGCGGAGTGGCTGGACAGGTTGTTCGAGGCACAACGCCGACGGCAGTCGGGGGAGATGTGATCCGTGCCGAGCAGCCAGGACCGCGACCGCGGAAGCACGGACGAACGCCCCAGGCGCCGTTCACCTCCTGAACCGCGGGACGCGGATGTCGAGCAGAGCGGCGGCAAACGACGACCCCGGCGGACGGGCTCCGGCGGTGCGGAGGGAGATCGGGAGACGCGACGGCGGCGTCCTGAGCTCAGAGCTGGCGACATCGCCCAGCTCGCACTGCGCCAGGTGCGGGACCTCACCGGCAAGGACACCGAAGGAGTGACCTCGCTGGAGCGCTCGGAGACGGGGTGGCTGGTGGCGGTGGAGGTCGTCGAGGCGCACCGGATCCCCAACACCACCGACATCATGGCCGTCTACGAGGCCGAGGTCGACGAAGAAGGGGAACTGATCTCCTACCGGCGCATCGACCGCTACGCGCGGGGGCAGGGCGAACAGCGATGAGCGAGCACAGCCGCGGGGACCAGCACCGGTTCGACTCGCGCGCTCCGATGGCCTACAGCCCGCGCCCGGTGTCCCCCGCGCGGTCGGAGTCGGGTGGTGCCAACCTCGCCGACATCCTCGAGCGCGTGCTGGACAAGGGCATCGTCATCGCCGGTGACATCCAGGTGAACCTGCTCGACATCGAGCTGCTGACGATCAAGCTGCGGCTCGTCGTGGCCTCGGTGGAGCGGGCGCGGGAGATGGGCATCGACTGGTGGGAGCACGATCCCACCCTGTCGTCGGGACACCGCGACCTCGCGGTGGAGAACCGGCGCCTGCGCGATCAGGTGCGCGAGCTCGGCGGTGAGCCGGCCGAGCTGGAGGCAGGCACCGACGAGGAGCAGGACCGTGGCTGACTCGATGACCTACGTGTACGGGATCGTCCGCGATCCCGGCCCGGAACCGACGTTGGGCGCGCAGGGCATCGCCGGGTCGGCCGTCCGCCTCGTGCGGCAGGGCGAACTCGCAGCGCTGGTGAGTTCGGTGGACGCCGCGGAGTTCGGTGCGGAGGCCTTGCGGAAGAACCTGGAGGACCTGGAGTGGCTGGAGGCCACTGCGCGCGCGCACAACCGCGTCGTCCTCACCTCGGCGGCCACGACGACCACCGCCCCGTTCGGGCTGGCCACGGTCTACTTCCACGACGACCGGGTCCGCGAGGTGCTGGCCGAGCGGTCCGAGGAGTTCTCCCAGGTGCTGCACAGCATCGACGACAGCGCCGAGTGGGGCGTCAAGGCCCGCGCGGACCTCGACGACCCGGCGCTGCGGCGAGGCGCGAGCGAGGCGGGCGGGGAAAGTGCTGCCGGGCCAGGGGCCTCGTACCTGCGCCAGCTCAAGGAACAGCGGGAGAGCAGGCAGAACGCTGAGAACACGGCATTCGAGCTGGCCGGGCAGGTGCACGCCGAACTGTGCTCGCTGGCGCGGGCGAGCCGCAGCCATCCGCCGCAGAACCGGGAGCTGGCCGGCTACGCGGGCCTGATGGTCCTGAACTGCTCCTACCTCGTCGACAAGTCCACCGGGGACGAGTTCACCGCGACGGTGCGCAGGCTTTCGGACGACTACGCGGCGCTCGACGTCGAACTGACCGGGCCGTGGCCGCCTTACTCGTTCGCGCAGATCCGCGAGGGGGAAAACCGTTGACATCAGCGGACATCGTCCCGAACTCCCGGGATTCCCCAGCCGAGATGCGGGAGATCGCGCTCGTCGACCTCCTGGACCGGTTGCTCGCCGGCGGTGTGGTCGTCACCGGTGACGTGACCATCTCGCTGGCGGGTGTCGACCTGGTCAGGATCTCGCTGCGGGCGATCATCAGCTCCATCCAGGAGAGCACGTGCGCTGCGCTGGAGGCCGGGGATGACGGGTAGTCCAGCGGGAGACCGCCGACGTTCCGGCGCCGGGCGCCTTCCACATCGGATCGAGACCGACTCCGAATCCGTCCAGCGCGATCTGGTCCGGCTGGTGCTGACCCTGGTGGAACTCGTGCGCCAGCTGATGGAGAAGCAGGCGCTCCGGCGGGTGGAGAGCGGAGAGCTCGACGACGACCAGGTGGAAGAGCTGGGGCTGGCCCTGATGAAGCTGGCCGAGGGCATGCGAGAGCTCCGCGACCGGTTCGACCTCTCGGAGAAGGACCTGAACCTCGACCTCGGTCCGCTCGGTCCGCTGCTGCCGCGCGACTGACCGGATACCCGGCGAGGGGCAGCGCTGCCGGACTCACGAACGACGGTCCTCGGACCAGCTGATCGTGAGCAGTGCGATGTCGTCGCTCGGCGGCTCACCACCGACGAGCCGGTTCATGACCGTGGTGCAGACGGCGCTGGCAGGCTCCGGGACGACTGAGTCGCAGAGCAGCTGCAACCCGTCGTCGATCGGTTTGCCGCGGCGTTCGACGAGGCCGTCGGTGTAGAAGCAGACGACGCCCTCCGGCGGGATCTCGAGCAGGCTGGTGCGGCGCTTGCGGTGCGCGACGCCGAGCCCCACCGGCGGATCGACCGGCAGCGGTGCCAGCCGGCCGCTGTGACCGGGCTCGACGACCACGGGCGCGAGGTGACCGGCCAGCGAGACGCGCAGCTGGGAGGTGCTGGGGTCGTAGATGGAGTAACCGACCGTTGCCATGGCGGTCGGTTCGAAGTGGGTGACCTTGCGGTCGAGCTTGTGCAGGACCTCGGCCGGGTCCTCGGTCTCGATGGCGTAGGCGCGCAGCGCGCTGCGCAACCGCCCCATCACGATCGCCGCCGCGAGACCGCTGCCGACCACGTCGCCGATCACGATGCCCAGCAGCCCGGACGGCAGGGTGAACACGTCGTACCAGTCACCACCCACGCCGGGGCCGGAGCCCGAGACGTACCGCGCGTCGAGCGTCACCCCCGGCACCGCGGGCAGCCGGGTGGGCAGCAGGCTCCGCTGGAGGGCGCTGGTCGCGGTTAGCTCGGCACGGGTGGTGTGGCCGCGGATCGCCAGCGCCATGCGGTCGGCGACGAGCTGGAGCAGGTGCACGTCGTGGTCGCTGAACCGGCGTTCTTCGTAGGTGCCGATGTGCAGCACGCCGACGACCTCGCCACCGACCAGCATCGGGACGCCGATGAGGGTCGAAATGCCGTGTTCCCGGAGCACCGGTTGCAGGACGGACGGATCCTCCCGGCTGTCCAGGGGCAGGGGCCGGGATCCACTCGCGATCGATTTGGCGAAAGCCGGGCCGACGTGGCGTCGAACGCCTTGGCTGACCTCGTCCTCGATCCCGACGGCGGCGGTCGCGACCAGCACTTCGCTGGTCGGGTCGTAGCGCATGACCGCCGCGGTGTCCACGTCGAGGAGGTCGCTGACGCGCTGCAGCATCTCGCGGAGCAGGTCGTCGTGCTCCAGCTCGGCCAGCGCTGTGTCGGTGACCAACTCGATCTGCCGAAGCCGCTGTTCCGCGTCGTCAGGCGAACTGGCCGAGGAGGGCATGGCGACATGGTAGCCCGATTGCATGGAACGCAGCTTTGCCTTCAGCCGATCTGAAGTCCACCATGGGGGACATGTCCACGTTTACCGGCTCAAGTGAACCGGCAGCACCGTTGAGCGTGGCAACGCGATGGCTCGACCGGGTGCTGCTGATGGAAGTCGCAGGAGAGATCGAGCTGATCAACGCACCGCGGGTCGAGTCGGCGATCATGGAAGCCTTCGACGAGCGGCCTGCCGCGCTGATCCTGGATTTCAGCGGGGTCACGTTCCTGTCCTCGGCGGGGCTCGCGGTCCTGGTGCGGTCCCGCAACCGCGCAGGCGACGACATCGCATTCCGGGTGGTCGTCGACGGCCCGGCGACCGCACGGCCGATCCAGCTGACCGGGCTGGACCAGGAGATCGAGGTCTTCTCCACCCGGGATCAGGCGGTGGCCGTCGACGCGGGCTCGTGACGCCCGGCGGACAGGACGCGGAGTGATGGTTGGCGAGCTGGACGAGAGCCGGAGACCGAGCGCCACCGGTGGTGATCCCGCGGTTCCCGCACTGAGCTACTGCTTCATCGAGCTCTCACCGGGGAAGATCCTGGCCCTGCGCGATGAGTTGACGACGTGGGGCCGCGACGCGGGCCTGAGCCGGGAGGCAGTCGGTGCGCTCGCTCTCGCGTGCTACGAAGCGATGGCGAACGTGATCGAACACGCCTATGCCGGGGTCGGCACGGTAGATGTGGAAGCCGTTCACCTGGCCGCGGAGAGCCGCGTGGAAATCACCGTGACCGACCGAGGCAGTTGGGCTCCGCCGGATTCGGAGCAGGCCACGGGTCGCGGTCAAGGGCTGCCGCTGATCCGCAGGCTCGCTGACGAGGCCGTCATCACGCCTCGTGGCTCCGGCACGGTCGTGCGCATGAGCTGGTCCACAGGCGACGGCTCCGGTTGAACGGCATCGCCGCCCGCGGTGACCTGCGGAGCACTCCGCAGGTCACCGCGTCGCAGGTCAGCGCGTCGCACCGGACATCGCGTTCCGCTCGCCCGGCTTCGCCGCCAGCGCGGTTCGCCCCTTGGCCAGGAGAGCGCAGATCGCACCGATCAGCACCGCGCCGATCGGCAGGACCATCGCGCTGTGCATGGCGGCGACGTATCCACCGGTGAACACCTCGCGGGCGGCGGCCTCGACCTGCTGGGCGAGCGCGGGGGAGATGCCGCTCGGGATCGGCACCGCGGTGCCCGCTTGCAGGTCGGCGAAGTCGACGCCGCTGCTGGTGGCGCGCCGCACGCCGTCCACGAACTCGCCGCGCACCTCGGCGGGCAGCGCCGCGGCCGCGGTTTCGGCGCGGGCCAGCAGGTTCCCGACCAGCTGGTTCTGCAGCAGCACGCCGAATCCCGCGGTGCCCAGCACCGAGCCGATCTGCCGGGTCGCGTTGAGCACGCCCGCCGCCGAACCGGCCACCACCGGCTGCACGTCGTGCATCGCCACCGTGGTCAGCGGCGCGAAGGTGGCGCCGAGGCCCACGCCCATCACGAGCATCGCGGGCAGCAGCGTCCCGGCCGTGCTGTCCACAGTGGAGGTGAGTGAGAAGGCCAGCAGTCCCAGGCCGAACAGCAGCAGGCCGGTGACCACGACGGGTTTGCCGCCCAGCTTGTCGCTGAGCCGGCCCGCGTACGGGCCGAGCACCACCGAGATCGCCGACATCGGCAGGCTGATCAGGCCCGCGGCCAGCGCCGAGTAGCCCAGCACCGACTGCGCGTAGAGCTGGAAACCGATCGCCATGCTCATGATGCCGACCGAGAGCCCGATCGCGCCGACGTTCATCAGGCCGAAGTTGCGGTTGCGCAGCAGCTCGAACGGCACCATCGGAGCGCGCGGGCCGGGACGGCGCTGGCTGAACGCGAAGACCACCAGCAGCAGGACACCGGCCACCAGCAGCAGCGGGATGCTGACGAACGACCAGACCGCGCCCCAGTCGTAGCGCTGCCCCTCCTGCAGGCCGAAGGTCAGGCAGCAGAGCCCGAGGACCACCAGCAGCGCGCCGCGGAGGTCGAAGCGGCCCGTTCGCGGCGGTCTGGCGCCTGCCGGGATGATCAGCGGGGCGATCACCAGCACCAGGACGCCCAGCGGCACGTTGATGGTGAAGATCCAGCGCCAGTCCAGCGCGCCGACCAGGAATCCGCCCAGCGGCGGCCCGGCGATCGTCGCGAGGCCGGCCACCGCGCCCCACACGCCCAGCGCCGCGCCGCGCCGCTGCGGTGGGAAGGTGCCGATGATGATCGACATGGTCTGCGGGATCAGCAGTGCCGCGCCCAGGCCCTGCAGGGTGCGGGCCGCGATGAGCTGACCCGGCGTCTGCGCCAGCGCGCACAGCAGCGATGCCGCCGAGAACACCGCGACACCGGCCAGGTAGGTGTTGCGCTTGCCGAGCAGGTCGCCGAGCTTGCCGCCCGGGATCAGCAGCACCGCCAGCACCAGCACGTAGGAGTTGCTGACCCAGAGCACCTCGTTGTAGGTGGTGCCCAGCCGCTCGACGATGTCCGGTACGGCCACGCCGACGACCGTCGTGTCCAGCAGCGTCATGAAGAAGCCGAGGCAGAGGGCCACCAGCACGGCCCAGGGATTCCCTCGCAGGTTGCGCATCCGTCCGCTCTCTACTCGGCCGCGCGCCGGCCGGCCTGCCAGTGCAGGCGGCCCTCGCGGATGTCGTCGACTATGGCGCGCGTCAGCTCCAGGTCGGCGCGCAGATGTGCTTGCAGGTGCCGGAGTTCGACGATGTGGACCGCCTCCACACCGCGCTTGAGCAGCGCGTCGCTGCTGGTCGTCACCGAGGCCAGCTCGGACTCCAGCAGCACCGCCCGCCGCTCCAGCTGCGCGGCGGCGTCGTCGGTGGTCAGCAGCGACATGAAGGCCAGCGCCGCGCCGTAGGTCGGGTACTCGGATTCGAGCGTGGAGAGCAGTTCGCGCAGGCGTCCGGCGGCGATCTCCCGGCCGTCGTCGGTGATCGCGTAGACCGTCCGCTCGGGCCGCTTGCCCTCCCTGGTGGTCTCCACCGGTTCGATGAACTCGGCCTTCGCGAGCACGTCGAAGGCGTGGTACAGCGCGCCGTGCGTGACCTTGATCAAGTGGTCGATGCCCTGCTCCCGCATGCACTGCCGTACTTCGTACGGGTGCCGGGGCTTCTCGTCGAGCAGGCGCAGGACGGCCAGCCCGAGTGTCGTGAGGTTGCGCATCAGGTGCCTCCCAGTTGGTCTGCTCAGAATAGTCCAAAAAAACTAGTCTGCGAAGACGGGGTGCCTGAAGGCTGCGAGCTGCGTCTTTCAGGTGCTGTGCGCCGTGCAGGCGGACCGGGCGTGGCGCAACGTTCCACTGTGGTCGGCTCGCGGAGCCGCGCTGGTGTGATCTGCGGCCGGGCCTCTTGAGGTGGCCCGTTCGAGGAGGTACTGATGGGCATTCGACGGAACCAGCAGGAGAACCACCGTGTCGATCTTGGATCCGGTGCCGGCCTTGCCGGCGAGCGTGGACACCACTCAGCCGAGCGCCGCTCGCGCGTACGACTACTTCCTCGGCGGCTCGCACAACTTCGCCGCCGACCGCGCGTTCGCCGACCAGGTGCTGGAGATCGCACCGAGCATCCCGGCCGTGACCCGGTTGAACCGGTCGTTCCTGCGCCGCGCCGTGCGCTACTGCCTCGACCAGGGCATCCGCCAGTTCCTCGACCTCGGATCCGGCATCCCCACGGTCGGCAACACCCACCAGGTCGCCGAAGCCGCGGGCATCCCGGCCCGCGTGGTCTACGTCGACAACGAGCCGGTGGCCTACCACCACGCCCAGCACGTGCTGGGCGGGTCGGAGACGGCGACGATCATCCAGGCCGACATGCGCGACCTGTCGGCGGTGCTCGACCACCCGGACGCGCGCAGGCTGCTCGACTTCAGCCGGCCGGTCGGGCTGCTGGCCGTCGGCGTGCTGCTGTACCTCGAGGACCCGCAACCGGCGGAGCTGATCCGCGCCTACCGGCAGCGGCTCGCGCCCGGTTCGCTCGTCGCCGTGTCCACGCTGACCGACGAGCACGCCTCGCCTGCGCTGCGTTCCGAGATGGAGATGCTGCGCGGTGCGTACGAGGCCGCCGGCGAGCCCGTGTACCCGCGCGACCACGCCGAGATCCTGTCCTGGTTCGACGGCCTCGACCTGGTCGAGCCGGGCCTGGTCACGCTGCCCGAGTGGCACACCCAGGACCCGGAAGAGCTCGACGACGCGGCCAGGCCGCTCGGCTACGGCGCGGTCGCACGAGTGCCCTGACACCTGCCGAGCACCGTCGGCGCGGTGCGCGGCAACCGCGGCCGCCCAAGCACCCGCTCACGGCGAGCACGTCGCCCGGTGGGTAGAACCGCTGGCTGGCCATGGGTGGCACCGACGCGGCTGCGCGGATCAGCGGCAATCACCCAGCCCGGTGGGCCGGGCGCTGTGATCTGCGTCCGGTGCGGAGGAAGTCCTCAGTGGACTCGAAACCGGCGCGGCGGAGTGCGCGCCGGTTCTTCGGGAGGAGCAGGGAAGAAAGACGTCCTCCTGCCACTATCAACATATAGCGCACCCCGGGGCTTGCGGCAAGACCCCGGGTGTGCTGCGGAATCTCCCGCCGAGACCGCGACCTGCGGAAATCAGGGGCGATCCCCGTTCCCGGGGATCTGGCCGAAGCGCTCACCCGCCCGCTCGCCCGGCTCGGCGAGGAAGCCGCCTACGCCGTCCGCTCCAGCGCGACGGCCGAAGACCTGCCGACGGCTTCCTTCGCCGGTCAGCAGGACACCTACCTCAACGTCGTGGGCACCGCGGCGGTCCTGGAACGCATCAGGGCGTGCTGGGCCTCGCTGTTCACCGACCGGGCCGTGATCTACCGGCTGCGCAACGGTTTCGACCACCGCAAGGTGCAGATGGCCGTGGTCGTGCAGCGGATGGTCGTGCCGGAGGTCTCCGGCATCATGTTCACCGCCGACCCGGTCCACACCGCGGCCCATGGCGGAGGCGGGCGGGCGGCTGTTCGTCGACGTCACCCCGGACCTGGCGGCACCGGCCGACCGCGACGGCCTCCTGGACGCCTCGGGCAAGTCCGACCCGCTGATCAGGGACGCGCTGCAGTCAGTCCTCGACCGCGACGACTTCGCGCTGCCGCCCGCGCAGGAGAGCGCCGACGGCCCGCCCGTGTGGGAAACACCGGCGTCGGTCGAAGCCGACCCGGCGATCGTCGAGAAGCTCATCGCGCGCAGCGAGCAATCCCTGGCCGTCCTCGACCGCGACATCCGCGGGAAGTCCGGAGTGGACCTGTTCGACTTCGTCCTGGAGGACCTCCGGAAGCGCAAGCTGCTGGCTGCGGACCTTCATCGGCTACCGGGAGCATCCCAAGTTCGTCATGATCTGCCGCTACTTCCACTACAAGCGGGCGATGCTGGCCGAGGCCGATCGCCTCGTGGAGGCCGGTGTGCTCCGCGACCGCGAGGACATCTTCTACCTCCGGTTCGAGGAACTCCGCGAGGTCGTGCGCACCGGCGAGGTCGACCACCGGCTCATCCGCGAGCGCGCGGAGGCGTTCGGCGGCTACCAGGCGCTCGTGCCGCCCCGGGTGCTCACCTCGGACGGCGAGGCGGTGACCGGCTCCTACCGCCGTCAGGACGTGCCCGCCGGTGCCCTCGTCGGCCTCCCGGTCTCCACCGGGATCGTGGAAGGGCGCGCCCGCGTCGTGCTGGACGTCGCCGAGGCCGATCTCGAAGCCGGCGACATCCTGGCCACCACCAGCACCGATCCCAGCTGGTCTCCGGTGTTCGTCACGATCGCCGGCCTGGTGACGGAGGTCGGCGGGCTGATGACCCACGGCGCGGTGGTCGCCCGGGAGTACGGCTTGCCCGCGGTGGTCGGGGTGGAACGGGCGACCCGGTCGATCCGGGACGGGCAGCGCATCCGCGTCAACGGCACGAACGGATACGTGGAAGTCCTGGCCGATTAGGCGAAACCGCCCCGCCGACGCGCGTCGGCGGGGCGGTCGCTCGCCGGAGCCTAGTTGTCCGAGGCGGCCTTCCACTCGTCGACGAGGAGACCGAACAGGACCTCGTCCACGAACTCGCCCATCACCCAGGCCGAGGAGCGCGTCACGCCCTCGCGGGTGAAGCCGTTGCGCTCGGCGGCGCGCAGCATCGCGGCGTTGTCCGCCAACGTCTCGATCTGCAGCCGGTTCAGGCCGCGCTGGGCGAAACCGTAGTGGCACAGCACCGCGACCACGTCGGTGCCGTAGCCCTTGCCGCGGGCGGTGGACAGCAGGCCGAGCCCGACGTGCGCGGACCGGCTGTGCGTGTCGATGCCCCACAGCGTCGCGGTGCCGACCAGCTCGTCGCTGTCCAGCGAGACGACGGAGAAGTGGACGTTCTGCTCCTTCTTCTCGTCCACCACGAACTGCGAGTGCTCCGACCCGACCGGGATCGGCCGCCACGGCCCGACCGCGGCCCGCGAGGCGTTGACCACGTCGTCGTGCAGATCGGCGTGCAGGATCGGGATGTCGTCCGCGTGCCGGGCCCTGAGCGCGACCTTGTTTCCCCTGAGCATGCGAACTCCCATCCGGCCGGGCCGGCTGTCGCCGGACCACGCGGCTTTCCGTACTGCTGGTATGTCTTTGCGCATCCTGTCACGGACGTTGACGACGCCTTCGCGGCACCTGTTGGATCGCGGTGCCCGGACCGTGGTTTCCGCGAACGGAAGAGGTCGCACGATGTGGGATTCCGCAGCGCTCGATCGGGAGTTCTCGCCCAGCCTCCTCGCGCCCGGTTTCGAGGACGTCCTCCGCACTTATGCCGAACGCAGTGCCGAGGCCCGTTCGGCGTGCCCGGGATTCCGGACGCTGTCCTACGGAGAGCACCCGGACGAGGTGCTGGACCACTTTCCCGCGCGGGAACCCGGTTCCCCGCTGCACGTCTTCATCCACGGTGGTCATTGGCAGGAGCTCAGCAAGGACGAATCGTCCTTCGCCGCGCTGGACTTCCTCGCCCGCGGGCACGGTTTCGCCGCGCTGAACTACGGACTCGCCCCGCGGCGTTCCCTGGAGGAGATCGTCGGCTCGGCGCACCGGGCCTTGTGCTGGATCCGCGACAACGCCGCAGCGCTGGGAACCCGGCCGGATGCGGTGCACGCCAGCGGGAGCTCGGCAGGCGCGCACCTGCTCGCGATGGCGTGCTGCCTGGACGACCGAGCACCGGGGAATCGACCGCCCCTCGCGTCGGCCTGCCTGATCAGCGGCACCTACGACCTCGAACCGCTCCGGCACAGCTACGTCAACGATGCGCTCGGCCTCGATGAGCAGCGGGCCCGTGCGCTCAGCCCGCTGCACGAGCTGCCCTGCAGGGTCCGCCGCCTGGTGCTCGCGCGGGGCGAGCGCGAGACCGGGGAGTACATCCGCCAGCACCAGCTCTTCAGCGCCGCCGCGCGGCGGGCGGGCCACCAGGTGACGGATGTCGTGGTGGCCGGAACGAACCACTTCGACGTCGTGTTCGGCCTGGCGGACCCGGCTGGCCCGCTGGGAGCAGCCGTGCTCGCCGACGCCGGGCCGCGACCGGCGGGCTGACCCGTCAGGACGGGCCGGCCCGCCGGTGCGGTCAGGCCCGGGACTTGGGCTGCGCGCGGTGATCGGCGGCGGTGCCGGCCTCGGCCAGGTGCGGCCAGCGCGGTTCGTCGCCCTTCGGGTCGTCGCCCAGGATCGTCACGCGGCGGCCGATCCGGCGTTCGGTGTAGTCGTTGACCGCGTAGTGCTGGGTGGCCCGGTTGTCCCACACGGCCACCGCGCCCTGCGTCCAGCGGAAGCGGCAGATGTTCTCCGGCCGCTCCGCCACCGCGAACAGGTGCGCCAGCAGCACGTCGCTCTCCGCCCGGCGCAGCTGCGGGATGTTCATGGTGAACATCCGGTTGACGTACAGCGATCGCCTGCCGGTCACCGGGTGCACCCGCACCACCGGGTGCTCGGCCTCGAACTGGGTGCCGTTCGGGTGCACGAAGGCGTGCACGGCGGTGAGCCCGTCCAGGAGATCCCGCAGCGGCGCGGAGAGGTTCTCGTAGGCCAGGTACTGGTTGCTCCACATCGTGTCGCCGCCGCGCGGCGGGCAGTGCACGATCTGCAGGACGGAGGCGATCGGCGGGCTGGCGTTGAAGGTGACGTCGGTGTGCCAGACGTCGGCCTTCGCGCCCTGGTCGGAGTCGAGCACCACGATCTCCTCGTGCCCGTCGAGCTTGGGCAGGAAGGGGTGCACCTCCAGCTCGCCCAGGAACCGGCCGAAGTTCTTGTGCGCCTCGGGGGAGAGCTCACCGGCCTCCGGGAAGAAGAGCACGAGGTTCTCCATGAGCAGTTCGTGCAGTCGCCCGAAGGACTCCTCGGTCAGCTCCTCCAGATCCAGGCCGCGCACCTCGGCGCCCAGCGCTCCGGAAACCGGGCGGACGTCGAATTCGGTCATTGGGGGTCACCTCGTTCTTATTTGACTGCAAGGATTTTCGGGCACGGCGACAGGCGTTTCCGGGCAGAGCGGTCGGTTTCCGCCGTGGTTGTTGACGCCGTGGACGGCGGGCAGTAAGGATGAGGAGGACGGAGGCGCTCGAGTGCTCACTTCGAAAGGAACCAGGTGTCCATGGATTCCGCAGGATCTCAGGGCGATCTCGCCGATTCGAGTCGCGAGCTGGCGAAACTCATCGATCTGGCAACGCCTTTCGCCATCCGCGTCGCGGTGACGATGCGGTTGCCGGAGCTGGTCTCCGAGGGCAGGACCGGGCTCGACGAGCTCGCGGCCGCCACGGGTGCGCACCGGGGCTCCCTGGACCGGCTGCTGCGCCACCTCGTCCACATCGGACTGTTCAGCGAGGCGGAGCCTGGTGTCTACGGCCTCACGGCGCTGTCCCGCCAGCTGCTCTCCGAGGACGGCGCATGGATCCGGAACTGGCTCGACCTGGAGGGGCCGGGCACCCGGATGGACCTGGCCTTCAGCGGCATGCTGCACTCCATCCGCACCGGCGGATCGGCCTACGGCGCGGTGCACGGCACCCCGTTCTGGGACGACTACCAGCGCAACGACGACCTGCGCCGCTTCTTCGGCGACGTCATGACCGCCCACGCCTGGCAGACCGGGCCGGTGCTGGCCGCGGAGTTCGACTGGTCGGGTGTGCGGACCGTCATCGACGTCGGCGGCGGGCAGGGCGCGCTGCTCGCCGAGATCGTCCGGGCGAACCCGCACCTCGACGGCGAGGTGCTGGACCTGCCCGCGGTCGAGCCCGAGGCCGACCAGGCCCTGAGCGAGGCGGGCGTGGCGGAGCGGATCTCGTTCGTGCCTGGCAGCTTCTTCGACCCGCTGCCGCCGGGCCGGGACGTCTACGTGGTCTCCCGCGTGCTCACCGACTGGAGCGACGAGGACGCGGTGCGGATCCTGCAGCGCTGCGCCGAAGCCGCCGGCGAGCGCAGCCGGGTGCTGATCGTGGAGGTCCTCGCAGGTGATTCCCACGCCAAGTACAACACCTCCTTCGACCTGCAGTCGCTGGTCCTGCTCGGCGGCCAGGAGCGCAGCGTCGCGGACTTCGAGGCGCTGGTGGGCAAGGCGGGGCTGAACCTGATCGCGTCCCGCAGCTGGCCGGGCGGCCTCGTCGTCGTGGAGTCCAGGCCGCGGCGGTGATCCCGGCACGGCGTCGGCCCTCATGCCCACCTGGGCCGGCGCCGTGCCCGCGGATCCGGTAGCAACCCGAGCTGGCACAGCCGGTCGAACGTCGAGAGCGGGTGCAGGCCGAGCCCGGCCAGGTTGTGCATCACGGTGAAGCTGAGCCGCTGGTTGGCCCCGGTGTTGCGCAGGGCGCGCCGGCCGAGCGTGCGCCCCACCCACGACAGGTCGGTCAGCATGCGCGCGGCGTTGTGGCTGATCTTGCCGATCTGCACCAGCTCGGGCATGCGCCGCTGCTGGTACTCGCGCAGCGCGGAGTCCACATCGGACGCGTCGAGGGAGCGTCCGGCGAGGCAGCCGCGCAGGGCATTGGCGTCGTAGATGGCGCTGTTCATGCCCTGGGCCGCCATCGGGTGCACGGAGTGCGCGGCCTCACCGATCAGCGCCATGCCGGGGGCGAACAGGCCGTCGGCGACGAACCGGCCGACCGGCAGCAGCTGCCGCCCGGCGAGGCTGCTCCGCAGCTGGCCCTCGAACGCCGCCAGCTCGGGCAGCTCCGCGATCAGCGCGTCGGCCCAGCGCTGCAACCCGTCGTGGTCCATCCCGCGCAGCTCGTCCGGCTCCGCCTGGACGTAGAGCCGGACCCGGTTGCCGGGCAGCGGATAGCGCATCCGCAGCCCGCGGTCGGTGACGTAGGCGGCCACCGCCGCCTCCGCGCCGGGCACGTCGGGGATGTCCAGGGCGACCAGCCGGTGCGGGTAGTCCTTCCGGTTCGCCCCGATGCCGACCGACTTCCGGAGCTTCGACGAGACGCCGTCGGCGGCGATCACCAGCGGTGCGCGGATCTCGCGGTCGGAACCGGCCTCCCGCACGGCCAGCCCGGTGATCCGTCCGGTGTCGTCGCGGAGTGCCTCGCGGACGCTCACTCCCCGGCGCAGCGAGACGTTCTCCGGCAGGCCGTCGATGAGCGCACCCAGGATCGTCTCGTGGTCGGCGGAGAGCAGCCAGTTGGTCTCGTCGGGCAACTGCGTGTAGTCCAGCGACATCCGGCCCTCGCCGCTGCCCTCACCGGCGATGAGCGCGGAGAGCCGCACCGCGCCCTGGCGCTCCAGGAGCTTGGTGACGCCCCACTCGTCGAGGATCTTGAGCGCTCCGGGCTGCAGCACCTCGCCCTTCGGCACCCGGGGCACCCTGGGCTGCTTCTCGGCGATCAGGACCCGCAGCCCCAGCGAACCCAGCGCGTGCGCGGCGGCCAGACCGCCCACACCCGCCCCGCACACCACGACGTCAGTTCCGCCTCTCCGCGATTCACACAGGTGGTCGGGGTGAGGCTTGATCTCGCGTTTAGGGGTTTCTTGCGGCTGGGTTGCCTCACGGTCCCCTGGGGTGCGGTTGCGATGTGCTGCGGTTGGCCCAGAATCACGCATCAGTCCTCTGGCGTTCGAAGTGGAGCTCACGTCGGCTGGACCTCCATGTCATCGGCGGGGATCTCGTGCCGCGACCGCATCACGGCCTGCGTCCACAGGCTGAAGACGAGCACCAGGGCGAGCAGCGGCACGACCACGGCGGCGGGCGCGGTGCGGGCCAGGACCGCGCCGGCGAGGACGAGGCGTTCGGCGACCAGGAATTCGTGCGCCCGCAACGCGCGGGCCTGCCCGAGGTTCGGCGCCAGGAACGGCAGCGGCAGGACCGCGACCAGACCGACGCAGGCCGCCACGCCCAGCAGCACCGGGAAGCCGGGCCGGTGCGGCAGCAGGAGACCGATCGCGGCGATGAGGATCGCTGCGACGTACAGGGACACCGCCAGCCCGGCGGCGTAGCGGACTCCGCTGCGCACGGGCACCGACCGGTAGCCGGCGGCACGGTCGCCGTCCACGTCGCGCAGCGTGCCCACGAGGTTCGACGCCGCGTCGTGCAGCAGGAACACCGCGGAGAACGCGACCGCGGGCCAGCCGGGCAGCGGTGCCGCCACCATCGCGCCGATCAGGAAGCCCAGCGCGGTGATCAGGCCGCGCACCAGGTTCCCGGAGAAGCCGCGCGCCTTGCAGAACCTGCTGTAGGCCACGATGCCGGCCAGTGCCAGCACGACCAGCACGAGCGTCCGCCAGTTCACCCACGCCAGCAGCACCGCGGCAGCGACCGCTAGCCCGATGCCGCAGGCGAGCGCGGTCTTCGCCGCCAGCCTCCCGGACGGGATCGGGCGCTGCGGCTTGGCGATCCGGTCCAGCTCGCGGTCGAAGTAGTCACCGAGGTAGTGCCCGGCCAGCCAGCCGAGCGCGACCCCGCACCCGGCGACGACGAACGCGGCGAGTCCGGCAGCACCACCGGCACCGGCGCCTGCGACGCCCACCAGCACCGGGTAGCACAGCGTGTACGGCCGCCAGGTCTGCACGTGCGCCCACAGGATCCGGCGCGCTGCCGCCCATCGGTCGCGCATGGCTACCGGTTCCGGTCGATGGACAGCTCGGCGATGGCCAGCATCAGTTCGACCGCGGCCGTTCCCGGCAGGTCCGCGATGCTCTCGCGGGCCTGGGCTATCTCGTCGGCGGCGAGTTTGCGGCTGAGCTCCAGCGCTCCGGTGCTGGTCAGCAGCTCCCGCATGAGCCGGTGCGCGTCCGCCGCGGGCATCCGGCCGGACAACGCCTCGGCGAACCGGGTCCGGTCGGCGTCCCCGGCGGCCTGGTGGCCGACGAGCACCGGGAACGTCGGGCGCAGGTTGGCCACGTCGCTGGTGCTGGGCTTGCCGGTCGTCGGGGAGTCCGCCAGGTAGGGCAGCAGGTCGTCGTAGATCTGGAAGCCCAGGCCCAGGTGCTCGGCGTAGCGCGTGGCGACCTCGACGTCCTCGGCGGCGGCACCACCGAGGATCGCCCCGGCCCGGCAGGCACCCCGGAACAGCGCGCCGGTCTTGAGCGCGACCATCTCCCGGTAGTCCTCGACCGGGCAGCTCAGCTCGCCGACCAGCTCGGCTTCCCGGACCTGCCCCCGGCAGACGTCGGCTCCCGCGGTGGCCAGCACCCGGGCCGCGTCGAGCACGCCGGCGGGCGGCACCGCCTCGCATTCGAGCAGCGCGCTGACCATGTTCAGGATCAGGAAGTCACCGGCGACCAGGGCATCGGGCATGCCGAAGCGGGCGTGCACGGTCGCCCGGCCCCGGCGCAGCTCGTCGTCGTCGATGATGTCGTCGTGCACCAGCGTCGCCACGTGCAGGTACTCCACGGCCAAGGCGGCGGGGATCAGGCGGGTGCTGTCGCCGCCGGTGGCCTCGGCCGAGGCGAGCAGCAGCATCGGCCGCAGCATCTTGCCGGGCGCCAGCAGCGCGTAGCCGGCCATCTGCTCGGTCCGCTCGGCGGCCGCCGACCACCTCTTGCGCATCTCGCGGTTGAGCAGGTCGGTGAGCTCGGCGGAGTTGAACTCGGCGGGCGCGACGCGGGTTTCGGCGTTGGTCATGTCAGGCCCGCTCGGTGGACTGGCGTTCGCCGTCGAGGAAGCGCCGGGTCAGGTCGAGCAGCGCTTCGTTGGCCTCGGGCGTGCCGACCGTGACCCGGACCCCGGCGCCGTCGCCGAGCGTCCGCACCTCGACGCCACCGGCCGCGCAGAAGCGCACGAACGCGTCGTTGTCCGCACCGAGCGGTAACCAGTGGAAGTTGCCGTGGCTGCGGGGAACCGCCAGGCCGAGCGCGCGCAGCTGCTCGCCGACGCGGTCGCGTTCGGCGGCGACCTCCGCGCACTGCTTGCGCATGACCTCCTCGGCCCGCAGCGCGGCGAGCGCGGCGTCCTGCGCCACGGTGCTGACCCGGAAGAAGTACGAACCGGGCCGGAGCGCGGTGACCACGGCTTCACCGGCGACGAGGTAGCCGACCCGGAGCCCCAGCAGCCCGTGGGACTTGGAGAAGGTGCGCACCACGCACACGCGTGAGTCCTCGGCGGCGAGCCGGAGGCCGTCGGCGGTCGCGGAGCGGTCGGCGAAGTCCACGTACGCCTCGTCGATCAGCACCAGCACGTGCTCGGGCAGGCGGTCCAGGAGCTCCCGCAGCTCGGCGTCGCCGAACACGGTGCCGGTGGGGTTGTTCGGGTTGCACAGCAGCACGACCTTGGTCCGGTCGGTGACGGCGTCGGCCATCGCCGCGAGGTCGTGGGTGTCGTCGCGGAGCGGGACGGGCACGGCCTCGGCACCCGCGGAGCGCACCATCAGCGGATACATCTCGAACGACGGCCACGCGTGCACGACCTCGCCGCCCGCCGCCAGCGCGTTGAGGAACTGCTGCAGGAGCGCTCCCGAACCGGGACCGACAAACACCCGCGCGGGATCGACGCCGTGATGTCCGGCGATGGCCCGCGTCAACCCGCTGGACATCGCGTCGAGCGTCAGGTTGACCCGGTCGGCACCGTCCACAATGGCCTCGTGGACTCCCGGCAGCGGGGCCGCGAAGTTCTCGTTCAGGGACAATTGGTGCCGGACGGTAGTCACAGGATCTCCGTTCATGACGTGCGCGTGCTGGTGTTGCGCGGGGAGAAGCCGATCCGGCCCGGACGTGCTCGACCGCGAGCAGGAGTGCCGGGTTCGCCGGGAAGGGGGCTCAGCGGTTCCCGCTCGGAACTCGCCGGGCAGGACCGCGGCGCGCGCCGTTGCGCGGATCCGGGGCCGGTGGGAGTGCGTCGGTGGTGGGGAGCCCGTTGCTTGCGATCTCCAAGTTCACTCCTCCCGCCCAGGTGGTCCCAGTGCCGGAAAGCTCCTCACGCCGGTGCGATCCTGCTCGTCTGAGCGGTTCTCCGGACGGGGGGCGACGCGCTGCTTCCGTGGCGGGCCAGGCGGATTCGTCTTCTCGTCGAGGACTTGTGACAGCGATCTCGATTACACCGGTCAGGTGGCGGCGTGTCAACGAGTCCGCCCGGGGAAGGGCGGTCGCGAACACCGGTGCTGCCCGAAGGGGCCGAAAGTCCATCAACTTGACGACCTCGCTGGCCTGCGGCGATGCGCCCACGGCCGGTGCTGCCGGAATCCGTTCGAGGGGCGCGCTTCTCGCGGTTCCGCTGCTCATCTGAGCGCCTCTCGCTGATCGGCTCGCTTTGCGCCTCCGATGCTGGGAGTACGTGCGCGATACACGTCGATCCGGCGGGCGGCAGCGGATTGGCGAATTCTCGACAGCCGTGAAAACGCCTTACCTGTAAGGGAATTCCGGCTCCCCGTTGCGGCCAGCGCCGATGTGGCACATCCCGGGCGTGTCGGGTGGGAGACCTGGCCGAGCCAGCGGCGGCCGCGTATGGTGAACCGCGAATCGGTTGAGGCGCAACGCATCTCGCCCGGGATCGGCGACTGCGACACTGGGCGCATGCCCGGCGCACAGGTCATCGCAGCGCTGGTGCCGCGGCCGGCTGCGGCTGCCGCCGAGGAGTTGCCCGCGGCCGCCGTGCCCGCTGACGAACGCAGAACACCACCACCGGGCTGGAGGAATCCGCATGACGACGGTGCAGGTCGACCCCGATCCGTTCACGGACGCGCTCGACGAGGCGATCTGCGAAGGCGCGGAGGCGCTGTTCTCCGCCCAGCGCACCGACGGCGTCTTCGACTACAGCGAGGACAACCTGACCTCGACGCTGGGAACGGTCGGCGCGCTGTCCGCGCTGCACTACGCCGACCCGGAGGGCAGCGCCGACCTGATCGCGGCGGGAGCCGGGTGGCTCCGGCGCACGCAGAACGCCGACGGCGGCTGGGCGATGGTCCCGGGCTTGTCCAGCGAGGCCGGACCGACAGCGGTCAGCTCGGCCGTGCTCCACCTGGTCGATCCCGTCGGCAGCGCGGACGCGGTGCGCGACGGGCAGCGCTGGATGAGCGATTTCGGCGGCCTGGACGCGATCCCGCACCCCGAGGTCGTCGCGTGGTGCCGGCAGTACTACGGCTTCGTGGGCTGGCTGGCCCCGGCGGAGATGCGCCGGTTCCCGCTGGAAGTGGCGCTGTGGCCGGGCCTGTACCGCAAGCTGTTCGACCTGCGCGTCCCGATGGCCTTCGCGCTCGGCCTGGCCCAGGCCCGGCACAAACCGCTCACCCGCTTCCAGCAGGTGCTGGCCCGCCTGGGCGAACCGAACGCGCTGAAGGCGATCCGGCAGGTCTACGAGCACGAGGGCTCGACCGGGGCCTGGTGCGAGAACGCCTGGGTCACAGGCCTGGTCTGCACCGGCCTGGCCCGAGCGGAGCTGGCGCCGGACATGGTCGCGGCCGCCGTCGGCTGGTTCCGCCGGACGATGCACCCCGACGGCTGGTGGCAGACCGGCCCGCTCGACGCGGCGTGGACGATGTACGCCGCGCGCGGGCTCTCCGAGGCCGGATACGCCGATGACCCGAGGCTGGCCGCGTCGGTCGACCTGTTCGTGCGCCTCCAGCAGCACCGGCCGTTCCTGGCCTTCGGCTGCCCACCGGGCTACTGGGGCTGGGCCGGGACGGAGGGCTGGCCGTCGACCTTGGAGACCGGCGAGATCCTCTCCGTGCTGTGCCGCTTGCCCGGTGCGAAGCAGGCTCCGGCGATCGAGCGGGGCGTGGACTGGCTGACCCGCGTCCAGGACACCCGCGGTTCCTGGGGCCTGTGCGTGCGCAACACGAAGGTCGCCAACAGCGGGCCGTGCCCGATGACCACCGTGCAGGCCGTCGACGCGCTCCTCGACGCGGGCGTTCCGGCGGACGACCGCCGGGTGCGCCGCGCGCTGAAGTGGCTGGCCGGTGTCCAGCTGCCGGACGGTGCCTTCGAATCGGTCTGGTACCGGCACCACACGATGGCCACCGCCGCCGTGCTGGAGACCTTCGCCAGAGCGGGCGCGGCGGACAGCGAGACCGCGCGCCGCGCCAGGACGTGGCTGATCCGCGCCCGGCGGCCGGACGGTTCCTGGGGCGACGGGCACGATGCGCCCGCCACGGTCGAGGAGACCGGCTGGGCGATCTCGGGCCTGCTCGCCGCGGGAGCCGACCCGGCCGAGGTGCGTCCCGGGGTGGCCTGGCTGCTGGAGCAGCGCACGCCCGGCGGCGGGTGGCCGGCGGAGAGCGTCCACGAGTACGTGCGCTTCGTCAGCCGGTACAGCAACCCCGCGTTCACCCAGGGCATGGCCCTGCGCGCGCTCGGCCGCTACCGGCGAGCGGCGCGCTGACCCGACCTGACGTTGGAACGGAGCACTGATGACAGGTTCGACGCAAGAGGACTCCTTCACCGAGCACTACTGGCAGGACCCGCACGCGGCGCTCGCCGGCACCCGCGAGACCTGCCCGGTCCGCGAGGTCGACTTCGAGGGCGGCCGCACCTGGCTGGTCACCCGCTACGCCGACGTGCGGGCGTGGCTCGCCGACCAGCGGCTGGCGAAGGACTGGCGCTCGAGCCTGCCCGCCGAGGAGCGCGCTGCCGCGCCGCCCGGTCTGCCCGCTCCGATGTCGCACATGCTGACCTCGCTCGACCCGCCGGAGCACACCCGGCTGCGGAGCCTGGTCACCCAGGCGTTCACCGCCCGCCGGATCGCGGCGCTGCGCCCGCGCGTGGAAGCCGTCGCCGAGGAACTGCTGGCGGAGCTGCCCGAGGACGAACCGGTCGACCTCGTGGCCTGCTACGCGATCATCCTGCCGATGGTGGTGATCAGCGAGCTGCTCGGCGTCCCGGAGATCGACCGCGAGGAGTTCGCGCGGCTGTCCACCGTGCTGATCGACGAATGCCCGGAACCGGAGCTGCTGGCCGCCTCCACCCAGATGGCGACCTACCTGGAGGGACTGGTCGCGGCCAAGCGCGCGGCACCCGACGAGGCGCTGCTGTCGGCGCTGATCACCGCCTCCGACGAGGGCGACCGGCTCTCCGACCTGGAGATCGTGGCGATGGCCATGCTGCTGCTCATGGCGGGCCACGAGACCACCGCGGTGTTCATCACCAACAGCGTCCGCGCCCTGGTGGCCGACGACTCCGCCCGCGAGCGCCTGGCCGACCCTGAGGCGGTGCCGTCGCTGGTCGAAGAGCTGCTGCGCTGGCTCTCGCCCGCCCTCAACGCTTCCTTGCGCTTCGCGACCGAGGACCTGGAGATCGGTGGGGTGGCGATCCCCAGGGGAGCGTCGGTGATGCTCTCGACGGGCGCGGCCAACCGCGACCCGGAGCGGTTCGCCGATCCGGACGTGCTGGACCCGGACCGCAACACCACCGGCCACCTCGCCTTCGGCTACGGCATCCACCGCTGCCTGGGCGCGGCCCTGGTCCGGCTGGAGGGCGAGGTCGGTCTGGCGGCGCTGTTCAACCGCTTCCCGGAACTGCGCGTCGTCGCCGACCCGGCCGAGCTGACCTTCCGCCGCAGCGTCCACGTGCACGCCCCGCGCACGCTGCCGGTCGTGCTCGGTCCTCGCAAGCGTTGAGCGGGCGATGGAGGTTCTGGAGACCGCGTTGACAGCGATCCGGGCTCGGTGGAGGTGAGTCAGTCCGCGTGAGTCGTTGGCGGTGCGGCTCTACTTGCGAGAGAGGCCGTCGACGCCCCGTGCGGGACGACTGCCGGGTTACAGTCGGCCGATGTACGTCTTCCCGTTCTTGGCAGTGGCACTGGCACTTCTGGTGTTGCTCGCGCTGGTGGTCTACGGGCGGCTCGTGGTCCGCAACCAGCGCAAGGCCTTGGCAGCGCTGCGCCAGAACGGCCTCGCGTTCCTGTGCCGTCCCACGCTGGGCATGCTGACCTTCGCCGGGTACCTCCTCAGCGTCGACCGGGACGCGGTCTCGCTGTGGAAGGTCGGCCTCGGCCGACCGGTGCGGAAGCAGAGCTTTCCCAGCCCTGGCGCCAGAGTCGCTCCGGCCACGGTGAAGATCAACCTTGCGCGCACGTCGTCCGGGCTGTCCGTGATCTCCTCCGCCGCGGAACGACTGGACGTCGTCATCTACCCGGATCCGACGATGTCGTACTCGGCTCCCGCCAACGGTGCTTTTCTGGACCTCGTGCGCGAGAAGATCCAGGAGCACCTCGCGCACACTCCCCGGACCTCCGGATGACCACTGGACGCGGCGATCGCACGAAGGCCAGCCGGACATCTCACCTCGTCGGCTGAAGTGCACCAGGGTGGTCCGATGAGTCGAGAAGCGGACGGCGCAGCCGAGGCGATCGCGGGCGAGAGGAAGCGGGGAAGCTTCCGGCTGGCGGCGTACGCCGTGTGCATCGAGGACGGGCAGGTGCTGCTCGTCCAACACGCGTCGAAGAACTGGACTCTTCCGGGCGGAAGGGTCGAGCACGCGGAGGATCCGTTCGACGCGGTGATCCGGGAGGTCGCTGAGGAGACCGGTTGCGACGCAGTGGTCGAACGGCTGCTGGGCGTGGACTCGAGGGTGATCCCCGCGGCCGTCGCACGTGCGGGAGTCGAGCACCAGAACGTCGGCATCCTCTACCAGGTCCGCATCACCGGTGGCCGGCTCCGGCCCGAGCCGAACGGCGAAACGGCCGAGCCGGTCTGGACCCCGCTCTCCGAGGTCGCCCGCCTCCGCCGATCATCGCTGGTCGACATCGGCCTCGCCCTGGCGCAGACCCGTCCGGCGACCGGCCACGTCCCTCCCGTCCCGGTCGGCGGCCTGATCCGGAACTGAGGCAGATCAGCGCATCCTCGGTGCCCAGCTTCGCTCGCGGTCCTAATCAGTTCTGGGAGTGAGCCGTCGGGCACACTCCTGGTTGGTAGCCGACCGGTAGGTGAGCACTCGTAGGTCCTGGACGTGTGAGTCCTGCTGAAAGACCGTGCCCCTGCCGGTGGGTCGGGAGAGTTGATCGCTGCTGGGATGTCGTGCCCACCCGTGGTGTGAGCACTGCTTGATTAGGTCGCTGATGGTTCTCCCGCCGGCTGCGCATGGTGATCGAGAGCGGGAGGATCGTTGCGACTGTTCGTAGGGGATGACTGGGCTGAGGAGCATCACGACGTCGAGCTGATGGACAACGCCGGTCGCCGGTTGGCCAAGGCCCGCCTGCCCGAGGGTGTGGCGGGCATGGCCCGTTTGCACACGATGATCGGTGCTCAATTCGGTGAGGACGCTGAGGATGCGGAGGTGCTGGTCGGGATCGAGACTGACCGGGGGCCGTGGGTGGCGGCGCTGGTCGCCGCCGGGTACACGGTGATGGCGGTCAACCCGTTGCAGGCCGCGAGGTTCCGTGACCGGCTGGGGGTGTCGGGCGCGAAAAGCGACGCCGGCGACGCCCACGTGCTCGCGGACATGGTTCGCACGCATGCCCACGAGCTGCGGCCGGTCGCCGGTGACTCCGACCAGGCCGAGGCGGTCAAGGTAGTGGCCCGCACCCACAAAACGCTGATCTGGGAACGGACCCGCCACACTCAGCGGCTGCGGCACGCGCTGCGTGACTACTTCCCCGCCGCGCTGGAAGCGTTCGACGACCTGGACGCCGCCGACACCCTGGAACTGCTGGCCAAAGCCCCCACCCCGGAACAAGCCGCCCGGCTGACGGTCGCCCAGATCAACGGCGCGCTGAAACGAGCGCGCCGCCGCAATATCGCGGAGAAAGCGGCGGCGATCCAGGCCACGTTGCGCTCCGACCAGCTCGGTCAGCCCGAGGTCGTCGCCGCCGCCTACGCCTCCTCCATCCAGGCGCTGATCGCGGTCCTGACCGTGTTGAACACTCAGGTCAAGACCCTGCAAGGGCAGGTCGAGGCCCATTTTGGGCAGCACCCGGCCGCTGAGATCATCGCCTCCCAGCCCGGTCTGGGACCGGTGCTCGGCGCCCGGGTGCTCGCAGAGTTCGGCGACGACCCCGACCGCTACGCCACCGCCAAAGCCCGCAAAAATTACGCGGGCACCTCCCCGATCACCCGCGCCTCCGGCAGAAAGAAGGTCGCCCTGGCCCGGTTCGTGCACAACGACCGGCTCATCGACGCCCTGATGGCTCAGGCGCAAAGCGCGTTGCTGCACTCGCCAGGCGCCCGCGCCTACTACGACCGGCAGAAAGCCCGCGGCACCGGTCACAACGCCGCCCTGCGCCAACTCGCCAACCGACTCGTCGGCATCCTCCACGGCTGCCTCAAAACCAGCACCCCCTACGACGAGACGACCGCCTGGTCGCACCACGCCGAGAACATCGCAGCTTGACATGTCAGCTCCTGGGATGTCTTTCAGAAGGCGAGCAGCACCTTGCCCGACATCGAGGCGTCGGCGGCGACGGTGAAGGCTTCCAGCGCGTCGCCGACGGGGAAGGTGTGGGTGATGACCGGGTCGACCGCCAGCGAACCGTCGGCGAGGGCCGCGATCACCTCGTCGATCTCGTCGTTGAACCGCAGCGAGCCGATCAGGCGCAGTTCGCGGGTGATGGCGTGGAGGACCGGCACGGGCTGATCACCGCCGGGCAGCAGCCCGACCATGACCACCGTCCCACCGCGGGTGGTGCCCTCGATGGCGGAGGCGAGTCCTCGGTGGTTGCCGGATGCTTCGATCGTCACGTCGGCGTCGACGGCTGCGATGGCGTCGGTCTCGGTGGCCCGCAGGGTCCGCGTCGCGCCGACGGCCTCGGCGATGTCGAGCGGCTTGCCGTGCAGGTCGACCGCGACGATCTCCGCTGCTCCGGCCCGTTTTGCGACCGCGACGACCAGCGCGCCGATGGGACCGCTGCCGACCACCAGCACGCGCTTGCCACTGAGATCACCGGCTTGTGAAACGGCGTGCAGGGCGACTGCGGCAGGTTCGGCGAGCGCTGCGGTGCGCAGGTCGAGACCGGCGGGCAGCTCGCGGAGCATCGACGCGGGAAGCACCACTTCACCGGCGAAAGCGCCTTCGGTGTGCGGGAAACGTGCCGCGGATCCGAGGTAGCGGACACCTGGGGAGAGGTTCGGCCGGTCCTCCGGGAACCTGACGTCGGTGTGCTCGTAGGTGGCCGGGTGGACGGTGACGGCGGTGCCCTCGGACGGCCCGGTCCCGTCGGCGGCCGCTCGCACCACGGTGCCGGAGACCTCGTGCCCGAGGACCATCGGCGCCCGCAGCACCGACTCGCCGACGGCGCCGTGCTGCCAGTAGTGGAGATCGGATCCGCAGATGCCGCCGCGGGCCACCGCGACGACGGCCTCGCCGGGCCCCGGCTCGCGGACGTCGATCCGCTCGACCCGCAGGTCACCGGCTCCGCGTGCCACGACAGCGGTGGTGGTTCTGGTTGTCACGTGCACTCCCGTTCTCGATGCTCCTGCCCGCAGACGAAGATGCCAGGGAGCGAGCGCTCGGCGGAACCGTTTCTTCCTCCGTGCGGGAGTCGGGCGAAGGCGTGTTCGCGCGGCCGGTCCGCCGCGATAATCCGGTGCGTGACGGGTGAACACGAGGATTACAGGCAGGTTCGGCTCAACATCACCGAGCTGGTGCGCGGTGCCGGGGGAGCGGCCGGAGTGCCCGTTCCGGCATGTCCGGGGTGGGCGGTGCCCGACCTCGTCCGGCACCTCACCGAGATCGCGCACCTGGTGCTCGGCAAGCTGACCGGACGACGCCCGCCCGACCTCGGCGGAGCCGATCTGCTCCGCGACTGGGACGAGGTCGCGACGATGCTCGAAGAGGTCCTGGCGGAGCGGGGCGGCGGAACCGGGACGCAACTGGTCGCCGACGCCGTCGTCCACGAACTGGATCTGCGCTGCGCGCTGGCGGAACCGCTGCCCGCGCGGCACCCCGCCTACGCCTGCGCCTTCCGGTTCGGCATGGCGGGAATGGACCGGTCGATCCGGGAGAAGGGCCTTCCGGCGGTGACCTTCACGACCGGCGAGGAGTCGTGGCTGCTGGGCGGCGACGATCCCGTCGCATCGGTGCGCGCCGAGCCGGTCGACCTGATCCGGTCGTTGAGCGGTCGGCGGACGCACGCGCAGATCGCCCGGCTGTCGTGGAGCGCGGATCCCGCGCCGTGGTTGCCCGCCTTCACCTGGGGGCCGTTCACGCCGCCCGGCAGTCCGGTCGAGGAGATGTTCCGGTAGCGGTCAGTTCCCGCCGGCGCGGAACTTGTCGATCATGCGGCGGTCGCGCTTGGTCGGGCGCCCGGCCCCGCGCTCGCGGCGGGCCACCGGGTTGACGACCTGCGGCGGCGGTGCCGGGGTGCGGTCGATGTAGCAGGTGATCGCATCAGGCGCACCGACGCGGCGCTGGATCACCCGGACGACCTCGACGATCCGGGTCCGGTCACCGACGCGGGCCCGCACCTCGTCACCGGGGCAGACCGTGGTCGCGGGCTTGGCGGGGCGGTCGTTGACGCGCACGTGCCCGCCGCGGCAGGCGGCTGCGGCGTCCGGCCGGGTCTTGGTCAGGCGGACGGCCCACAGCCAGCGATCGACACGAGTGGATTCCACAGCAGCATGATGACACGCCGTTCAAGCTGGTTTTCCCGGGCGGAAGCTCACGTCGGCGTTGTTGCATGTTGCATGCTACTCGAATTAGATTGGTCCGGTGACCACGGAGCACCTCGACGCCGCTCGGCGCGCGTCAGCCGAGGAGCCCGCGCAGGCGGTCGCCGACGCCGTGGTCGTGGAACTCCGACCGGCGGCGGGACTCCTGGTCGATGAGCAGGGTCGCCGTGTTGATGATGTGGCGGCTCATCGCCGCGCCGGTGGCCGCCTCGTCGCCCGCCACGAACGCCGCGTAGATGTCGGCGTGGTCCTCGAAGCACTCCAGGGGCGTCCGGGACGTCGGAACGGTGCCGACACCGCTTTCGAGAACCATGTCGCGCTGCTCGCGCAGGACGCCGGTGGCCCGGTCGTTGCCGCTCAGCTCCAGCAGGACGGTGTGGAAGTCGCGGTCGGTGCGCAGCGTGAGCTCCGCGTCGCCGGTGGTGGCCGCTTCGCGGAACCGCTCGTAGACCTCGGTGAGGCGGCGGCGGAGGCCCGGCTCGTCCTGGGCGCGGCGCGTGGCGCGGCGGGCCAGCGGGACTTCGAGCATCAGCCTGACCTCGAAGCCCTGCAGGAGCGCCTCGACGGACGTCGCCACGATGCGGATGCCGCGGTTGCGCTCGATCTCGACGAGCCCGAGGCGGGCCAGTTCGTGCGACGCCTCGCGGATCGGGGTTCTCGACACGCCGAGCTGTTCGCCCAGCGCCGCGGCGCTGTACAGCCGGCCGGCCTCCAGCTCGCCGCTCGTGATCGCCGCCCGGAGCTGGTCGAGGACCCGACCGGTCATGCTGCTGACGTCGAGAGCTTCCACCCCGCCCATTCTGCCGGATGCACCCGCCGGTGAACGTCGAGAGGAATCGGATGGTCGAGAAGCGACGAGTCGCGGTCGTCGGTGGCGGCATCATCGGTGCCGCGGTGGTCCGGGAGCTGACGCAGCGGCTCCCCGGGGCCGAGATCGTGCTCTTCGAGAAGGAGCGCGAGCCGGCGGCGCACCAGACCGGGCACAACTCCGGTGTCGTCCACGCCGGCCTGTACTACGAGCCCGGTGGGCTGAAAGCGCGCCTCTGCCGCCGCGGTGTGCAGCTGCTGCAGTCCTACGTGGCCGAGCGCGACATCCCGTACGAGCGCTGCGGGAAGGTGGTCGTCGCCCTCGACGAGGCGGAGCGCGGGCGCCTCGAAGCGATCTACGACCGGGCGAGGCGGAACGGGGTTCCCGGCGTCCGGCTGATCGATGGCGGCGAACTCCGGGAGATCGAGCCGGAAGCGCGCGGCATCGCGGCCGTCCACTCGCCGGACACCGCGATCATCGACTACGCCGCGGTCACGCGCGCACTCGTCGAGGACGCCCGCAACGCCGGGGTGGACGTGCGCTTGGGCGTCGAGGTGACCGGGATCGAGACGGCGTCCGGGGCGGGCGTGCGCGTTCGCACCAGCCGGGGCGACGAGCGGTTCGACAACGCGATCGCGTGCGCGGGCCTGCAATCCGATCGGCTCGCCCGGCGCTCCGGGGCGGCCAAGTCCCCGTCGATCGTGCCCTTCTTCGGCCAGTACCTGGTCCTGGAGCCCCGTTTCCGCGACATCACGCGCGGACTCGTCTACCCGGTGCCGGACCCGAAGTACCCGTTCCTGGGAGTGCACCTGACCAAGCGGGTCGACGGCGCGATGACGGTCGGCCCCAACGCCTTCCTGTCCTTCTCGCGGGAGATCTACCGGGGCTTGGGCATCGACGTCCGCGACGCGCTGGAAACCGCTGCGGATCCCGGGTTCTGGCGCTTCGCCGCCGGGAACCTCGCCGGTGCGCGGCGGGAGCTCCTCGGTGTGCTGTCGACGAAGAAGTTCATCAAGGACGCGGCGCGCTACGTCCCGGCGATCGAGGACGCCCGCTACGCGCGGCTGCCGCGCGGGATCCGGGCCCAGGCCCTCGCGTCGAACGGCAGTCTCGTCGACGACTTCGTGATCCAGCACGTCGGCCCGGTCACGCACCTGCGCAACGCGCCGTCGCCCGGTGCCACGTCGTCGCTGGCGATCGCCGAGCACATCGTCGAGAACGTGCTCGAACGCCACGACCTGAAGGCCCGTTAGTCCCGCCCGCACCGCGGTGGGGCGTCCGGTGCGCCCGGCCTTCGAACCCGGAGGCCGGGCGCGGTTCTGCCGACCGGCGCACTCCAGGCGCCCTGACCTGCGAAATCTTACGAAAGTAAGGGCCGGTCCGGGTCGAAAGGGGGTGCCAGTCGCTGCCGATCGTGCGCAGCGCAGGCGCGTTCGCCATTCCTAGCGTGATGAGCGTTGATCACGAGAAGTGGATGGAGGTGCGCCGAGTGATTCCGGCTGCACGTGCGAGCGGATCGGGAAGCGTTCTCTACGACGGCATCATCGGGTTCGCCGATGCCGTGCCCGGCCCGGTCCAGTCGTTGTTCGCCGTCTACACGAAGCTCGGGCTGCTGGTGCTGGGCTTCCTGTGCCTGCTCGCGTGGTGGCGGGCCCGGGCCGGCGGAGAACCACGTGCGGTCGCCGTGTCCCTCCTGGGCCCGGCGGCCACGGTGGTCGCCTACGCGCTCAGCGAGCTGGTGAAGGTGCTGGTCGCGCAGGACCGCCCGTGCCGCGATCTGATCGCGGGCAGCACGGTGCTGACTTGCCCGGAGGTGGGGGACTGGTCCTTCCCCAGCAACCACGCCACCATCGCGGGCGCTGCGGCCATGGCCCTGATCCTCGCCTGGCGCCGTCTGATGCCGTGGGTGGTCGCGCTCGCGGTGCTGATGGCCTTCTCCCGGGTCTTCGTCGGGGTGCACTACCCGCACGACGTGCTGGTCGGCCTGCTGCTCGGCGCGGTGGTGGTCTGGCTGGTGGTGCGGCTCCTGAGCACGCAGGCCGAGCGGCTGGTCACCCACCTCCAAAGGCACCGGGTGCTCGGCCGACTGCTGGTCGCCGCCCCCGGCGCGAGGTCACCCGAGGTGCCGACCAGCCCCCTGTCGCGGGAACCGGACGACGCACCGCGCCGACCGGCCTCGCCCGCTGAGGAGCCCACTGTCCGAATGCAGCAGTACCGCCGGCCCGAACCACCCCAGCACCGCGGCCGCTGAACCCCGCCGTCACCCGGGCCTGCGTCGATTTCGCGCGAAGTCGACACCTCGCCCGGCCCGGGCGGCGGGGGCGTTAGTCGTCGATCAGGTCCGCTTCGTGCGCGATGATCGCGGCCCGCACCCGGTTGCGCACGCCGAGGCGGTTGAGGATGGTGCTCACGTAGCTCTTGATGGTCCCCTCGACCAGGAACAGCTCCCGGGCGATCTCCTGGTTGGAGCGTCCAGCGCCGAGCAGCGCGAGGACCTGGCGCTCCCGGTCGCTCAGCCCGGCCACCGCCGCCCGGGCCCGCTCGGCGCGGAGCATCCGGTCGCCGCCGAAGTTGCTGATCACCCGGGCGGCTACCTTGGGCGACAGGTAGGCGGCGCCCTCCGACACGGCGCGGACGCCCGCGATCAGCTCGCGGGGGTCACCGGACTTGAGCAGGAAGCCGCTGGCCCCGGCGCCCAGCGCGCGGGCGATGTAGGAGTCCTCGGAGAAGGTGGTGAGCATGAGGACCGCGGTGTCCTTCGTGGACCGGCAGATGGCCTCGGCCGCGCCCAGGCCGTCCAGCCCGGGCATCCGGATGTCCAGGGCCGCGACGTCCGGCCGGTGGCGGGCCACCAGGTCGATCGCCTCGTGCCCGTTCGCCGCCTCGGCGACGACCTCGATGCCGGGGTCGGTCTCCAGGATCCCCCTGATCCCGGTGCGCACCATCGCCTCGTCGTCGGCGACCACCACTCGAATCATCCGCACTCCTCAGGGGTTCCCGACCGATGGTATCGGCGCTCGGCGGGAGGCACGGTGAGAGCACCGCGGTGGACGTCCCGGGTGGTCGCGGAGCAGACCCGCGGAAACCTGGCGCTGTGGCTGGGGCTGGCCGTGCTGGTGCTGGCCGAGCGCAACACGCAGGAGCAGGGCGGTGCCCCGTGGTGGCTGGTGCTCGGCGGGGTCGTCCTGCTGTTCGCGGCCGGTGCGGCGGTGCGCACCTTCCCGGTCCCGTCCTGGCTGGTGATCGCCGTGCTGGCCCTCGGGCAGTTCCACGGGACGACGGTGGGCCCACCGGTCCTGCTGTCGTTGCTGCTGGCGCTGGTCGTCGCCGGGCACCAAGCAGGCCGGGCGGTCGAGGACGTCCGCCGCCCGATGGCGGCCTTCGCGGTGACGGTGGCCTGCGGGCTGCTGGCCGTGATCGCGCTCGGGTACCTGCTGGACAGCCCGCTGCCCCGGGTGGCGAACAACCTCGTGCGCGCGATGTACGTGCTGGGGCTGCTGGTGCTGTTCGGCGTCCTGCCCTGGCTGACCGGTCGCTACCGACGCCTCAACGCCGGGCTCATGGCCGCCGGTTGGGAGCGGGCGCGACAGCTGGAGCGCGAGCAGCAGATCGAGACCGAGCGGGAACGGCTGCGGGAACGGACCCGCATCGCCCAGGACATGCACGACTCCCTCGGCCACGCGCTGAGCCTGATCGCCTTGCGCGCCGGGAAGGCGGAGCTGGACCCGGCCGGGGACGAGCGGCTGCGGTCCTTCGCCGGCGACATCCGGAGCGCGGTGACGGCCGCGGCGGAGGAACTGCACACCGTCGTCGGGGTGCTGCGGGAGGACGGTTCGCCGCCCGCGCCGACCGAACCGGTGCACGAGAGCGTCGCGGAGCTGGTGGAGCGCACCGCGCTGTCCGGTGTGGACGTTCGTTTGGAACGTTCCGGGGAACCGGTGCCGCTGCGCGCGATCGCCGAGCACGCCGTGTACCGCGTGGTGCAGGAATCCCTGACCAACGCCACGAAGCACGCGCCGGGCGCACCGGTCACCGTCCGGCTGGTGCACGGTACGCATGAGACCACTGTGGAGGTCGTGAACGGTCCCGGCGCGACACCCGCTCCGAGCCCGGGCAGGCGTGGTCTGGTCGGGCTGGAGGAGCGGATCCGGATCGCCGGCGGCACCATGACCGCCGGCCCGCAGGAGCACGGCTACCGGGTGACCGCGACGGTGCCGCACACCGCTCCCGGCGTGGCACCGGACCGGGTGGAGCCGAGCGAGCAGCCCGCGCGCTTCGACGAGGAGCAGCGGCGGATCCGGTGGCGGATCGCCAAGGGACTGGCGCTGCCGGTGGGCCTGAGCACCGCGGTCGTCGTGGTGGTGCTCGCGCTCTTCACCGCCTGGGTCTACAACTCGGTGCTGCCCGCCCAGACCTACGACAGCCTCCGTCTCGGCACATCCCGTGCCGAGGCGCAGGCCGTGCTCCCGGCGTTCGACCTGCGGTCGATGGAGATCGAAGCCGAGCCCGCGCGCCCCGCCGGATCCGAATGCGGCTACTACCTGACCAGCGCCGTCATCGGGCCGGTGCCGGAGGCGGTGTACCGGCTCTGCTTCGCCGACGAGCGGTTGGTGAGCAAGGACGTCATCCAGGTCCGCGGCTAGCCGCTCAGGCCGTTGCTGCCGCCGCGGCCCGGCCGGCCTGGCGGCCGGAGAACAGGCAGCCGCCGAGGAACGTTCCCTCCAGCGCGCGGTAGCCGTGCACTCCGCCGCCACCGAAGCCCGACACCTCGCCCGCCGCGTAGAGCCCGGGGATCGGGTTGGCCCGGGCGTCCAGGACGCGGCCGGACAGGTCGGTCTGCAGGCCGCCGAGCGTCTTGCGCGTCAGGATGTTCATCCGGATGGCGATCAGCGGGCCCGCGGCCGGGTCCAGGATCTTGTGCAGCGGCGTGGTGCGCGCGAGCAGGTCACCGGAGTAGGCCAGTGAGTTGCGGATGCCCATGATCTGGTCGTCCTTGGTGAAGTTGTTGTCCACCTGGCGGTCCCGCGCGGTGATCTGCCGCTCCAGGTCGCCCGCGTCCACCAGCTCCGCACCGGCCAGCCGGTTCATCCCGGCCACCAGCTCCGGCAGCGTCTTCGCGGTGACGAAGTCCTCGCCCCGGTCCTGGAACGCCTTGACCGGCGGCGGCGTGGAGTTCAGCAGCCGGCTCGCCAGGTAGCCCGCCAGGTCCTTCCTGGTCAGCTCCGGGTTCTGCTCGGAGCCGGAGAGCACGAACTCCTTGTCGATGATCCGCTGGTTGAGCACGAACCAGGAGTGGTCGTAGCCGGTGTTCTTGATCAGCTCCAGCGTGCCGAGGGTGTCGTAGCTCGGGATGCCGGGGTTCGGGAACCGGCGGCCGCGCGCGTCGAACCACAGCGAGGACGGCGCGGCGAGCACCCGGATGCCGTGATCGGGCCAGATCGGGCTGTGGTTGGCCAGGCCCTCGGTGTAGTGCCACATCCGGTCGCGGTTCACCAGCCGGGCGCCCGCCCGCTCGCTGATGGCCAGCATCCGCCCGTCCACGTGCGCCGGAACGCCGGTCACCATGCGCTCCGGCGGCGCGCCCAGCCACTCCGGCCAGTTCTGCCGCACGAGGTCCTGGTTGCCGCCGATGCCGCCGGAGGTGACGATCACGACCGGCGCGCGCAGCTCGAAATCACCCACCCTGGTGCGGGAACTCGGAGTGCCGCGCGGCGCGTCGCTGGGTTCCAGGACACCGCCGCGCACGCCGTCGACGACGCCGTCGGTGACCGTGAGCTCGTCGACCTGGTGCCGGAACCGGAAGGACACCAAGCCCTTCGCGGCGGCCTCGCGCACCTTCTTCTCGAACGGCTCCATCACGCCGGGGCCGGTGCCGAGCGTGAGGTGGAAGCGGGGCACCGAGTTGCCGGGGCCGTCGGCGCGCTGCCCGCCGCGCTCGGCCCAGCCGACGATGGGCACCCAGCGCACTCCCATCCCGTGCAGCCAGGACCGCTTCTCCGTCGCGGCGAAGTCCAGGTAGGCCTCGGCCCACTGCGCGGCCCAGTAGTCCTCGCCCAGCGGGTCGTCGGTGCCCCGGTCGAAACCGGCGTTGCCGAACCAGTCGGCGCGGGCCAGCTCCAGCGAGTCGCTGATGCCGGCCAGCCGCTGCTCCGGCGAGTCGATGAAGAACAGCCCGCCGAGCGACCAGAACGCCTGCCCGCCGAGGCTCGCCTCGGGTTCCTGGTCCAGGAGCAGGACTTTGCGGCCCGCGGCGGCGAGCTCCGCGGTGGCCACCAGTCCCGCCAGGCCGCCGCCCACGACGATCGCGTCGGCGTCGGAACCCGCGGCGGGGCCCGGTGCGGCGGCTGCGGCACCGGTGGGCAACGCCGCGCCGACCGCGGCCGCGCCGCCGGTGATGAGCACGGAGCGCCTGCTGATCCGGCCGTTCCCGCGAGAGTCCATCGCATCCCCTGTTCGTGCTCGGCGACGTGCCGCCGACCGCAAGTTACCTGTGGGTAAGGCGTTGGTTACCATGCTGAACCCCCTCCGGGGGCAGTGGTGGTGGTGAGTTCTCCAGTCTTGGGAGGTCATCGTTGTGATCGACTCCAACGCGGTCCCGCTCGAACTGCGCTGGCGCGGCGAACCGCTCGACCAGGTCCTGGCCGCCGCCGCACCCGAGCTGGTGCCCGCCGTGCTGGCGCGGCTGATCGACGAACTGCCCGCCTACGCCGAACTGCCGGAGGAGGAACTGCTCGGGGACATCACGCGGATCATCCAGCGGGGCATGGCGATGGTCGTGCGGATGCTGCGCAACGGCGGTGCGCCCGACCCGGGATCGCTGGCCGACCTGCGCGAAGACGTCCTGCACCGTGCGGAGGAGGGCGTGCCGATCGAAGCCGTGCTCAACGCGCACAACGTGGGCGTCCGGGTGGCGTGGGAGCACTTCAGCGCGCAGGCCGGGCCCGAGGACATGCGCACCCTGGTCGGCGTAGTGGAACTCGCGCTGCGCTACCTGCGCGAGATCACCGCCGTGGTCTCCTCCGCGTACTTCCAGGAGCGGGACGTCTTCCTGGCCGACGCGCACGCCGCGCAGCAGGACCTGCTGTCGGCGCTGCTGACCGGGGGAGACCCGTCCGACGCGGCGGCCCGGCTGGGCGTCCGGCTGGCAGACGGCTACGCCGTGCTCGACGTGGAGATCGCCCCGCACCCGGACGAATCCGCGCCGGGCACCAACGCCGACGTGGCGCGCTGGCGCAAGCTCCGCCGGTTCCGCGCGGAACTCGAACGCCGCTCGCCGCAACCGCCGCTGTCCCGGCTCAACGGGCACGGCGGAGTGGTGCTGCTGGCCGCCGACAACGCGAACCTGCGCGTCGAAGACCTGGTTCTGGCCTCGGGATCGGCAGCGGGCGCCGATGTGACGGTGGGCGCGGTGACCGCGTCGGTGCCCGGTATCCCGGAGGCCGCGCGAACAGCGCACGAGTTGCGCAGGCTCGCGGTGGCGGGACGCCCGCCCGGCGTCTACACGCTCGCCGACCTCGCGCTGGACTACCAGCTCACCCGCCCCGGCCCGGCCCGCGACGTGCTGGTGGGCAGGCTCAGCGCGATCGAGGACGAGCCCGATCTGCTGGAGACGCTGCGCACCCACTTCGCCACCGGCCTCAACCGCCGCCGCACCGCCCGCCGGCTGCACGTCCACCCGAACACGGTCGACTACCGCACCCGCAAGATCGCCGAACTCACCGGCCTCAACCCAGCGGACCCCACCGACGCCACCCACCTGCGCGCCGCCCTCATCGCCCGCACCCTGCCCTAGCCGGGGGCCGAAGAAATCCTCTGTGGATTGATTGAATCACCTTGTCCAACAGGGTGAAATGCGCGCGTTGATCGATTCGGGAGACTGATCGATCAGTGCTCGGCGGAAAAGGCCTTGCGGGGATTCCGGGTTCGGGGCATACTTGCGGGGAATCTCGCGGATGTCGGCTCTGCCGCCCGACGAGTTTCTTTCCTCCCCGGTGCATTTCCGGGGCACTCATCTCCAACGATCCGCACGTGCGTCGATCGTCCCTCTCCCCTCAGGAGTACAACCATGCCCTACCAAGGAATTCTCGACATCCGCGGCAGGTCCGCGACTCTCGGCTTCGGTGCCGGCGGCACCGGCGTTCCCATGGATCTCGTCCACGCTCACGGCCTGCGCCGCGGCGACGAGATCGTGGTGGACGGCGAGGAGCTGGTGCTGCTCAACGGCGCGCCGCCGGTGCGCGAGCGGCCGGAGTTCGACCTGCTCACGCCCGTGCACCCGGACGAGCGACTGGTGCTCGAGAACGACCGGCTCCAGCTCGCCGCCCGCGTGATCGATCTCGTCGCGCCGATCGGCAAGGGCCAGCGCGCGCTCATCGCCGCGCCGCCGCACACCGGGAAGACCTCGCTGCTGCAGTCGATCGCGCACGCCGTCGCCACCAACCACCCGTCGGTGCACCTCATGGTGCTGCTCGCCGACGAGCGGCCGGAGGAGGTCACGGACATGCGCCGCACGGTGCGCGGCGAGGTGATCGCCTCGACGTTCGACCGGCAGCCCGCCGAGCACACCCGCGCCGCGGAGCTGGCCGTCGAACGCGCCAAGCGCCTGGTCGAAACCGGCCGCGACGTCGTGCTGCTGCTCGACTCGCTGACCCGCCTCGGCCGCGCCTACAACCTCGCGGCCCGATCGTCGGGGCGAGTGCTGTCCGGTGGTGTCGACGCCTCGGCGCTGCATCCGGTGAAGAGGATCCTGGGCGCCGCCCGCAACATCGAAGGCGGCGGCTCGCTCACCATCGTCGCCACCGCGCTGGTCGGCACCGGTTCGCAGGCGGATGCGGTGTTCTTCGAGGAGCTGAAGGGCACCGGGAACTCCGACCTGCGCCTCGACCGCGCGCTCGCCGAGCACCGCATCCACCCGGCCATCGACCTGCCGGGCTCGGGCACCCGCCGCGACGAGCTGTTGCAGCCGCCGCAGGAGCTGATCGCGATGGCCGGAGTCCGGCGCGCCCTCGCGGGCCAGGACCCGAGGCGCGCGGCGGAGCAGTTCCTGGACCAGGTCCGCAGGACGAGGTCGAACGCGGAGTTCGTCGCAGCGGTCTCGGCGTCGCTGACCGCCCCGGCGCAGGCCGCCTGAGTCGCGCAATTCAAGATCAATTCGAATTCCCCCACCGCGGATGATCATTAGTGGATTCGTTTCCGCAGCTCGGCGACCTGGTGGTGCGGCAATTCAGCTCGGGTTGGAGATCAATTTCCAGGATGTTCGCGACATCGTCGGGTGAGCTTGCCTACCCCTGGCGCACCGAACCGGTTCCCATGCGTCACAATTGTTGCGCATCCCGGATTACGCGTTTCCGGATCCCAGCTGCTCGCACTTATTCCGAGGTGGAGATCGTGCCTGATCACGTCGCGTCCGATGATGAAATCGTCCCGGTGCACACCGGAGGCGGCCGGAGCTGCCCGATCACGATCACCGAGGTAGCGGTGCGCGGTCCCTGGGGAACCCGGAAGACGGCCCGAGTGCTCCGCTCCACCGGCGTCATCTCCGCCGACGTCGTAGTGGGCGCCTGACCACACCGAACCCGCGCGGGATCAGGACGCCCCGGTTCCGGAACCGGCAACCGTCCGCCACCGCTATGCGCGAGCGGTGGCGCTAGGCTTCGGCCGCATGGGGTCGGTCGGTTCTTCGTCGACGCGCTTGGTCGTGCTCCGCGGCAATTCGGGCAGCGGCAAGAGCTCCATCGCATCGGCAGTGCGCGCGCAGCTGGGACGCACCTGCGCGCTCGTTCCGCAAGATGTGATGCGGCGGACGGTGCTCAGGGAGCGGGACGTCGCCAACGGCTTCAACATCGGCCTGATCAGCATGGTCGCGCGATATGCGCTCGACTGCGGGTACCACGTGATCGTCGAAGGCATCCTCAGCGCGGAGCGCTACGCGACGATGCTGGCCGAACTGGCACGGGACCACCGGGGCACCACCACCTTCTACTACCTCGACGTCTCGTTCGCGGAGACCGCCCGCAGGCACGAGACCCGGCCGCAGGCCGCGGAGTTCGACTCCACCGAGATGCTGGGCTGGTACCGGCACCTCGATCTCCTCGGGGTTCCCGGCGAACGGATCATCGCCGAGGAGTCCAGCCTGGAAAGCAGCGTCCGCCGCGTCCTCTCCGAAGCTTTCGGGGTCGGAGAACCTTTCGCCTCACCCGGCACCTGACCACCCGGATGAATGGGCCGGTGAGCAGGCCGGATGGGGAGATGCCGGGAACCGCTGGGGAAAGGAAGGTGTCGGGTCGCTGGTTCTGCGGCTCCGACGTGCTTACCGTCGCCTGCCATGCGGGCCACCTCCCCGGGCCTCCGGTCCTGTGCGCCCGCTGTGGGCGGGTGCGCCCCGCGACGGCAGGCCCGACAGGAGTTCCCATGGCACACGACGTTTCGCGCTCGTCCGGCGGGGCGCTCACCAGCGGCCTCAAGAGCCGCCAGATCACGATGATCTCGATCGGTGGCGTGATCGGTGCCGGTCTGTTCGTCGGCTCCTCGGCGGCCATCGCCGAAGCCGGGCCCGGGGTGCTGCTGTCCTTCCTCATCGCCGCGGTGCTGGTCGTGCTGGTGATGAAGATGCTGGCGGAGATGGCCATCGCCAACCCCGACACCGGGTCGTTCTCCACCTACGCCGACCGCGCGCTGGGCCGCTGGGCGGGGTTCTCCATCGGCTGGCTGTACTGGTGGTTCTACGTGCTGGCGATCCCGATCGAGGCGATCGTCGCCGGGAAGATCATCGGGTCGGTGCTGGCGATCCCGAGCTGGCTGCCCGCGTTCGCGGTGGTCGTGCTGCTCGCCGGCACGAACCTGCTGGCGGTGCGCAGCTACGGCGAGTTCGAGTACTGGTTCGCGCTGCTGAAGGTCGTCGCGATCGTCGGGTTCCTCGCGCTCGGCCTCGCGGCGATCCTCGGACTGCTGCCCGGTTCGGGCGCGAGCGGTCTGTCCGGGCTGTGGGCCCACGGCGGCTTCCTGCCGAACGGCGGGGTCTCGGTCCTGGCCGGGTTGCTGACCGCGATGTTCGCCTTCCAGGGTAGCGAGATCGTCACCATCGCCGCCGCCGAGTCCGAGGACCCGAAGCGCAACATCCGCAAGGCCATCGGCGCGGTGGTGTGGCGGCTGGCGCTGTTCTACATCGGTTCGGTGTTCGTCGTGGTCGCCCTGGTCCCGTGGGACGCCCCCGAGCTCGCCGCCGGCACGTACCAGGCCGCGCTGGAGCGGATGAACATCCCGGGCGCTTCCGCGGTCATGGACCTCGTCGTGCTCGTGGCGGTCTGCAGCTGCCTCAACTCCGCGATCTACACCGCTTCGCGCATGGTGTTCTCCCTGGCCAGGAGAGGGGAGGCGCCGCGCGTGCTGGGCACGATCGGGGCCAACGGCACGCCGCGGGCCGCGGTGCTCGCCTCCACGGGGATCGGGGTGGTCGCGGTGGTCGTCAGCTACGCCGTTCCCGGGCTCTTCACCTACATGCTGGCCTCCAGCGGCGCGATCGCCCTGATCATGTACCTGGTCATCGCCGCCACCCAGCTGGCCACCCGCCGCGCGATGCGCGCCCGGGGCACCGAATCCCGCCTCGAATCCCGGATGTGGGCCTTCCCGCACCTGACCGTGCTCACCATGGTCGCGATCGCCGGCATCCTGCTGACCATGGCGATCCTGCCCGGCCAGCGCCTCGAGCTGTCGGTCTCGCTCGGGCTCGCCGCGGTCCTGGTCGTGGTCGGCATCGTCATCCAGCGCCGCAGCCCGGCTGTCCCGGTGGAGCCGCGGGTGAGCGCAGGAACCGGACTGGCCCGGAAGGGCCCTCGCTGACTTCCCGCCCCACGAATCCGGAATCGAACCCCGGCCGAGCGCCGGCGGCAGGACCACGGAGGCCGTTCCATGACGATCATCGACGCCCGTGTCCGGCTACCCCAGGACTGCAGGCCCGGGCGCGCGTACTCCGCGCCCGCCCGCCAGACCGAGCAGTACGACAGGGTGCTCGACCTGACCAGCAAGATGAACAACGGCACCCTCGGCGGCCTGTTGTCCACGATGGACGATCAGGGCATCACGCACGCGGTGATGCACGCCGAGTCGGAGGGCGGCGAGGACGCCGAGGCGCTCAACGACGGGCTGGAAGAGGTCCTCGCCGAACACGGTGACCGCTTCCGCGGGATCGGTTGCCTGGACCTCGGCAGCCGCAGCCCCACCCGGCTCGCCGTGCAGACCGCTCGCATCGCCGAGCGGGGGATGCTGGGAGTGTCGCTGCAACCGGCGTTCTTCGGCCTGGACATCGACGACCGCGCCCTGTACCCGATGTACGCGCGGGCCGAAGAGCTCGGGCTGGTCGTGTGCGTGCACACCGGCATCACCTACTCCCGGATGCATCCGCTGCGCCACGAGCGCGCCGAGCTGCTCGACCAGGTCGCCTGCGACTTCCCCGATCTGGCGCTCGTCGCCTGCCACGCGGGCTGGCCGTGGGCCGCGGAGTACGCAGCAGTGGCGCGGCGGCACCCCACCGTGCACCTGGAGTTCGGCGGGCTGGCCCCGAAGTACGTCGCGAGGCCGGGCACCGGCTGGGACGTGCTGTTCGGCATGATGCCGAACCTGCTGCGCGAGCAGATCCTCTACGGCAGCGACTGGCCGGTGATGGAACCCCGGCGCGCGCTCGCGGAGTGGCGCGATTCAGGGCTGGGCGAAGCGGTGCTGTCGGCCCTGTTCGGGGACAACGCGGCCCGGGTGTTCGGGTTCTCCGCGGCGTGATGGAGCGGGCGGGAGACGGTCGTGCCGCGGCGGGCAGCATCACCGGCATGCTCGCCGACAGGACTGCTCGCACCCCGGACGCGGTGTTCCTGCGCACGGCGGAGGGCGAGCTGACCTACGCCCAGGTGCAGTCGCTGGCGGCCTCCACCGCAGGTGGGCTGGCCGCTCTCGGCGCGAGAGAGGGAACTCCGGTCGTTCTGCTGCTGCGGAACAGCCTCGACCACGTGGTGGTGTGGTTCGCCCTCGCGCGCCTGGGTGCGCTGCACGTACCGGTGAACACGGCGTTGCCCGGTTCCCGGCTGCGTCACGTCCTCGCCGTGTCCGGGGCGAGGATCGTGGTCGCCGAGGCCGATCTGCTGGCGCAGCTGGACGAAAGCCTGCTCGAAGGGCGCACGGTCATCGTGCGCCCCTCGGCCGGGGCGGGTTCCGGCGAGCACGTCGTGGAGCTGAGCGAGGTGATGGGCTCACCGGTCGATGCTCCGCCACCGCGGGGCGGTGACCTCGATCCGGCCACCCTGATGTTCACCTCGGGCACCACCGGACCGTCCAAGGCCTGCGTGCTCCCGCACCGCTACCTGGCCCGCCAGGGGCAGATCCACGCGCAGCGCTTCGGCTACCGCGACGACGACGTGCTGTACTGCCCGTTCCCGCTGTTCCACATCGACGCGGCCACGCTCACCGTGGTCGCGGCGCTGGCTGCCGGCGCCACCGCCGCGCTCGGCGCCCGGTTCAGCGCATCGGGGTTCTGGTCGGAGGTGCGGCAGTTCGACGCCTCGGTGTTCAACTTCATGGGCGCGACCCTGACCATCCTGTGGAAGCAGGAGCCCTCCGCCGCGGACCGCCAACACCGCGTCCGGCTGGCCTGGGGCGTGCCGGTGCCGGAGTGGCGGGACCGGTGGCAGCAGCGCTTCGGATTCCCGGTATACCAGGTCTACGGCCTCACCGACGCCGGGCTGCCCGTCTACGACCCGGTCGGCGGCGAGCTGCGGCCGGGCACCTGCGGGCGGGTCATCGACGAGTACGACGTCCGGATCGACACCGCCGACGGGGCCGGGATCGGCGAGATCCTGGTCCGGGGCAACGAACCCGGGCTGACCATGATCGGCTACCACGGGATGCCCGAGGCCACCGCCGCGGCGATCGACGAGCGGGGCTGGGTGCGCACCGGCGACCTGGGCAGCCTCGACCGGGACGGCTACCTCGTCTTCCACGGCAGGCTCAGCGATTCGATCCGGCGGCGCGGGGAGAACATCTCCGCGCACGAGGTCGAGGAACTGGTCTGCGGTCATCCCGAGGTCGTCGAGGCGGCCGCGATCGGAGTGCCGAGCGAGCTGACCGAGGAGGAGGTGAAGGTCTGCGTGGTCCGCCGGGCCGGCTCGGAGCTGTCCGCGGAAGCGCTGCACCGGTACTGCCTCGAACACGGCGCGCGGTTCATGGTGCCCCGCTACATCGAGTTCGTGGCCGGACTGCCCAAGACCCCGACCGAGAAGGTGGAGAAGTTCCGCCTGGCCCAGGCCGGCATCACGGACCGGACCTGGGACGGCGAAACCTCCCGCTGACGCGGCCGCAGGTGATCAGCCGGACGTGGAATCCTGATCCTGCCGGGCCTCGCCACGCCGGCGTTTCCGGGTGACGAGCAGCGAGACCACGAGCAGCACCACCAGGACGACGAGCAGCACCAGCTGATCGGACACCAGGCCCGATGCGTGCTGCACCCAGGACTGGACGGTGAACTGGGCGTCGATGCTGACGAGCCCGCTGAGCGAGCCGGTGCCGTCGGTGGTGAGGAACAGCACGCCGAGCGCGATGAAGACCAGGCCGGACAGCAGCGTCGTGCTGTGCACGCGGAGCGGGCCGATGCGGAGTTCGCGGCCGCGCAGCCAGCGGCGCCTGCCGAGGTCGAAGCGGTCCCACAGGGCCGCGATCACGAACAGCGGCACCGCCATGCCCAGGGCGTAGATTGCCAGCAGGATTCCGCCGTAGGCCGGGCTGGAACCGGTCATGGCCATGGTCAGCACGCTGCCCAGCAGGGGACCGGCGCAGAACCCGGCCAGACCGTAGACGGTGCCCAGCAGGTACACCGACAGCGCCGAGGAGATCTTGATCCGGCCGCTCAGCCGCTGCGCCGCCGCGGAGCCGAACCCGAAGCCGAAGATCTGGGCCGCGCCGAGCAGGATCATCAGCGATCCGCCGATCAGCACCACGAGGTCGCGGTGCTGGTTGAACAGCGCGCCGACCGAGCCCGCTGCCACGCCCATCGGCACCAGCGTGGTGGCCAGGCCGAGGTAGAAGATGCCGGTGCGCAGCAGCAGCCGGACCCGGTCGGCGAAGGCGTAGGCGAAGAACGCCGGGACCAGCAGCGCCGAGCACGGGCTCAGCAGCGACAGCACGCCGCCGAGGAAGGCCCCGAAGTAGCCGATGATCATACCTTGGCCCGTTCCGCCTCGATCACCGCGACGAACTGGTCCAGCGGCTGGGCGCCGAGGACCGGCTGGCTGTTGACGATGAACGACGGCGTGCTGGACACCCCGAGCGCCTGGCCCTCGGTCGCGTCGGTCTGGATCGCCTGCATGATCGCCGGATCGTTGCGGTCGGCGTTGAACTTCGCGAGGTCCGGCACGCCCGCTTCGCGGGCCACCTCCTGGATGGTCTCCTCCGGGAACGACGGCTTCTCCCCGCCGTTGCCGCGCGCGTAGGCGGCGTTGTGGAACTCCCAGAACCGGCCCTGGTGCGCGGCGGCGCGGGCGGCCTTGGCGATCTCCAGGGACTCCTCGCCGAAGATCGGGAAGTCGCGCCATTCCAGCCGCAGCACACCGGTGTCGACGTACCGCTCGATCAGCTGCGGCTTGATGTCGGCGGTGAACTTCGAGCAGAACGGGCAGCGGTAGTCCTCGTACATGATCATCACCACCGGCGCGTCGGTGCGCCCCAGCGCGAACGGGTCGTCGGGCTGGCGCCGCTGCAACGACTTCAGCACCGCGGCGATCTCGTCCTGCTCGGTGGTGGCGGTCTGCGGCGCCGCCTGGTCCGGGGACGGTCTGCCGCCGAACGCGCCCCACGCCAGCGCCGCGACGGCGGCCACGACCAGCGCTGCGAACCCCCACCGGAGCGCCGGCGAGCCCTTCGAGGTCATCACGCCCACCCTTTTCTATCCAAGTTAGTAGAACTCTTATCGTGCATAGTAGGATCGTTGGGCCGGCACGTCGTCGGCACCCCCCTCGGGAGGAGGAACGCCCTGATGCGGGAGTGGACTGCCCGGCACTGGTCGGTCGCGGCGCTGGTCTCGGCGGTGGTCGCACTGGTGACCGGCGTGGTGACCGGCCTGGTGCCGAATCCGCTGTTCACGCGGATGATCGAAGCGCCGTGGTGGAGCTACCCGGTGTGGATCGTCTCCGCAGTCCTGTCCGGGCTGCTGGTCGCGACCTACCTCGCGCCCAGCGCGCAGTCCGAGGCGGAGCGCACGCGCGACCAGCGCCGCAACGTCGTCGGCGCGGTGCTGTCGTTCCTCGCCGTCGGCTGCCCCACGTGCAACAAGCTGGTCGTGCTCGCCCTGGGCACCAGCGGCGCGATCACCTGGTTCGGCCCGCTGCAGCCGGTGCTGGCGATCGGCTCGCTCGCGCTGCTGGGCTTCGCGCTGCGTGCCAGGTTGCGCTCGGCGCGGGTCTGCCGGTTGTCCGGGGCGGGGCGTCCATGACCTACTCTCCGGTCAGGGAGGGGGAGTTCCGATGCGCAGCCTGGGGCCGCTCGAATCGGCCGTGATGGACCACCTGTGGTCGGCGGGGGATCCGCTGAGCGTGCGGGAGGTGCTCGACGGCCTCCGCGATCGCGGGCTGGCCTACACCACGGTGGCCACCGTGCTGGAGAACCTCCACCGCAAGCAGTGGGTCGACCGCGACCGGGTCGGCCGTGTCTGGTTCTACCGCCCGCGCTTGCAGGCCAGCGAGCACGCCGCGCTGCTGATGCGGGAAGCGCTCGCGGCCAGCAACAGCCCGCGCGCGACGTTCCTCAGGTTCGTCGACGAGATCACCGAGGAGGAAGCCGCGATGCTGCGGGAACTGCTCGCCGAGGCACCGGAGGACCGATGACACCGCTGCTCATCGGGCTGTTCGCCTACATCGCGGTGCTGGCGGTGCTGGGCCCCCGGCTGATCCGCGTCTGCCGCCGCTGGCAGTCCGCGGCCCCGCGGCTCGGCCTCGTCTTCTGGACCGCACTGGCCACCTCGTGGGTCGTGGCGGTGATCAGCGCAGGCCTCGCCGCGATGGCGCAGCTCTCCGGCGGCCACGGGCTGGCTGCGCTGCTGCACGCCTGCCTGCGCGCGCTGCTGACGATCGTCGGTGTGCACAGCCTCGCCGACGCGCCCGCCGCGATCGCGCTGCTCGGATCGGGCGTGGTGATCGGGCGGCTGCTCGTGGTCGCCGCACGTCACGTCCGGCGGACCCGGCGGCACCGCGAGCTGCACCGGAAAACCCTGCGCTTGTTCTCCAACGCCGTCGTCGGAAACGGAATCCGCGTTGCCGTGGTGGAAGCCGAGCAGCTCGCCGCGTACTGCGTTCCCGGCCGGTGCTCCACCGTCGTGCTCACCACGGGCGCGCTGCGGCGCCTGGTCCCGGCCGAGCGCGACGCCGTGATGGCGCACGAGATCGCGCACCTTCGCGGCAAGCACCACCTCATGTCCGGCTGGGCGGCGATCCTCGCGGACGCCTTCCCCTTCGTGCCGCTGCTGAAGGCGGCTTCGCAGGAGATCGCCCGCCTGGTCGAGTGGATCGCCGATGACCGAGCGGGCCGCAGGCACGGGAACCGCGCGGTGGCCCGGGCGCTGGCGGTGATGGCCACGAGCCCGGCCGCCCCGGTGCCGAAGGTGGCCCTCGCCGCGGCGGGCTCGGGTGTTCCGGAGCGGGTCCGGCGTCTCCTCCAGCCCCGGGCGGCGGTGCACTCGGCGTGCTGGCGGATCGTCGCCGCCCTCGCCCTGCCCGTGGTGGCGCTGGTTGCGGCGGCAGCCGTGCTCGTCCCGTGCGCCACGGCTGACCCGACTCCCATCTGCTCCGGCCGCCCGAGCCTCTCCGCTTCCGCGCGGTAGAACTCCGAACATGCCGAGAGAAGGCGCGACGGCGTTGGTCGTGCCGCTGCCGGAAGCCGATCCGCTGCTGGCCGCGGTCGCGGCCCGGTTCCCGGACGCGGTGCGCCCGCTGCCCGCGCACGTGACGCTGCTGTACCCGTTCCTGCCCGCCGATGCGCTCGACGACCGGGTGCTCGCGGCCCTGGACGAGGTGTTCGCCGATCGGCCACCGCTGCGGGTGGAGTTCGCCGAATGCCGCCGGGCGACCGGGTTCACCGCCCTACTGCCCGATCCGGCGCAAGGCCTGTCCGGCCTGGTCGGCGACCTGCGCCGCCGGTGGCCGGACCTGCTCCCCTACGACGGCAGATTCGGCACCGACGTCGACCCGCACCTGACGGTCGCCCTGAACACCGCGGAAGCGACGGCCGAGGCGGTGGCCCGCGAGATCATCCCTGAGTTCACGCCGATCCGGGCACACCTGCGCGAAGCCCGCCTCATCGCACTCCAAAGCCGATGGCAGCTGCGCAGACGCTTCGAGTTCACCGGCTCATGACGCTGCCGGGACGAGCGGCGTCAGGTGGTACAGGAGCCCGGCGACGATTCCGCCGAGCAGCGGTCCGGTGACCGGGATCCATGCGTAGGCCCAGTCGGAGGGACCTTTGCCCTTCATGGGCAGCAGTGCGTGCAGGACGCGGGGGCCGAGGTCGCGGGCCGGGTTGATGGCGTACCCGGTCGCGCCGCCCAGGGAGGCGCCGATGCCGACCACGAGCATGGCCACCGCGAGCGGCCCGAGCCCGCTGGGAGTGTTGCCGAAGAGCAGCACCACGTACACCAGGACGAAGGTGGCCAGTGCTTCCGTGATCGTGTTCCACAGCGGCGTCCGGATCGCCGGTCCGGTGGCGAACACGCCGAGCTTGGTCGCGGAGTCGGGCTCGGCGTCGAAGTGCTTCTTGTACGCCAGGTAGGTCAGCAGCGCACCGAACATCGCGCCGAGGAGCTGGGCGAGGACGTAGGTGGCGAAGTGCAGCGGGGTCGCCGGGATGCCGGGTGCGAAGTCCTGACCGGCGATCCACAGCCCGGCCGTCACCGCCGGGTTCAGGTGGGCCCCGGTCGGTGCGGCGGCGTAGACGCCGGCGAAAACGGCCAGGCCCCAGCCGAAGTTGACGAGCAGCCAGCCGCCCTCCCGGCCCTTCGTCCGAGCCAGCGAGACGTTGGCCCCGACGCCCAGCCCGAGCAGGAGCAGCAGCGCGGTGCCCGTGAATTCGGATAAGAAGATGCTCCCCATCGAGTCTCCTGGAATCGTGTGCCGGTCCTGCCACCGGATTTCGGGCGCGAACGGGCGCGGCTGGTGACCGGCCCGGACGCAGGCGCGTGCGGGCCGCTCACCAGCCGTGGTGGGTGCGCGGTGGAAAACCGCGCGGCTTAAGGGGAATTCAGCGTGCGGCGATCACCAGACGGTGTAACCGCCGTCGACCACGAGATCGGTGCCGGTGCAGTAGCTGCTGGCGTCGGAGGCCAGGAACACCACGGCGGGAGCGATCTCACCGGGTTCGGCGACGCGGTTCATCGGGGTGCCGTCGAGCCAGGCCCGGCGCCACTCCTCGTTGCTCAGCCCGCGCTTGGTCAGCTCGGTGCCGACGTAGCCGGGGGAGACGGAGTTGACCCGCACGCCGCGCGCGGCCCACTCGCCGGCCAGCGACTTGGTGAGGTGGATGACGCCCGCCTTCGCGGCGTTGTAGGCGGATTGCGGTTGCGGGCGGTTGGCGATGTGCCCGCTCATGCTGCCGGTGTTGATGATGCTCCCGGAGCCCTGCTCCAGCATCCTGCGCCCCGCCGCGCGGCAGCTGTAGAACACGCCGTCGAGGTTCACCGACATCACCCGCCGCCAGTCCTCGGTGCTGAGGTCCTCGCTGGGGTGGTTGTGCACGATGCCGGCGTTGTTGACGGCCACGTCGATCGAACCGGCGGAGCGAACCACGTGGTCGAACGCCGCTTCCACGGTGGCGGGGTCGGTGACGTCCGCGGCCACGAACTCGACGCCGTGGCGCTCCGCCGAGGCTTCGCCGACCTCGGGGTTGATGTCGCAGATGAACACCCTGGCACCGGCGTCGCGGAGGCCGAGCACGATGGCCTCACCGATGCCCTGGGCGCCGCCGGTGACGATCGCCGTCTTGCCGGTGAGCGCGAACAGGTCGGTCATTTCCCCTCCCGGGAGGTGGTCGACGGGCGTGCGGACGGTGCGGAGCCGGTGTCGCGGATCTCGTGCTCGCCCGATGGGAAGCCGATGATCATCTCGTCGGCGATGCCGGTGAACAGGCCGTTCTCCACCACACCGGGGATCCAGTTGAGCTGGCCGTCCAGCGCGGTGGGGTCCTCGATCGACCCCAGGTGGGCGTCGATCAGGTAGTTGCCGCTGTCGGTGACCACGGTTTCCCCGCCTGCGGTGCGCAGCCGGAGGTCCGGGTCGGCGTAGCCGAGGCGGCCGAGCAGCCGGGCGATGGAGCGGCGGGTGGACTCCCAGGAGAACGGGACCACCTCGATGGGCAGCGGGAACGCGCCGAGGGTGTCGACGAGCTTGCTGTCGTCGACGACGGCGACCATCCGGTCCGAGGCGTCGGCGACGATGCGCTCCCACAGCAGGCAGGCACCGCCGCCCTTGATCATGGCGCCGTCGTGGTCGATCTCATCAGCCCCGTCGATGGTGAGGTCCAGGCGCTCGACCGCGGCAAGGGTGGTCAGCGGGACGCCGACCTCCAGCGCCAGGTCGCGGGTGCCGGTGGAGGTGGGCACGCCCACCACGTCGAGCCCTTGGGCCACGGCTTCACCGAGCGCTCGCACGAACCAGTGCGAAGTGGTGCCCGAGCCGAGGCCGAGCTTCATGCCGTCGCGGACGTAGGCCTCGATGGCGGCGGTGCCCGATGCCCACTTGGCCTTGTCCTGCTCAGTGCGCGGTTGCACGGGTTTCCTCCTGCGGCGTGGTCGTTGCGGTGGTGAGTTCCAGCAGGCTGCTGAACTGCTCGATGACGGTGCAGCCGGGGACGGTGGCGCCCCAGGCGACGTGGCGGTAGGTCGCTCCGGCGCGGCGGGCCGTGAGCGCGTCCACCTCGGTGTCCCCGACGTAGACGGTTTCGGCGGCGGTCACCCCGAGTTCGTCCAGAACGGTGATCAGGTGCGCCGGATCGGGTTTTCCGGCAGGCGCCGAGTCGATGCCCACGACGGCGTCGACCAGATCGGCGAGCCCGGTCCCGGCGAGCACGCGGTGCGTCAGGTCGGAGCGCTTGTTCGTGCAGATGCCGATCCGCACGCCTGCGTCCCGGAGTTCGCGGATCGCCGTGCGGGCATCGGCGTGCACCGTGGTCCCGGAAACCGGGTCCGCGGTGTAGGCGGTGGTGTAGGCGGTGAGCACGTCGTCGGTCAGCGCGCTGTCGCCGTCGACGGCGGAGAGGGCGGCACCGACCAGGATCCGCGCGCCGCCACCGAGGATCGGGCGCACCTGGTCGGCGCGGATGGGGCCGAGCGCGTGCTGGGCCAGTGCGGTGCTGAGTGCTCGTGCGATGTCGGGTGCGCTGTCGACGAGGGTGCCGTCGAGGTCGAAGACCGCGGCGCGCAGGGCCGGGTGTGCGTTGGTCATCGGAGCTGGGCGTTCTCCTGGTAGAGGGGTTTGAGCTCGTCGTAGAGGCGGCGGTGCGAGCGGAAGATCCGGTCGTACTCCTGCGCGGTCGCCTGCTGGGGGATGAACGTGCGTTCCACGCTCACCCCGGACAGCGCTTCGTCGAAGTCGCGCCACTGACCGGTGCCCACCCCGGCGGCCAGCGCCGCTCCGTAGGCGCCGCCTTCGGAAGACCCGGTCACCGTGGCGGTTTCCCGGTCGAGCACGTCGGCGAGCATCTGCAGCCACAACGACTCGTTGGTCGCTCCGCCGGATGCGACGACGCGGTCGCAGTCCAGCCCGGCCTGGCGGCACACCTCGAGGATCTCGCGCATGTTCAGCAGCACGCCTTCCATGACGCTGCGCGCCAGGTGACCGATGTGGTGCATCGGGGTCAGGCCCACCCAGCCCGCGGCTGCCTCCGGGGCGACGTGCGGCGAGCGCTCGCCGAGCAGGTAGGGCAGGAACAGGAGTCCGTTGGAGCCGGGCTCGACGGCCTTGGCCAGGGCGACGAGCTTGTCGAAGGAGACCGGATCGGCGGTGGTGGCGGGGCCGAGCGCATCGCGCAGCCACTGGAAGGCCCCGCCCGCGCTGAGGGAAACGCCCATGACGTGCCAACGACCAGGAGCGTTGCCGCAGGAGACCTGGACGCGGCCGCCGGGGTTGTCCGGGCAGGACGCCGCACCACCGGCGACGATTCCCGCGGTCCCGATGGTGAAGCCCACCGGTCCCGCGTCGACCAGGCCCATCGCGGTGGTCTGGATGACCGCGTCGCCACCACCGCCGAACACCGGGGTGCCCTCCGGGATTCCCCAGCGCCGCGCCAGTCCGGGTAGGACGTGCCCGGTCTGCTCGGTGGACTCGACGACGTCGGGCAGCAGCGCGCGGTCGATGTCCAGCAGCTGGAGAAGTTCGCCGGACCAGCGGCGCCGCGCCACGTCGAACAGGCCGGTGCCGGATGCGTCGGAGACGTCGGTGGCGCAGGTGCCGGTCAGGCGAAGCCGCAGGTAGTCCTTGGGGTTGAGGACGTGCGCCGTGCGCTCGAACAGCTCCGGCTCGTTGTCCCGGAACCAGATGATCTTGCCGCCGGTGAAGCCGGGCAGCATCCGGTTGCGCGTCATCCGCAGCAGCTCGTCGAGGCCACCGGCGCGTTCGGTGATCCAGTCGCACTGCGGGGCGGCCCGCTGGTCGTTCCAGAGGATCGCGTGCCGCAGCGGTTCGCCCGCGGCGTCGAGGGCGGTGAGGCCGTGCATCTGCCCGCACAGGCCGATTCCGGTGACCTCCCGCCCGCCTCCGGGCAGCGTGGCGGTCAGCGCGGTGAGCGCCTCGTCGGTGGCTCGCCACCACTCGGCCGGGTCCTGTTCGGCCCACCCCTGGCGGAGGTTGATCATCGGGTAGTCGCGGCTCTGCTTGGCGACGACTTCGCCGGAGCCGTTGACGGCGATCACCTTGCAGGTGGAGGTGCCGAGGTCAATGCCGATCAGCATGGTGCTACGTCCTTCCGCGCTTCATTGCGCGCCGTGGCGAAGCCGGATGTGCTTGAGCTGCAAGTAGGATTCGAGGCCTTCGTGGCCGTGTTCGGAGCCGAAACCGCTTTCCCGCCGACCGCCGTAGGGCGCGTTCATGATCCCGGCGTCGACGTTGTTGACCGCGACGTTGCCGAAGTCGAGTTCGCGGGCGAGCGTGAACGTTTCACGGGTGTCGTCGGTGTAGGCGTAGGCGGCCAGCCCGCCGGGCGCGGCGTTCGCCCGGGCGATGGCGTCGTCCAGGTCGGAGAACTTCGCCACCCCGACGAGCGGCCCGAACGTCTCCTCGTGCATCACGAGCGCCTCGTCCGGAGCGTCGGCGACGACCGTCGGCCGCAGGAACAGCCCTGGAGCGAGCTCTTCCACGGGCCCACCGCCGGCGACCACCGAAGCGCCGCGCTCGCGGGCGTCGGCGATGTGCTCGAGGGTCCGGCAGTAGGTCTCGTCCATGGTCAGCGAACCGACGTCGGCGGCCGGGAAGTCGAGCCCGTCGGCGACTTCGAGCGCGTCGGCCGCGGCGGCGAGCCCGGACACGAACTCGTGGTACACCGGCTCCTGCACGTAGATGCGGTTGATCGCGATGCAGATCTGCCCGGCGTTGCGGAACGAACGGCGGGCGGCGCCCTTGACCGCGGCGGCGACGTCCGACCGCGCGGTGACGATCATCGGACAGCTGCCGCCGAGCTCCAGCGAAAGACCGGTGATCCCGTTGACCGACCGGAAGATCGCCTGTCCGGTGCGCATCGAACCGGTGAACGCGACCTTCGCGATCGCCGGGTGCTCGACCAGGGCTCGTCCGGTGCTGCCGTCGCCGTGGACGAAGTTGACCACACCGGCGGGGAGAACATCGGCGATGCACTCGGAGAGGATCTGCGCGCAGCCCGGCGTGAGCTCGGAGGGTTTGATGACGATGGTGCACCCGGCCGCGGTCGCCCCGGCGAGCTTCCAGCCGATCAGCTCGATGGGGTAGTTCCACGGCACGATCCCGGCGACCGGGCCGACGGGCTCCTTCTCCACGATGCTGGTGAAACCGGCGACGTCGTTGGGAATGGTGCGGCCGAAGACCCGCTGCGCCTCTTCGGCGTAGTAGTGCAGCGCGGTGATGAACTTGCGCACCTCGCCGCGCGCCTCGTCCAGTGGTTTGCCCTGCTCCCTGGTGATGGCCGCGGCCATGTCGTCGATCCGGGGAGTGCACGCCGCGGCGAGCTCGTGCAGGTAGCGGGCGCGGTCGGCCGGGAGGGTCTTGCGCCAGGTCCGGAAGGCCGCCGCGGCCGAGGCGACCGCCGCGTCGACCTCCGCGGCGGAGGAGCGGGGTGCGACGGCCACCAGCTCGGCGGTCGCGGGGTTGCGCCGCTCGATCGTGCCGCCGGTGGCGTCGTGCCAGGTCCCGGAGTGGAAGTTCCGGCAGGTGATCACTTGGTTCTGAGGCATCCGGTTCTGCTTTCGTGGCGCCGGGCGTGAGGTGGTCCGCCGTTCAGCGCGGTGGAGTGGAGCGGACGGCGCGCTTCCTGGAGGCGGAAGAGCGCGGTGGGCTGACATGTAGGCCTGCTACCAGCAGATACAGTCGCCGGATTGACTTCGTATGATGATCGGACGATAGTTCTCGCATGGCTTCGTCGCAACCCCCCAGTTCCACTGGATCGGTTACCGGATTCGGCGGCAGGCCACCGCGCCTGCCCGAGGTGGTGGCCGAACGACTGCAGCGCGACCTGCTGGAACGGGGCCTGCGCCCGGGCGACCGGCTGCCCACCGAACCCCAGCTCGTCGAGCGCTACGAGGTGAGCCGGACGGTGATCCGGGAGGCCGGCCGCATCCTGGAGCAACGCGGGCTCGTCGACATCAGGCCCGGCCGCGGGATGACGGTGTCCACACCGGACGGTTCGGCGGTCGCCCGGCACTACTCGCTGATGCTGGGGATGAACACGACGACGTTCCAGCAGCTGATGGAGACCCGGCTGATCATCGAGGTGGAGGTGGCCGCGCTGGCGGCGGAGCGCCGCACTGCGGCGGACCTGGACGAGCTGCGCGCGTCGCTGGAGCGCGCGGAGGGGAACGCGCAGGACTACCAGGTGTGCCTGGAGGAGGACGTGCGGTTCCACGAGATCCTCACCAGGGCAGGCGGGAACCCCTTCTTCTCCTGGTTCATGGACCCGGTCAACACCTGCCTGCGCGAGTCCTACCGGGACGAGGGCTCGTACCTGGCGAGCCTGCCGCAGACCTTCGCCGAGCACCGCGCCATCCTCGACGCGATCGCCGAGGGGGATCCGGACGCGGCGCGGCGAAGCTCCCGGGAACACCTGAACCGGGTCATCTCGCAGGCGGAGGACCTGGTCCCGGCTCCGGAGGAAACGTGACGGTCAGTTCGTCCGGGCGGACTCGGCCTCACCGGAGAGCAGCCGGTCGCTGTGGCGCATGATGCGCCGCAAGTGGTTCTCGGTCGCGAAACGCGCGCGCGAGGGGTCCCCGGCGCTGATCGCCTCCGCGATCTCGACGTGCTCCTGAACGGTGTGGCACGCCTCGACGGAGTAGCCCGGTCCCTTCCGGTAGGCCTCCCGCAGGAACCCGTTGATCGGCCGGATCACCAGGGCGAAGAAGGGGTTTCCGCTGGCCTCGGCGACGATCTCGTGGAAGGCCAGATCGGCGTCGAGGAACTCGCCGCGCTCCTGGTCGGCTGCCGCCAGTCGCTGGTTGGCCTCGCGCATCGCGATCAGGTGCCGGTCGGTTCGCCGCGCCGCGGCGAACACCGCCATCTCGACCTCCAGCACCAGCCGGATCTCCTGGAGCTGCTCGAAGGTGCCCTGGCTGAGGCGCAGCAGCAGCGCGTACTGGTCGGCGATCAGCCTGCCGTCGAATTCCGCGACGGTCATCCCGCGGCCCGGCTTGACGGTGACCAGCCCGCGCTGCACGAGCAGCCGTGCGGTCTCGCGGACCACGGTGCGGCTCACGTCGAACCGCCCGGCGATCTCGGCCTCGGTCGGCAACCGGTCGCCGGGGGCGAGTTCGAGGATCTCCTCCTGGAGGGTGTCGGCCAGGGCTTCCGGCAGCCGCTTTCGCGAGCCGAGGTCTTCGGTCATGGTCAGATTGTATGATGAAGTCACCTCTTGGGGGAACCGAGAGTCTCATGTCCGGTGGCTCCCCGCTTCGCGCAGTGTCTTGATTTGCAAGTGATGATCGGGCACTCTCGGGCAGGTTGGTGCTTCAGGTCACAACGAGTTGACCCTAGATTTGTATGACGATAGGACATTGGCAGGCAAGTCGCTGACGTTCTCGCAGCGCTCTTCGTGCCCCTCCAGTCGTTGCCCCCGTCGTTCCCGGTCGTGGCAGCGCTGCATCCGTAGGAAGGCGATCCCGTGACTCTCACCGCTCATGCCGACCTGATCCCGCCCCAGGACGCCGAGCGCGCCGCGCTGCTCGCCCGCGTCCACGACCCGGAATCGGGCGGCCCGTGCGTGGCCGCCGTGCGCGGCCGGACGGTGGTCGACCTGACCGAGGTCGAACCGACCGTGTCCGGCCTGCTGGAACGATCCGACGCGGTGGAGATCGTGCGCTCCCACCCCGGTGGACGCCGGTGGCAGCTGTCCGATCTGCTGCGGGCGACGCTCGCCGGAGAGCGCACCGAGGCCCACTTCCTCGCTCCCGTCGACCTCCAGGTGCTCAAAGCCGCCGGGGTCACCTTCGTGCGCAGCATGCTGGAACGCGTCATCGAGGAGCGCGCCGACGGCGACCTCCGCCGGGCGGAAGCGATCCGCGCCAAGCTGGGTGATCTGGTCGCCGGACGGATCTCGCAGGTGCGGCCCGGGACACCGGAAGCCGAGCGGGTCAAGGAGGTGCTCGTCCAGGAAGGGCTGTGGTCGCAGTACCTGGAGGTCGGCATCGGCCCCGATCCGGAGATCTTCACCAAGGCGCCGGTGCTGTCGGCGGTGGGCACCGGCGCCGAGATCGGCGTGCTGGCCCGGTCGACGTGGAACAACCCGGAACCCGAGCTGGTGCTCGCGGTGACCTCCGCCGGAGTGCCGGTGGCGGCCACGCTCGGCAACGACGTGAACCTCCGGGACTTCGAGGGGCGCAGCGCCCTGCTGCTGACCGAGGCCAAGGACAACAACGCCTCCTGCGCGATCGGCCCGTTCCTCCGGCTGTTCGACGCGGACTTCACCCTCGACGACGCGCGGAACACGGAGGTCTCGCTGCAGATCACCGGCACCGACGGCTACCGGCTCGAAGGCGTCAACCCGGTCGCGGAGATCAGCCGCGACCTGGCGGACCTCGTCGGCCACGCCTGCGGCCGCCACCACCAGTACCCGGACGGGTTCGTGCTGTTCACCGGCACGATGTTCGCCCCGACCGAGGACCGCGACGTGCCGGGCCAGGGCTTCACGCACAAGCGCGGCGACGTGGTGCGCATTTCCTCCCCGGCGCTGGGTTCGCTGGTCAACACCGTGAACAGCGCGGAGGACGCCCCGGACTGGGAGTTCGGGATCCGCGCGCTGATGAACAACCTCGCAGCGCGCGGTCTCCTGGGCCGGCACCGCACGGGGGAGGGAGAGGCATGACCCGGGTGGTCGTGACCGATCACGCGTTCGGCGACGTCGTCGAGGAAGCCTCCGTCGCGCGGCGCTTCGACGCCGAGTTCGCCGAGCTGCAGTGCGAGACCGAGGCCGAAACCGCCGCCGCGGTGACCGGTGCCGACGTGGCGTTCGTCAACTTCGCACCCATCACCGCCCGAGTCCTCCGCGCCATGGCACCGGGAGCGACCGTCATCCGCTACGGCATCGGGTACGACAACGTCGACCTGGTGGCGGCCCGGCAGCTCGGCATCGCGGTGGCCAACGTTCCCGACTACGGCAGCGACACCGTCGCGGACCACAGCGTGGCGAGCCTGCTCGCCCTGTTGCGGAAGCTGACCGCCTACGACCGCCGCGTGCGCGAAAGCGGTTGGTGCGCCCCGCGCGATCTCGGTTCGCTGCCGGGATTCGCCAGCACGACGGTGGGGCTGATCGGCCTCGGACGCATCGGGATCGCGGTCCGCGAACGGTTGCGGGCCTTCGGTTTCCGGGTGATCGCGTGCGATCCCCACGCAGCTCCCGGCCTCGCCTCGGAGCACGACGTCGAGCTGGTCGGGCTGGCGGAGCTGCTGGCCGAATCGCACGCAGTGTCGCTGCACGCGCCGCTCACGCCCGGCACCAAGCACCTGCTCGACGGCGATGCCTTCGCCCGGATCAGGCGCGGCGCGGTCGTGGTGAACACCTCGCGGGGCGGGCTCGTGGATCACGACGCGCTGGCGGACGCGGTCGAATCGGGGCAGGTCTCAGCCGCTGCGCTGGACGTCTTCGACAGCGAGCCCCTGGCTGCCGACTCCCGGCTGCGCCTGCTGCCGCAAGTGCTGCTGACGCCGCACACGGCGTTCTTCTCGGACAGCTCGCTGGCGGCCCTGCAACGCCTGGCGGCCGAGGAGGCGGTCAGAGCGCTGTCGAAGGAACCACTGCGCTGCCCGATCAAATGACCAGCACGACGAACAGGAACACCATTGAGCCAGGGAATCGACCCGCGCACCGGTGAGCCGGTGGGTCCCGAAGTTCCGGACAGCTCCGCCGAAGGGGTTTCCGAAGCCGTCGCGCGAGCTCAGGAGTGCGCGCAGTGGCTGGCTGATCTGCCGCACACCCGCCGAGCCGGTTTGTTGCGCGCGCTGGCGACGGCGCTCCGGGAGGACGAGTCCGCCCTCGTGCGGCTCGCCGACGCCGAAACCGGGCTGGGGGAGCCGCGACTCACCGGCGAACTCGCCCGCACCGCCGCTCAGCTGGACATGTTCGCCGACGTGCTCGACGACGGCGCCTTCTGCGAAGCGGTCATCGACCACGCCGATCCGCGGGCGGTGCCGCCGCACACCGACCTGCGCCGGGTGCTCGCCCCGCTCGGACCGGTCGCGGTCTTCGCCGCCAGCAACTTCCCGTTCGCCTTCTCGGTCGCGGGCGGCGACACCGCGAGCGCGCTGGCCGCCGGCTGCCCCGTCGTGGTCAAGGCCCACCCGAGCCACCCGGGTCTGTCGGTGCGCATCGCCGAGCTGCTCGCGGATGCGCTGGCCGGGGCCGGTGCACCGCGGGGCGTGCTCGCGGTCGTGCACGGGCACGAGGCGGGCGAACTGCTCGTCACGGACCCGAGGATCACCGCGGTCGGGTTCACCGGCTCGACCCGCGGCGGGCGCGCCCTGTTCGACCTCGCTTGCTCCCGACCGGATCCGATCCCGTTCTACGGCGAGCTGGGCAGCATCAACCCGGTCGTCGTGACCGAAGCGGCGCTGGAGCGGCGTGGCGATGAGATCGCCGCTGGACTGGCCGGCTCCTTCACGCTGGGAGCGGGGCAGTTCTGCACGAAACCCGGAGCGGTCTTCGTCCCGGCCGGCCGGGGGTTCGGCGACCAGGTCGCCGAGGCGGTCAGCGCTGCCGAGGCCGCACCACTGCTCAACGCGAGGATCCGCGACGGCTACGTGACCGGTGTTGCGGCACTGGGTGATGTGCCCGGTGTGAAGACCTTGCTCTCCGCCCGGGGCGGTGCGGGGTACTGCGTGCGGCCCGCGGTGCTCGCCGTCGATGCGCAGGTGTTCACCGAGCAGGCCGACGTCCTCGCCGAGGAGTGCTTCGGTCCCTGCACCCTGATCGTCGAGTACGCCGGTGCCGATGAGCTGGCTGCCGCGCTGGCAGTCCTGCCGGGCAGCCTGACCGGCAGTCTCCACGCGGAGCCCACCGAACCGGGTGCTGCGGGCCTGCTGGCAGCCCTGCGGAGGAGGGTCGGTCGCGTCATCTTCAACGGCTGGCCGACCGGGGTCGCGGTGACCTGGTCGCAGCACCACGGCGGCCCGTGGCCCTCGACCACCGTGCCGCTGCACACCTCGGTCGGTGCGACAGCCGTCCGGCGCTTCCTCCGCCCGGTCACCTACCAGGACGTGCCCGGCGAACTCCTGCCCGCTGCGTTGCGCGAGGACAATCCCCTCGGCATCCCCCGGCGGGTCGACGGGGTGCTCATCGGAGGCCGGTCCCAGGGCTGATCCGCCGCCGCGAGCGGAGCCGGTGGCGAAGTGGGCCACGCGCGTGCGCCTGCGGACTACTTCGCCAGTGCGGTGTCGATGGCGTCGGTGAGGTGCTGGTAGGAGTCGGGGACGAACTTCTTGCCGTTCAGGAAGAAGGTGGGCGTGCCCTCGACACCTACGGCCAGCCCGTCGTTCCAGTCCTTCTTGACGCGGGCAGCCGTGGCGGGGCTGTTCAGGTCGGCCTGGAAGCGCTCGATGTCCAGGCCGATGGCGCGGGCGTAGTCGAGGAACACCGCTTCCTGGGACTCCTGCTTCTCGCCCCACGCCTGCTGGTTGTCGAAGAGGGCCTGGTACATCTGCTCGAACTTGCCCTGCGCCGCGGCCGCTTCGGCGGCTCGGGCCGCCAGGTCGGCGTTGCGGTGGCTCGGCACCGGGAAGTAGCGGACGACGTAGTTGATGCGCCCGTCGTAGTCGGCGCGCAGCTGCTCCATCGCCGGGTAGACCGCGCCGCACGCTTCGCACTCGAAGTCGAGGAACTCCACCAGGGTCACCTTGCCGTCAGCGGCGGTGGACAGCTGGTGGCTGTCCTCGCGGACCAGCAGTCCGGCGGGCAGCGGGCCGGGTTCGGCGGGGGCGGCTTCCGGATCTGCCGGCCGGTTCACGAGCAGCAGCGTGAAGATCGCCACCGCCGCGACACCGATGACGACGAGGGTCAGTTGGAGATTCCTGCTCATGGGCAGTTCCGCCTCTCCGCGATTTTCAGTGGTGGTTGCGTCCGGAGGGATCTCACGTTTGCGGTTTCTTGTGGCTGGGTTGCGTCACGGTCCCCTGAGGCGCGGTTGCGCAGGGCGGGGTTGACGCGGGGTTGCCCGTGAACGCATCTGTCGTACTTGGTTGGTCACTAACGTCGATAGTAGATCAGTCGTCCGGTGCCGCTGCGAGGGTCTCCGCTATATCTGTATCCACTGTGGATTGACGTTAACGAAGAGTGACCGTACTAGATGATTTAGTAGACAAGGTCGGGCTGGTGTCGTAACCTTGCCGCGACCTTCCGCGGGTCGCTGTCGGTGACGGTTTTCGGGGGCCGTTCGGGTGGGCTGCGGCTGCCAGGCGCTGCGCGCGCCTGCAGCGGGTCGCCGGCTGGGGGGTGCAACGCGAACGTGATGATCTGAAAGGCGGCACGTGCGACACGATCGGGCCAGCGGCGGTACCCCCGCATCCAGCCGCAAGGAGCGCCTCGCCTCCCGGGGGCACGTGCAGGAAGACCCGGAGGACCGGGTTCTGGAGCAGCGCCCCGGGCTGCGGCCATCGGGTGTGGTCCGGGCCTACGTGACGATGCTGGGCGTGATGGGCGGAGCTCTCGCCGCAGCGAGCGTGGCCTCGACGCACGAAGCGCAGGCGTCCGGGCACCTTGAAGGCCTCGACAGCGGCATCGCGCCGGTGGCCTCCATCGGCCACATCATCGCCGACGGGCCCGCCCCGCCACCGGCCTCGCCCAACCTGCTGCCCGCGCAGTCGGCTTCCGGGGAGCACGACGAGCTGGCGGGCCTGAACAAGAGCCTCCGCCTCGACGAGGAACGTGCGGCGGCGGAGGCCGAAGCCGCTCGCCAGCGGGAGGCCGCCGAGCGGGAGGCGTTGCGCAACCGCGTCGTGTGGCCGGTGGCGGGGCGGATCACCTCGATGCCGGGCGCGCGGTGGGGGACCACGCACTACGGCCTGGACATCGCCAACAGGATCGGCACCCCCATCTACGCGGTCAAGCGCGGCGTGGTGATCGACGCCGGCCCGGCCAGCGGCTTCGGGCTGTGGGTGCGGCTGCGGCACTCGGACGGCACCACCACCGTCTACGGTCACATCAACCGCGCGCTGGTGCGCAAGGGGGAGAGCGTCGAAGCGGGCGATGTCATCGCCGAGGTCGGCAACCGCGGCCAGTCGACCGGCCCGCACCTGCACTTCGAGGTGTGGGACGCGAGCAGCCGCAAGGTGAATCCCTACACGTGGCTGCGGAACAACGGAGCCCGGGCCTGAGGCCTACCAGCTGAGCTGTTGGCAGCGGCTGGCCGCTTCGGCGGTCTCGATCTGCAGGGTCGCGTGCTCGAGCTGGTACTTCTCGGCCAGCAGGCGCTGCGCGGCCACCAGCACGGCCGAGGAGTCGGCGTCGGCGTCGACCTTCAGGTGCGCCGAGGCGACCTCCATCCCGGAGGTGAGGGTCCACACGTGCAGGTCGTGGGCTTCCTGCACGCCGGGCAGCGCGCTGAGGTCGGCGGTCATCCCGGCGACGTCGATGCGCTCGGGAGCGTGCTGCAGGAGGATGCGCAGCGCGCCCTTGCCGAGGCTGAACGCCCTGGGCAGCACGAACAACCCGATCGCCACACCGATGATCGGGTCGGCGTAGCGCCAGCCGAACAGCAGCGTCACGAGGCCGCTGACGAGCACGCCGATGGAGCCCAGCATGTCGGCCATGACTTCCAGGTAGGCGCCTCGGACGTTGATGCTCTCCTCGGCGCCGGAGCGCAGCAGCAGGAGCGCGGCGACGTTCATCACCAGGCCGACCACGGCGACGATGCTGACTGGCAGGCCTGGGACTTCCGGCGGCTCTTCGAACCGGTCGATCGCCTCGTAGAGCACCCACCCGGCCACCGCGAACAGCAGAACGGCGTTGAACAGCGCGGCGAAGACCTCGGTGCGGTAGAGCCCGAACGTGCGGTTGGCGCGGGCGCTGGCCCGCTGCGCGATCAGGATCGCCGCGATGGCCATCAGGATGCCGGACACGTCGGTGAACACGTGCGCGGAGTCGGACAGCAGCGCCAGCGACCCGGTGGACAGGCCCACGACGACCTGCGCTCCGAAGGTGACCAGGCCCAAGCCCGCGGCGAGCCACAGCCGCCGGAGGTGCTTCGAGGAGGCGCTCGCCGCCTGGGCGGGCGATATCCCGTGTCCGTGCCCGTGTCCGTGCCCCATGTCCGTCCCTTCCGTCGCTGTCGTCCAATACATAGTGACATGCGCATGAATGCACGACAAGGGTGGGATGGGCATGGGCACGTTGCTCAGCCGGGCCGCTCCGAGGACTCGGTGAAGTTGTGCCGCGGCGGCGGGCAGGAGGTGGCCCACTCCAGCGAGTTGCCGTAGCCCCACGGGTCGTCGACCTCGACGACCTCGCCGTAGCGGTAGCTCTTGAACACGTTGTAGAGGAACGGCAGCATCGAGGCACCCAGGATGAACGCACCGATCGTGGAGATCGTGTTCAGCATGGTGAAGCCGTCGGACTCCAGGTAGTCGGCGTACCGGCGCGGCATGCCCTCGTTGCCCAGCCAGTGCTGGACCAGGAAGGTGCCGTGGAAGCCGATGAAGGTGAGCCAGAAGTGCAGCTTGGCCAGCCGCTCGTCCATCATCCGGCCGGTCATCTTCGGGAACCAGAAGTAGATGCCTGCGAAGGTCGCGAACACGATCGTGCCGTAGAGCACGTAGTGGAAGTGCGCGACCACGAAGTAGGTGTCGGACACGTGGAAGTCGACCGGCGGCATCGCCAGCAGCACACCGGTCAGACCGCCGAAGAGGAAGGTGACCAGGAAGCCGACGCTGAAGAGCATCGGTGATTCGAAGGTCAGCTGGCCCTTCCACATGGTGCCGATCCAGTTGAAGAACTTCACACCGGTGGGGACCGCGATCAGGAAGGTGGTGAAGGCGAAGAACGGCAGCAGCACCGCGCCGGTGGCGTACATGTGGTGCGCCCAGACCACGACCGACAGGGCCGCGATGCCCAGCGTGGCGTACACCAGGCCGGAGTAGCCGAAGATCGGCTTGCGGCTGAACACCGGGAAGATCTCCGAGACGATGCCGAAGAACGGCAGCGCCACGATGTAGACCTCGGGGTGGCCGAAGAACCAGAACAGGTGCTGCCAGAGGATCACGCCACCGTTGGCCGGGTCGAACACGTGCGCACCCAGGTGCCGGTCGGCCATCAGGCCCAGCAGCGCGGCGGTCAGGATCGGGAACGCCATCAGGATCAGCACGCTGGTCACCAGGATGTTCCAGGTGAAGATCGGCATCCGGAACATCGTCATGCCCGGCGCGCGCAAGCAGACCACCGTGGTGATCATGTTCACCGCACCCAGGATGGTGCCCAGACCACCGACGGCCAGACCCGCGATCCACATGTCCGCGCCGTGGCCCGGCGAGTGCAGGGCGTCCGACAGCGGGGTGTAGGCGAACCAGCCGAAGTCCGCGGCGCCGCCCGGCAGCAGGAAGCCGCTGACGACCATCAGACCGCCGAACGAGTACAGCCAGTACCCGAGGGCGTTCAGCCGCGGGAACGCGACGTCGGGGGAACCGATCTGCAGCGGCAGGATGTAGTTCGCGAAGCCGAACAGGATCGGCGTCGCGTACAGCAGCAGCATCACCGTGCCGTGCATGGTGAACAGCTGGTTGTACTGCTCCTGCGACAGGAACTGCATCCCCGGAACGGCGAGCTCACCGCGGATCAGCATCGCCATCAGGCCGCCGACCAGGAAGAAGCCCATGGAGGTGATCAGGTAGAGGATGCCGATCTGCTTGTGGTCCGTGGTGCGCAGGATCCGCGCCGCGTACGAACCCTTGCGCGCTGGGCGGGGGCGCGCGGCGACCGGCCGCGGCACAACCGTTGTCATCGCTTTCGCCTGACAGCCCGGAGGCCGGGCGCTGCGTAGCGTCACTGTATAACTTAGTACTATTGACCGTAGTACTACGGTGGTTCTCGTGAAACGAGCAGGTACGGGCAAGCAGGCGAGCAAGGCGCTGGCGGGCGGCGGCGGGCTGCCGTGGGCGGGCATCACCGCGGTCGCAGTCGTGCTGGCGTTCGCGGGCGGCATCTTCGGTTACGTCTACGTCCAGTACGCCGACAAGACCGAGCGCGACGCCGCGATGGCGAAGTGGACGCCGTCGGAGGCCAATCGCGACCCGGCGCGGCAGATCCCGGGCGTGGTCGTCGAGGACTACGAGGCGGGCAAGCACGTCGATCCGGCGCAGCGGGTGAACTACGACTACAGCCCGGCTTTCGGCGGGCCGCACGACGGAATCTGGGCCGCGTGCGAAGGAACGGTGTACGAGGTCCCGGTGCGCACCGAGAACCTCGTGCACTCCTTGGAACACGGCGCGGTGTGGATCGCCTACGACCCGGAGCGGGTCGACGGCGCCGCGCTCGACGCCTTGCGCGCGAAGGTCGACGGGCAGCAGTACATGGCGTTGTCGCCGTATCCCGGCCTGGACCAGCGGATCTCGCTCCAGTCGTGGGGGCGTCAGCTGAAGCTGGCCGACGCCGGTGATCCGCGCATCGACCAGTTCATCTCCTCGACGCGGACCAACCCCTACACCCATCCCGAGGTCGGCGCGTCATGCTCGGCGCTGGGGCCCGGTGGATTCGACCCCGACTCCCCGCCGCCGTTCGACCCGAACCCGCCGGGACCGGACGCGGTTCCGATGGCCGCGGGCCGCGGTGCTGCGGGGCAGGAGGATCCGGCGTGAACTCCCTGCGCACCGCATCGCGCACGGTGCGGATCGCCCTGGGAGCGGCGATGCTGCTGGCCGTCGGGCTGCTCGTGGCGTCCGGAGTGCTGTCGCTGCGGGTGGGCGAGCCGGATTCGGCCGATCCGGTCGACGTCGGGTTCTCGCAGGACATGAGCGTGCACCACCTGCAAGGCGTGCAGATGGCCTCCATCGCGCGGGAGAAGAGCCAGGACCGGCTCATCCGGCAGCTGGCCTTCGACATCGAGACCACGCAACTGGAGCAGACCGGCCGGATGAAGGGCTGGCTGAGTCTGTGGAACGAGCCGGATCTGGCGCCCGGCAACCCGATGACGTGGATGGCGGCCGAGCACGACCAGCACACGCCGCAGCGGACCGCGATGCCCGGCATGGCGTCCAAACAGGACCTCGACCGGCTGCGCTCGCTCGAAGGGCCGGAATTCGACGCGTTCTTCCTCCAGCTGATGATCCGCCACCACCGAGGCGGTACGCCGATGATGCAGTACGCATCGGAGAGGGCCGAACGCCCCCAGGTGCGCAACCTCGCCCAGCAGATGCTGACGGCGCAAACAGCGGAAATCGACGTGATGACCCGAATGCTCGCGGAACGAGGAGCACGTCCCCTGCCGGACTGACCCAGCGGAGCGGACCGGGAAGGGCCCGCACCTGTCGGCGTGCCGACCACCCGACCTACCGGCAGTTGCGGGCGACTTCCGCGATTTCAATGGAAATCAGGTCCACGATTTCAATGGAACTTGCGGAAGTCGCCCGCACCTCCGGCGTGTCGCGCCCCGACAAGCCGGGGCGTGTCGGGAACTACGCGATTTCAATGGAAATTGGATGTCTGATTTCCATTGAAATTGCGGATCTCGGGGCCTGGGTGGCATGGGGAAGGGGTGCCGCCCGGGGGTGGCGCCCCTTCCACGCGTGAGCCGGTCAGGACATCAGCCGGTCGCCGGTTGCAGGCCGGGGGCGGTCAGTCGGCGGGTGCGCTGGAGCGCGGCGATGCCGCCCGCGCAGAGCAGGCCCAGGGCCGACATGACCATCCAGGGCAGCGCGGGCAGTCCGGTCGAGCGAGCGAGGTCGAGTACGCTTCCCGTCGCGAGGTTGCCGAGCATGATCCCGATTCCGCACACCGTGTTGTACAGGCCGTAGTGCGTGGCGATGAGCCTGTTGCCCGCGAGGGTCACGATGGTGTCCATCTCGAAGGGGAAGACGATCACCTGCGCCAGGCCGATCAGTGCCGCGGACAGCACGAGCGGGGCGGCTCGCAGCACGATCTCCTCGGCTGTGGTCGCGGTCGGCAGTCCGGCGGTGAGCAGCGGCGGGAGGAATGCCGCGCCCATCACCAGCAGGCCGACGACCAGGCAGACGCCGGGATCCCAGCGCCGCTTGCACCACGCCGTGATGCGCAGCTGCCCCGCGATCGCCAGCAGCCCGGACACCGCGAACAGCGAGGCGACCACGGCGGTGCCGGCCAGGCCGTCCCCGGCGAGCCGCCGGGCCTCCAGCGGCAGCGCCAGGTAGACCTGGAACGACAGCACGTAGCTGCCGATCATCACGACCGAGAAGGCGACGAAGGACCGGTTGGCGACCACGCTCCGCCAGTCGGCCAGGACCGACCGCCCGCCGGCCTCCTCGCGGTAGCCCTTGCGCTGCGGCAGGGCGCGGATCTGCAGCGCGGTCAGGACCGCGAAGACCGCCGCGGCGGTGAAGCACGTCGCCTGGAAGGCGATTCCGGTCAGCGCCATGCCGACCAGCGGCCCGAGCAGGATGCCCGACTGGTAGAAGATGTTGAACAGCGCGAACGCCTCGACCCGCCGGTCACCGGCTTCGTGCGAGAGGTAGGCGCGGACGGCCGGGTTGAACAGCGCCCCGGCGAATCCCGTTGCGGCCGAGGCCAGCAGGAGCGCGGGAACGGAATCCACGATGCCCAGCAGCGCGAATCCCGCGGTGCGCAGCGAGCACCCGGCGATGATCAGCGGCTTGTAACCGAGGCGGTCCGCGAGGGTGCCGCCGATGAGGAACATGCCCTGCTGCGCGAAGTTCCGGACCCCGAGCACCAGCCCGACGAGCCAGGTCGCCAGCCCGAGCCCGCCGGACAGGTGCGCCGCCAGGTACGGGATGAGCATGTAGAAGCCCAGGTTGATGGTGAACTGGTTGATCACGAGCAGCTGAACGGTCCGGTTGAACGACCGGAACTGCTTGGCGGTCTGGATCAACGCCGATCGCCCTCCGCCGGATCGACCACGTCGCCGCACCGCGTCCAGCGCGAGACCTCCCGCTCCAGCGGATGGGCCAGCACGTCCGGTTCTTCCGGCGGAGCTGCCCGCAGCAGGTCGTGCCGCTCGCAGTACTCGTCGTTGTAGACGGTGTCGAAGTAGCGCTGCGGGCCGTCCGGGAAGACGGCGGCGACCCGGGTGCCCGGCCCCGCGGTGCGGGCGACCCAGCCGGCGACCAGCCCGACGGCGCCGACGCTCCAGCCGCCGCTGGCGTAGGTCGTGGCGGCGAGGCGGCGCGCGGCCCACACCGCCTCGGCCGGTCCGACCCAGTGCACCTCGTCGAAGGCCGGGTAGTCGATGTTGCGCGGGTGGATGCTCGACCCGAGTCCGCGCATGATCCGCTGCCTCGCGGGCTGGCCGAAGATGGTGGAGCCGATCGTGTCGACGCCGACGAGGCGCAGCTCCGGGAAGAAGCTGCGCAGCACCCGGGTCACGCCGGCCGAGTGGCCACCGGTGCCCACCGAGCACACCAGGACGTCGACGCAGCGCAGCTGCGCGGCGAGTTCCAGCGCCAGCGGCGCGTACCCGGCGATGTTGTCGGGGTTGTTGTACTGGTCCGGGCAGAAGGAACCGGGCGTGGCCGCGAGGCGCTCGGCGACCCGGTCGCGGCGCGCCTGCTGCCAGCCGCCGCTCGGGTGCGGCCGGGTGACCACGTCGATGCGCGCCCCGAACGCCCGGAGCATCCGGTGCATGATCGGTTCCAGGCCGGGATCGGTGACCAGGGTGACCGGGTGCCCGTAGGTGATCCCGGCGAGGGCGAGCCCCAGGCCCAGCGTGCCGCTGGTCGATTCGACGATCGTGCCGCCCGGTTCGAGCTCGCCGCGCTGCCGGGCGCGTTCGACCATGTGCAGCGCGGGCCGGTCCTTCATGCCGCCCGGGTTGTGCCCTTCCAGCTTCGCCCAGAACCCGGTTCCGGGCGGGTTGAACGGCTGGTCGATCCACAGGACCGGGGTGTTGCCGACGGTGGTGTCGATGGCGTGGGCAGGCCGCAGCGCCGTCGCCGCGCCGGAGCGGTCGCCGGTGCGGGGGAGGAGTCCTTGCATCGCGTTCCTCGCAATCGCGCAGGTGCGGGTATCGGGTGCACCGGTCCGCGGTCGGCGGGTGCGGTGCGTCGATCGTGATCAGGACAGGAAGCGATAACTGATCACGTTCGCGAGATGCACGTGGAACTCAGGACGTCCCGTCCGTGCGGCGGCAGGGCCGGGCGCGGCAGGGCGGTCGTGGTCCGGTGGAACGCGGAGGGGAATTCCTGGCCGCCGGTGGCCGGATCGAGCAGCAGCGCTGCGGTGTCCAACGTGGATCCGACGTCTCGCGCGGAGGCCGCGCACTCGGCGTCGCCGGGGCCGTGCTCCAGGGAGTCGGGGCGATTCTCGCCGCACGGCTGCGAGTGGGAGCTGATCTGCGAACCGGCTGCGCAGGTGGTCGGGGTACCGATCAGGGTGTGCGCGGCGAGGAAGGTGCCCAGCGTCAGCAGGATGACGCAGAGCGCCGGAATTCCCGCGGTGCGGACAGTGGGCAGCCGGTTGCACACGGTGAGAACCGTACTGGAGGTGTGTTCGCCGCGTTGATCCGGGGCGTCGTTTTATGTTCTGCCGCAATGCTTTTGGGTTAGCGTGGGAGCGATCTGCACAGGACGTCACGGCTACTATTGATCTTAGTAGTGCTTTCGGGTGACGGTCATCGGCGTGCGGCGGGGAGCGTCGGTGACCGATCGTCACCGCCCGGCGGGAGGATCAGAAGCCGAACGCGAACGGGCAGGTGAGCATCGCCAGCACGGGCAGCAGTGCGATGCCGGCGAGCGTCGGCAGCGTGGCGGCGGTCAGTCCCGCCACGCCGGAGGCCAGCGCGCGCTTGGTCCGGCCCGGCGCCGACGGCAGGGCGCTGAGGTGGTGGAGCCGGAGGGCCACTGCGCTGTTGGCCATCCCCAGCGCGTGCGCGGGCGTCGAGCCTCCGCCGCGCCCGCCGGACATGTGCAGGAGCGCGGAGCGCACCGCGCCGGGGCCGTGCAGGTGCGCGGCCGAGCGGTCGGCGGCCAGTTCGACGGCGGTGCGCACCAGCTCCGGGGAGCGCCGCATCAGCGGGAGCCACGGGGCCGAGCGGGACAACGCCTCGGCCAGGCCGACGAGGAGGTGGTGGCGGCCTCGGAGGTGTGCTCGTTCGTGCTCCAGCACCGCGGCGGCATCGGGGCCGAGGCGGTCGCGGACTCCGTCGGTGGCGACCACGAAGCCCGGCGTGCCCGCCACGCTGTAGGCCATCGGCTCGGGGTGCGGGAGCCACATGATCGGGAACGCGCCGGACTCGGGGCGCGCCGCGATGCGCAGCAGGTCGAGGTGGCGGCGGTGCTCGCGCCGCTGGCGCCGGGTGTGCCGCAGCAGCCCGATGCTCACCCGGGACGACAGGCCGGCGATCGCGGTGAGCAGCAGCAGTCCCGCTGCCAGGTGGAGCTGGGGTGCGGAACCGTGCTGCAGGGCCGTCCAGCAGTGGTGGAGCAGCTGGACGAGCAGCGGTGCCGGGCCGTGGGTGGGCAGCACCGTGATCGTCAGGGCCGCGGTCACGGTGACGAACGTGGTGGCGACCAGGCCGCCCCACGTCATCAGCACGAGCTGCGGATCCATCCGCCGCTGCAGCATCCGGTTCAGCACCGCGGGGCCGAACCCGGCGACGAACGCCACGCCGAGCAGCAGGGCTACCGCGAGGATCATCGCCGGGGCCGTCGGCGCAGGCCGCGCCGCAGGGCGGCCGTCTCGTCGTCGGAGGCCGACTGCGCGAAGTGCAGCAGGACGGCTTCGGGATCACCGCTGGAGTCGAGCAGCTCGCGCAGCACGCGCGCGGCGGCCTCCTCGCGGCTCTCGGCGGGGGTGTAGAGGTAGGCGCGGTTCTGCAGCTCGCGGTCCGCCCAGCCCTTGCGGTGGAGGTTGTCCAGCACCGTCATCACCGTCGTGTAGGCGAGATCGCGCGTTTCGTTGAGCTTCGCGAGGACTTCGCGCACGGTCATGGGCGCGGTGGACGTCCACAGCACGTCCATCACACCGTTCTCGAGCTCTCCCAGGCCCTGCATGCCACCTCCCGTCTCCGGGTGTTGAGGATACCGGGTCCGCCGTGCCGGGATCGCGGGCCAGTGCCGGGGTGACGCGCACCGCTAGTACTATCCAGGATAGTAGTAAGGCGGCCCCTGCGGAGGTGGTGGAGATGTCGTTGCCCGGATCCGGATCGCGGCGTGGTGACGGGTGGGCGGGGGTTCTGCTGTGGACCTGACGGATCTGGCCATCTCCGGCCCGCTGCTGCTGGCCGCGCTGCTCGCGGTGGTCGCCGGCGCGGTGTCTTTCGCCTCGCCGTGCGCGATCCCGCTGGTGCCGGGCTATCTCGCCTACCTCGCGGGTTTGGTGGGCGTCCAGGCGCCGGCGGTCGACCTGTCCGAGCGGGAGCGGCGCCGACCGGTCGGCCGGTGGCGGGTCGCCGGTGCGGCGCTGCTGTTCGTGCTCGGGTTCACCGTCGTGTTCGCGGCGGCGACGGTCACGGTGCTCGGCTTCTCGGACGCGGTGCTGGCCAACGAGCTGCTGCTGCAGCGCATCGGCGGGATCGTCACCGCCGTGATGGGACTGGTGTTCCTCGGCTTCATCCCGCCGCTGCAGTTCGACTGGAAGCTGCGGCACACGCCGCGCCGCGACGGCCTGTGGGGTGCGCCGCTGCTGGGTGCCGTCTACGGCCTCGGGTGGACGCCCTGCCTCGGCCCGACGCTGACCGGGGTGATCGCGGTGGCCAGCGGAACCGATGTCGGTCCCGCCGTGTGGCGCGGGCTCCTGCTGGTGCTGGCCTACTGCCTGGGGCTGGGGCTGCCGTTCGTGGTGCTGGCGCTCGGCCTGCGCTGGGCGGTCCGGGCGGCGGACTGGCTGCGCAAGAACGTCCGCCGGATGCAGCAGATCGGCGGGGTCTTCCTCATCGTGATCGGGCTGGCCCTGGTGACCGGCCTGTGGGGTGAGCTGATCGCCTGGATGCGCGGGCCGATCGCGGGTTTCACGCTGCCCATCTGATCGCGCCCGGGGCTGCGGACCGGTCTCGCGCTGGGGGAGGGCGGTGAGGGGCGGTCCGCAGCCCCGGTGTTCTCCGGGTCCTCGATCCCCGGCGAACTCGTCAACTATTACAGATAGTAGATTGCTTGGCAAGGTGGCCCCGGATTCGATATTCCGCTGCGGCACAAGGAAATCTCCACTACTAAGATTGATAGTAGACAGCGGTTCGGGGATCGAGTAGCTTCCGGTCCGGGGGGCGGAAGTTCGTGATCCGGCAACGGCCCGGTGATGCAGAGGAGACGTTCGCGACGTGGCAGCACAACGCCTCAGGAAATCGGTGAAGGCGGCGTTGGCCGCTTCGGCCATCGCCGCGATGGCGGGAACCCTGGCCCTGCCCGCTGGTGCACAACCATCGGACCCCGTCGAGGAGTACCAGCGGCTCGGCGCGGAAGCGGCGAAGGCGGAGGAAGACCTCACCGACGCGGAGATGGCCCACGACGCCAACGAGGCCGAACTGGACCGCGCGAAGGAAACGGTGGCCCAAGCCCTGCGGATCGAGGGCGAGGCCCAGCGCGAGCAGGACGAGCTGCGCGGAGAGGTCGACCGGCTCACCGGCTCGGCGTACCGCGGTGCCCGGATGAGCGAGGTGTCGGCCGCGCTGACCAGCGAGAGCCCCGAGGACTTCCTCGACCGCGCGACGATGCTCGGCGCTATGGCGAGCAGCAACAGGGAGGTCCTCGACAGCTACTCCGAGGCGGTCGATCGCGCGCGAACCTCCCGGGAGCAGGCCCAGGCCGCGGAACTCCGCGCGCAGCAGGCGACCGACGAGGCCGCGCGCCTGCTCGACGAGGTGCAGAAGCGCAAGGACGATCTCGACGGGCGGATCGAGGAGGTCCGCCGCGCGCTCGGCGGCCTGGACGATTCCGATCGCGACCGCCTGCAGGGCCCGGTGGACACCGGCTCCTACCTCGGCCCGCCTGGCGCGGCGAACACCGCGCTGCAGGCGGCCCTGTCCAAGCGCGGTTCGCAGTACGAGTGGGGCTCGAAGGGGCCGACGACGTTCGACTGCTCGGGCCTGACCCAGTGGGCGTACAAGCAGGCGGGCATCTCGATCCCGCCGAGCAGCCGGACGCAGTGGAAGGCCGGCCGCCCGGTGTCGAGGGACCAGCTGCGACCGGGCGACCTCGTCTTCTACGACGACGGCACCGGCAACCCGGCGACCATCCACCACGTCGCGATGTACGTGGGCGGCGGCAAGATCGTGGACGCCCCGACCGAGGGCCAGCTGGTCGACGTTCGCTCGGTCAAGGGCGACGGCCACTACATCGGCGCGCGCCGAATCGTCGGCTGAACCGAAAGCGCGGCTTTCGGGGCGCGCTCGCCGAAAATGCCTGTCATCCGTTGTTCTGCGGTGCGGTGTGGGCGGTGGAGCCGCGGATGACGAGCTCGCTGGGGAACTCCTGCTTCCTAGGGGGCAGTGAGCGGTCGTCGACCCGCTCCAGCAGCAGGCGCACGGCGGTGCGCGCCATCTCCGCGATGGGCTGCCGGACCGTGGTGATGTCGTAGGAGTCCCACGACGTCATCGCGATGTCGTCGTACCCGACCACCCACACGTCCTCGGGGACGCGGCGGTTCAGGGACACGGCGCCGTCGACCGCGCCCAGCGCGGTCAGGTCGTTGGCGCAGAACACGGCGGTGGGCGGGTCCTCCCGGGAGAGCAGTTCGCGCATCGCCGACCTGGCGAGGTCGTGGGCGAACCCGCCCTGGGCGGTGAGCTCAGCGTCCAGCGGCCGGCCGAGTTCGGCCAGGCGGTCGCGGAATCCGCGCTCCCGGTGCCGGGACGTGCTCGGCAGCTCGGGGCCGCGCAGGAAGCCGATCCGGGTGTGGCCGGTGGCGACCAGGTAGTCGGCGACCGCCCGGCCGCCGGCGAGGTTGTCGGTGGTGACCTGGTCGCAGTCCAGCGAATCCAGCCCGCGGTGCAGCAGCACGATCGGCTCTCCCCGCCGGAGCGCGCCGGCGAGCTGCTCGGAGCCCTCGGTGACGGTGGTGAAGATCAGGCCGTCGACGGTGCCCTCGTCCAGCGCTCGCAGAGCGCTCTCGCCGCCGGGATCGGGCGCGTTCCACAGCACCATCCGCTGGCCGGCCGCGTCCAGGGCCTGGCCGACCGCTTCCAGCAGTTGCGGGTAGAAGGGGTTGGTGATGTCGGCGACCACGACGCCGACGGTCGAGGTGCGCCGGGTGCGCATGGTCCGCGCCGCGGCGTGGGGCCGGTAGCCGGCCTCCTTCATCGCGGTCAGGACGCGTTCCCGGGTCTCCGGGGCGACCTTGTCGCTGCCCTGCAGGACCCGGGACACCGTCATCTGCGAAACGCCGGCCAGCTGCGCTACGTCCCGGCTGGTGACCACCGAGTACCTCCAGGTGCTGGATCGAGGGAGTCCGAACTGTGGGTTTACGTAAACACCCTAGCCGCCTACATTGCGATGTGTACGTAAACATCCGAAGGGATCACCACAGTCATGGCTTTCGCGCTCAAGGCCCCGGCCACCAGCTCGGCGGCGACCACGACCTCGCTGCCCGACGTGCAGGAGAAGGTCGGGGCGATCGTCGCCGACATCCGCGCCCGCGGCGACCAGGCGGTTCGCGAGTACTCGGCGAAGTTCGACAACTGGCAGCCCGAGTCGTTCCGGCTGTCGGCCGCGCAGATCGAGGAGATCGTCTCCCGCGTTCCGAAGCAGGTCATCGCCGACATCGAGTTCGTCCAGCAGCAGGTCCGCGCCTTCGCCGAGCGGCAGCTGGCGTCGATGCAGGAGTTCGAGGTGGAGACCCTGCCCGGCGTCCACCTGGGGCAGAAGCACATCCCCGTCGCCGCCGCCGGTGCGTACGTGCCCGGCGGTCGCTACCCGCTGCTGGCCTCGGCGCACATGACGATCCTGACGGCGAAGACCGCCGGGGTGCCGCGCGTGGTGGCCTGCACGCCGCCGATCCGCGGCGAGGTGCCGGACGCGACCGTGGCGGCCATGCACCTGGCCGGGGCCGACGAGATCTACCTCCTCGGCGGTGTTCAGGCCGTGGTGAGCATGGCGCTGGGCACCGAGACCATCGCGCCGGTGGACATGCTGGCAGGTCCCGGCAACGCCTTCGTCGCCGAGGCCAAGCGGCAGCTGTTCGGCGAGATCGGCATCGACCTGTTCGCCGGCCCCACCGAGGTCCTGATCGTGGCCGACGAGACCGCCGACCCGTTCGTCGTGGCGGTGGACCTGCTGAGCCAGGCCGAGCACGGCCCGGACTCGCCCGCGGTGCTGATCACCACCTCGGAAGAGCTGGGCCGCTCGGTCGTCGAGCACATCGACGCCCTGCTGCCGGAGATGCCCACCCGGGACAACGCCGAGCCCGCCTGGCGCGATCACGGCGAGGTCCACGTCGTCGAGAACCTCGACGCCGCTTACGAACTCGCCGACACCTACGCCAGCGAGCACGTCCAGATCCTGACCGCGCAGCCGCGCGAGGCGCTCGCGAAGATGCGCAACTACGGTGCGCTGTTCCTGGGCGAGGGGACCTGCGTGTCCTACGGGGACAAGGTCATCGGCACCAACCACGTGCTGCCCACCCGCGGCGCCGCCCGCTACACCGGTGGGCTCTGGGTCGGCAAGTACCTCAAGACCGTGACCTACCAGGAAGTCACCGACCCGGCCTCCAGCGCGAAGCTCGGCGAGGTGTGCGGTCGCGCGGCCCGCGTCGAGCTGTTCGAGGGCCACGCCCGCTCCGGCGATGTCCGGGCCGCCAAGTTCGGCGGCGCGCAACTGCCCTGGGCGCCCGACGCGTTCGCCCGCTCCTGACCAGCCACCGCGAAAGGCGCACATGTCCTCCAACGCAACGACGCGTGCCGGGGTCTCGTCAGCGTCGAGAACGTTGACGTCCAGCACCATCGGCAGCGTCATCGAGTGGTACGACTTCACCATCTACGGCACCGCTGCGGCGCTGATCTTCAACCAGCTGTTCTTCAGCAACATCAACCCGGCGGCGGGCACGCTGGCCGCGTTCGGGACCTTCGCGGCCGGGTTCATCGCCCGCCCGCTCGGCGGGTTCGTGGCCGGGCACTACGGCGACCGGCTCGGTCGCAAGGCGACCCTGGTGATGACCCTGACCTTGATGGGCGGGGCCACCACGCTCATCGGCCTGCTGCCCACCTACCAGCAGATCGGCCTCGCGGCCCCGGCGCTGCTGGTGCTGCTGCGGCTGGTCCAGGGCTTCGCGGTCGGCGGCGAGTGGGGCGGGGCGGTGCTGATGGCCGTCGAACACGCACCTGATGGCAAGCGCGGCCGCTACGGCGCGTGGCCGCAGACCGGAGTGTCGGCCGGTCTCCTGCTGGGCACCGGGGTGTTCAGCCTCGTCTCGCTGCTGCCCGAACCCCAGCTGATCAGCTGGGGATGGCGGATCCCGTTCCTGGTGAGCATCCTGCTGGCCCTGGTCGGCCTGTACATCCGGTTCCGGATCACCGAGTCCGAATCCTTCGTGGCGGCCACCGAATCCGGCGGACCGTCGCGCCGGCCGCTGGTCGAGGTGCTGCGCACCCACCCGAAGCAGATCCTGATCGCGATCGGGGTCCGCTTCGCCGAAGGCGGGAACTACTACGTGTTCACCGTTTTCATCCTCACCTACATCACCCAGCAGCTCGACCTGCCGCGGCAGGCCGGGCTGACCGGGGTGATGCTCGCGGCCGCGCTGAACATCGCCGCGCTGCCGCTGTGGGGTGCGTTGTCGGACCGCGTCGGCCGCCGACCGGTGTTCATCGGGGGCGCGCTGTTCATGGCCGCTTACGCGTGGCCGTTCTTCTGGCTGGTCGACACCAGGTCACCGGTCCTGATCGCGCTGGCCCTGGCCATCGCGCTCGCGGTGCCGCACGGAGCGGTCTTCGCGCCCATCGCGGCGTTCTACGCCGAGCTGTTCGAGCCGCGCGTGCGGTACAGCGGTGTGTCCATCGGCTACCAGATGGGCAGCGTGCTGCTGGGCGGCTTCACCCCGCTGCTGGCGACGTCGCTGATCCTGTGGTCCGACGGGGCGTCGTGGAGCGTGGCGGCACTGGTCGCGGCCGGTGCGCTCATCGCGGCGGCCGCGATGTTCGCGGCTCCGGAAACCTCCCGCCGCAGCCTCTTCCCGTCCAAGCCGGCACCGGAGCGGCAAGTCGATGCCTGACGTGCCGTGAGTGTTTTGGGGCGCCATAGCACCCCAAAACACTCACGGCCCTTCGGGCAGGCGGCTGATGTCGAGGTCGGTGCCCGCGATCTCGGTGCGCAGTTCGTTCAGCCGTTGGTACTGCTCGACCGCCGAGGTGCGTTCAGCGGCGACGAGCTCCAGCACGAGTGCGTGCAGGATGGTCAGCGGTGCGATGAGCTCGTTCGCCGCGCCCTCGGTGGAGTCGGGTAGCGGCAGCACGGTGTCGGCCTGGGTTTCCCCGGCCTCGTCGATGGCCTCGGTCAGCAGCACGCTGCGCGCGCCGATCCGGTGCGCGTGGCCGAGGACGATGCCGATCTCGCGGAACACCCGCAGCGGCGCGATGACGACCACCGCGTGCGCGGGTTGCAGCCGCAGGAGTTCGTCGGCGAGGCGGAAGCCCGTCGCGGTCCAGGAATCCGCCGGCTTGCCCGCGCGCCGCAGGCTCAGCGCCAGGTGGTCGGCGATGGCGGCGCTGGGGCCGATGCCGTAGGTCCAGACGTGCCCGGCGTCGTTGAGCGTTGCGACGGCGCGCGTCCAGTCGGTGCTGTCGATGAGCGCGGGCACGTCGCCGAGAAGGGTCAGCCCGGCGTCGATCACGGGTTGCAGCACGCCGTGCTCGGGCCGCAGCCGCTGCACCCGGTCGTCGAGGACCTGCGCGGGGTCGCGGCGGCGGGCCAGGTGGTCGACGAGACTGCGCTTGAGGTCGTTGAGCCCGTCGAAGCCGAGCTTGCGCGCTGTGCGGATGACGGTCGCGTCGCTGGTGCCGGTGAGTTCGCCGAGTTTGGCGGCCGAGGAGATCGCCGCCTCTTCGGGATGGCGTTGCAGGTAGTCGGCCACCGCCCGTTCGCCGCTCGCGAGCTTGCCCGCCTTTCGGATGCGTTGCCCCAGCGACTCGCTACGTGAAGTGTTCACGTTGTCCATTGTGCCTCCGCGAAGTGAATGCTACGTTTCGGGCTGTTGGAGCCAATGCTCCCCGACCTCCTGCGGAGACCGTGATGAAACCAGTTCAGCAGTCGAGCGTCGCAGTTATCGGGGTGGGCACGATGGGCAGCCAGCTGCTGCACCGGCTCGCCGCCGACGGCATCGCGGTGACCGGCTTCGAGCAGTTCGACATCGGCCACCAACGCGGCGCGGCCGGCGGTGAAACGCGCATCTTCCGCGTCGCCTACAAGGAAGGCGGTGACTACGTCCCGCTGCTGCGCGAAGCGCGCTCGGCGTGGCAGGAACTCAGCGCACGCGCGGGCGTCCCGCTGCTCGAACCCTGCGGCGCGATGACCATCGGGTCGGCCGAGGACCCCGACGTGCGCACCGTGGCCGACGTGACCGAGCGGTGGGGGCTCGACGTCGAACAGCTCGACCACCGCGAAGCCGTCCGCCGGTTCCCGCAACACCGGCTCTTCCCGGACGACGTAGTGCTGCTGGACCGCCGAGGTGGCCTGCTGCACCCGCAGCGCGCGATCGTCGAAACGACCCTCCTCGCGGAGAAAGCCGGAGCGAGGCTGCACACCGGCACC